>NZ_JARVRI010000014.1:0-425851 GCF_030209785.1 Arthrobacter sp. efr-133-TYG-120
GTGAACATCCAGACCAATGAAAGTAAGCTCAAACATAGCCGGGACCTCCCAAACCTCACATGTGGCACTACCATTGCACCCCCAAGGACCCTCGCAGGCCACAGGAGCCGCCAATGGCAACCCACGGACTTGTGAAACAGAAGGCCCCGGCCCCTCATCCTCCCGGCTGAACCTGACCGTCCGGGATAAGGGCCATCACCGCCGGGACCAGGTCCTGCAGCGCCCGTCCCCGCATCAGGGCACCCGAATCACCTCAAGCCGGCGCTGCAGGACATCCCGGCCGATAATGGACCGCCCCGGACGGGCAGGTAACCCGTTCCACTTCATATCGTCTAAGCGACAGGGGAAACTGCGGGCGCGGAACTCTGGCGGACTATGAGCTTGGGCTGGCCAGGCGCGCGGTCCACCTCGCGGCCTTCTATGGCGCCCAGGAGCACCTCGGTGCTGGCGAGTGCGAGTGCGTTGAAGTCCTGCCGCACGGTCGTAAGAGGTGGCAGGAAGTAGTCCGATCCTTCGATGTCGTCGAAGCCGACGATGCTGACGTCATCCGGCACGTGGACGCCGCGCTCGGCGAAGGCCCGGATGACGCCCAGGGCAGTGTGGTCGCTGGCGGCGAAGATCGCTTGGGGAACCCGCCCTTCATCGACGAGCCGCATCGCCGTTTCGTACGCCCATCTCGGGCTCCAGTCTCCCTCGAGGCACAGCCCCGGGGGGAGCCCGGAGTCGCGCAACGCCGCTTCCCAGCCGCGCTTGCGCACTCGTCCGTCGAACCACTCCATCGAGCCCGCTAAGTGGGCTATATCGGTGTGGCCAAGGTCTATCAGGTGCTGGGTGGCCATACGCGCACCCAGCTCTTGGTTCTCCGAATAGGTGAAGACATTGGGGGTCGATGACGCTCCCGCCGCAATCATCTCAACCGGGACTCGGACCGATGCATTCCAGACGGCTGCGGCCATTGACACGAGCGGTGCGATGACGATGATTCCGTCCACCCCGATGTCATCCAGTGTGTCGAGAGCCTTTTGCATGGAGTCCTCGTAGGGGCCCTCGACCGTTACGACAGTTGTGGAGTAGCCCTTCTGCCGTGCAACGTTTTCCAGGGCCATGAGCGTGCCGACCGGACCGAACCGCGGCGAGCCGTCAGTGAGGATACCGATAGCCGTCGAGCGGCTCGTAACAAGCGCCCTGGCCGTTCGATTGCGACGGTAGCCGATGTCTTTGATGATTTGCAGCACTCGTTCGCGTGTTGCGGCGTTAACGTCCGGAGCGTTGTTGAGGACCCGCGAAACGGTCCCATAGGAGACGCCGGCGACCTGTGCTACGTCATTGATATTGGGTTTTCGGCGTATGGACGGTCCACTGGACGCTGTCCCCACCTCACGGCTTCTCGTTGGTCCTACCACAACCGTTCTCCCGCCTATCCCTTGAGCCCCCCAAACAACGGCTTTCGTGCGTGCTTAACCTTACGCGCTGCTTAGTGTCCTCAATGATGTATCGCCCCGACTCGGATCTCCCGGTTCGACGCCGAGAGCGCAGTCCTCCTCTCAGACGCACAACGTGCCTTCACCGTCCCCGGAACACCCACCGGGATAGGGGAGCAGCAATGCGCCATCGGACGCGACGGAACCGTGTCCATCATCGAAGTCATCGGTGAGGAGACCCCGAGGTGGGCTGCAACAAGGTCTGTCACCCCCGACAAGACGAACAGCCGATCCACCTACGCGCTTGAACCGACGCCAACAGGATGCACCCTGACAATGGGAATCGTCATGGAACTGCCGGCAGGCTTCAAATTTGCCGAAGACCCCGTGCAGTGGTGGGAGGCCCGCGCACGCACCTATCTGAAGCGAGCGAAAGAGGTCCTTTCCGCCCGGCAGGGATGACGTTCTCCGAGACTGCGTTCGCACTGCCAAGACCGTGCTTTTGTCAATCCACCTCTGGCAGTTTGGGGGGATGAGCTGGAAAACAACTCGCTGGACGAATAGTTCTTCAGGCTCAGCAAAGGTCATGCGGCATCGGAGACCGTCGGCCATGAAGGATCAGTTGGGGGCTGATGGGCTTTACGGGCGACCGCAATTGCAACCGACTCACCTTTAACTCACCTTAATGAGCGGCAACCAATGACAAATCATCGCCTGTCGTTGACTGCAAAACCCCAAGAATCCGGGAGAAAACCACCAGTCTCAAAGCGCACATAGGCGCCTGAGACTAAAGCGGGGGTCGTCGGTTCGAATCCGACAGGGGGCTCCGATCAGCTTCGGTGCGAGTGCCCGCACGCGCTCGTGCTGCAGGTCATGACCTCGACCCGTCCGGGATCCCGTCGCCATCGGCGTCGCACAAGGACGCATCAGCCGTGCCTGCCCAGGATCTCCGGGTACAGAGGTGCTCAGGCAGTTTGGGCTACGGGCGCGGAGGGATCACCGGATCGCCGCTGGGTGAGTTCCACGTCGAGCTCCTCCCAGGTGGGCGGGTTGGCGCCGGGACGACTCAGGTAATCGCTGCCGCCATTGAGGCGCTTCGGCCTATCGTTTCGAGCACGGACGGGGCGAGGCCTTCGCCGGTGCGGTTCAGGAGCCCGTGGATCAGTGCGGACATGTAGGAGTCGCCGGCGCCGATGGTATCGGCCACTTGTGTTGCGACTGCGGGGATGCTCAGTTGCGTGGCGGCGGTGGAGAGCAGGGAGCCGGAAGAACCCGAGGTGATGACGGCCAGTTCGGCGCCATGAGGGCACTGAAGGAATCGGGCGCGAGCCACAAAGTGGCCTTGGTCGGTTTCGACGACTTCGCCCTCGCGGACATGATGGATCAGGGCATCACGGTGATCGCGCAGAACCCCGATCGCATCGGAAAACTCGCCGCCGAAAGGCTCCTGGCCAGGATCGACGGCGACCAAAGCCAGCCCAGCACCTGGGTTGTCCCCTCGGAGCTGATCGTGCGCGGCTCGGGCGAACTCCTGCCGTCGGACTGATTGCCGGATCAGACAAAACAACAACCACAAACCGAAGAGAGTCGACATGACCAAAACGTTGTACGCAAGAATTCACTGTCAAGCCCGGCTGTGAAGCCAGGGTCGCGGAAATGATGCGCGAGCTCACCGAACACGTCCGCGCCGAGCCGGGAAACGTGGTCTTCTGGCCCTACACCAGGGAATCCCGGCCCAACGAGTACTTCGTCTTCGAGGTCTACTGCGACCAGGCCGCTTTCGAGGAGCACATCGGCGCCCCCTACGGACGCAAATTCAACGAAGAACTCGCGAGCCTCATCGAGGGCGACGGCTCGGAACTGACCTGGCTCCAGGCGAGTCAGTAGCGCCGGCACAGTCCACGGAGCCTGCGTCCTGCTCATACGGGCCCGGTTGACTTTGAACCGGGCCCGTAGTGCGTGTGGAATTAGCAAGATTTAGGCTGTAGCGCCACTTGGCTGCCGTGTCGATGTGAGGTCCTCGACTGCTTTCTGCATGTGTCGCTTGATGGCTTGTTGAAGTCCGCTCTGGTCGCGCGCCTCAAGAAGGTCCAGGATGTCTTGGTGTTCCTGTACGAGCACGTCTATGCGGGGATATGCGACTTCCAGGCTGAGGATACACATACGGGACTCCGCGGCGAGTGTCTCGTAAATCCGGATCAGCCGAGTATTCCCCGTGCCTGAAACGAAAGCGGTGTGGAATTGCATGTCGAGCCTGGCGATCGCCTGCCAGTCCGACGCCGCAACCTGCTTTGCCATGTTCTTGATGATGCCTTTGAGCTCTCGGCAGGTATCCATGATCTGGTCGGGACCAGAGTCGAGGAGAGTGTTGGCGGCGGCCAGCTCCACTGCCTCGCGTACGGCGTAGATCTCTTTGATGTCTTCGTTTGAAAGCTCCAGCACGAAAACGCCGCGGTTACGCTTGCTGACCAGGATGCCTTCCTGGCACAGGCGTTGCAGAGCTTCCCTGAGCGGCCCCCTTGACGTGTTGAGCTGGCTAGCCAGGGCAGATTCGTTCACCTGCTGACCAGGCTTGAAAGCCCCTTGGACGATGAGCTCTCGGAGTTGGTCAGCGATCAGCTGCGCCGTGGGCCGGCCCTCCAATACGAACATTCCCTCCGGTGCCGCCATTGACATCCCCTCATTTCATACTTCGCCAAATTGAATCTATTAGACCGCTATCGCGGTGTACTTGTATTCCAGGAATTCTTCGATACCGATCTTTCCGCCTTCACGTCCCAGGCCCGACTGCTTGACGCCTCCGAAAGGAGCGGCGGGATTTGACACTATGCCGGTGTTGAGGCCGACCATTCCGACCTCCAGTTCCGCTGAGAACCGCATGGCCTTGTCCATGCTTTCGGTGAACACGTAGCCCACCAGGCCCCATGCGGTGTCGTTGGCCATGCGCAGTACTTCGTCCTCGCTGTCGAAGGGAGTGATGGCTGCTACCGGTCCGAATATCTCCGTGGTCATCAGCTCGGATTCCAGCGCCACATCCGTCAGGACAGTGGGGGAGTAGAAGTAGCCGGGACCTTCCGGGCGGCTTCCGCCAGTCAGCACCCGTGCACCCTTGGAAACAGCGTCGGCAACAAGAGACTCCACTTTGTCCAACCCCGCTTGTTCGATGAGCGGACCCACTTCCGTGCCTGCCAAAGCGCCGTTGCCCACCTGCAATTCTGACATCTTTTTGGAGAACTTCTCGCCAAACTCCTCCGCGACGGAGCGATGGACAAAGAAGCGGTTTGCGGCCGTGCAGGCTTCGCCCATGTTTCGCATCTTTGCCTTCATGGCCCCATCCACGGCCTTCTCGATGTCGGCATCGGCGAGCACGATGAACGGTGCGTTCCCGCCGAGTTCCATGGAAGAGCGCATGACGTTGTCAGCGGCTTGCCGCAAGAGGATTTTGCCCACCTCGGTGGAACCGGTGAAGCTGATCTTGCGGGCGATGCCGCTGTCCGTCCAGGTCCGTACCACGCCGGAAGCGCTCGACGTCGTCACGACGTTCAGCACGCCGTCGGGAAGTCCGGCTTCCTTGAAGATGGCAACCAAAGCCAAGGAGGTCAACGGCGTCAGCTCGGCCGGCTTGAACACCATGGTGCACCCCGCGGCGACTGCGGGGGCGATCTTGCGCGCTCCCATGGCGAGCGGGAAGTTCCAAGGCGTGACCAATACCGACGGACCGACTGGTTCCTTGGTGATGAGGATGCGCGTATTTCCGTCCACGGAGGTGGTGCTGTCGCCGCCGATCCTTACGGCCTCTTCCGAGAACCAGCGAAGGAACTCGGCGCCATAGGCTACTTCGCCCTTTGCCTCGGCGAGGGGCTTTCCCATTTCGGCGGTCATGATCGCCGCGAGCCGGTCGGTGTTGGCAACGACCAGATCGAAGGCGCGTCGCAGGATATCGGCCCGTTGACGCGGCGTGGACTTGCTCCACTCGGCTTGCGCGCGACCTGCGGCGTCGATGGCCAAGGCGGCGTCTTCAGGACCGCCGTCGGCGACGTGGGCAATGACTTCGTTCGTGGCGGGATTCTCTACCGGGAAGGTGGCGCCGTCAGTGGCGCTTTGCCATTTTCCGTCAATGAACAAATCCGTTTGGAGAGTGGTGGGATCAAATGAGGGGTTCATATTCGCTCTTTCAGTGATCAGGGGAACTAGGAAGTGGCCGACTTGAGCGCCTGCGTGAACTTGGACAGGCCTGCCTGGATTTCATCGCTGCTGACGTTCAGCGCGGGGATGAGACGAATGACGTTGCCATGCGGGCCGCAGGTGAGCAGCAGGAGCTCTTCCTTGATGGCAGCCTGCTGGACCGCGAGTGCGGTTGCCGCGTCTGGAGTGTTGCCTTCGGCGGTGAATTCGACACCCTGCATGAGGCCGCGTCCGCGCACGTTGCCGATTCCCGGGAATTCTGCCTGCAGCGCGTCCAGCCCTGCCCTCAGTTCGTCGCCTCGCAGCAAGGCATTTTCCACCAAGTTTTCCCGCTGAATGACACCCAAGGTGGCGACACTGGCTGCTGCTGCGACGGCGTTTCCACCGTAGGTACCACCTTGGGAACCAGGCCAGGCCTTGCCCATCAAATCCGCCGACGCGGCAATTGCCGAAATCGGGAAGCCGCTTGCGAGGCCCTTTGCGGTGATGACCACGTCGGGCCGTATCCCGGCCCAGTCGTGCCCCCAGAACTTGCCCGTCCGGCCGACGCCGGCCTGGACTTCATCGAGGATGAGCACGATGCCGTGCCGGTCTGCCCGTTCCCGAAGTCCTTGGAGGAAGGCAACAGGCGTGGGGATGTATCCGCCGTCACCGAGGACGGGTTCGATGATGAAGCCAGCCGTGTCAGCCGGGGTGCTGATAGTCAGAAGGAGGTGGTCCAGTTCCTTCAGGGCAAACTCGACAGCCGTGGCTTCATCCCATCCGTACCGGTACCAATGCGGGAAGGGAGCTACGTGCACGCCGCCCATCAGGGGGGAGAATCCTGAGCGGAACTTGGTTCCGGCGGTGGTCAGGGACGCCGCAGCCACCGTCCGCCCGTGAAAGCCTCCCTGGAAGGAGATGATGTTGGGGCGGCCGGTTGCCATGCGGGCCAAACGGATGGATGCTTCCACGGCTTCTGATCCGGAAGTCGCGTAGAAGACACTGTCCAATCCTTCGGGCAGGACGCTGCTAAGGAGTTCCGTCAATTCCAGAAGGGGCTTGTGCATCACAGTCGTGTACTGGGCGTGGACAATCTTGCCCACCTGATCGCGGGCTGCGGCCACCACATCAGGGTGGCAATGGCCAGTGCTGGTGACACCAATTCCCGTGGTGAAATCGAGGTACTTCTTGCCGTCGGTCGCGTGGATCCAGCTCCCGAGTGCGTAGTCGACGACTACGGGAGTTGCCTGCTTGAGGATAGGGCTAAGTGCTGCCATGGCTTCATACTTTCCTAGTAACTGTAGATTGTCAACAATACGCGATCCGGAGTTCACCCAGGGAACCCATAAGAAGCGCCTAAATCTTTTCGAACCTGTGGGGCCGAACGAAGTCCAGCCCGTCAAAGTAGCGCTTGCCAAGGGCTTCGCTGGCTGCGATCTCTCCGTATCCGGACGCCATTTTGAATCCGGCACCGGAGAATCCAGTTGCGGCGTAGATCCTGCTGGAATTGTCGAGGAAGCCCAGCAAAGGCTGGAAGTCCGCGGTGTAGAGGTCCGGGAACGCGTCCGAGCGAACGATGTTAGGAAAAAGGCCAGGGAAGAACTCACGTACCGTCTCGGTTGTTTCCGCGATCTCCGCCGCGGTGAGGTCCCTCGGCACTGAGTCAGCCGCCGGTGTCGGCGCACCGCGACCATCCAAGGTGGCTTTTACCGTCACTCCGTCGACGCTCGGCGCGCCGTACATGGAGCGGTCTCCGGAAATCCTGATGAAGACGGGGAACCGCTCCGGGGAGAATTCCGCCGCGTCTCTAGCCACGAACCAGGACAGGAATATCCGCCGTGTCTCGGTTGCCGCTTTCAGATATTCGGGCATGAGCTTTTGGGACCAGCCGCCGGACGCGACGATCACGTTTTCGAAGGTCCACGATTCGTCGCCCGCGGTGACGACCACGCCGTCGTCAGTTTCCTGGATGCTGTCGATCGATGTGTCGGTGACCACTGTTGCCCCGTTTGCCTGTGCAGCGGCAACTGCCGCCGTCACCGCACGGTCAGTGCGCAGGGCGCCGGCATGCGGATCGAACACGGCGCAGTCATCAGGCCGAAGGTTGTGCTGCGGATACCGTTCCGCCATGGCGTCTCGACTCAAGATCTCATGCTCGGCCCCGTTGACCCGGGTCGTTTCGAGTAGGGCGGCGATGTAGGGGCCATCAACCGTCCCGATAGATAGCCCGCCGCAGCGCATCAGGATGTCCTGGCCTGATTCCGCCTCGAGTTCGGTCCAGAGCGTGCGGGATCGCCGCAGGATGGGGTAGTAGTCGGGTATTCCGCGATAGAGCATGCGGAAGAGTCGGGTGTCCCCTCCTACCGCGCTTCGGGCGTGGCCGGGTGATTGGGCTTCGAACCCGACGACGGAATCGGTCAAGCGGGATGCCTGCCACAGGGCCATGCTGCCGATGCTGCCCAGGCCGATTACGGCCAGTTTTCCGTCCATGGCTTAGAGCACCTGCTTCAGGAAGGCTTGCGTTCGGCGTTCCTTCGGGTTGGCAAGGACTTCCCTCGGGGCGCCGCGTTCGACGATGACGCCTTCGTCCATGAAGAGCAAGGTGTCCGATACCTCCCGGGCGAAGCCCATCTCATGGGTCACGACCACCATCGTCATGCCCTTCTTGGCCAGGTCCTGCATGACGGCGAGGACTTCGCCCACCTTTTCGGGGTCCAAAGCGCTGGTGGGTTCATCGAACAACATGATTTCCGGATCCATGGCCAGGGACCGTGCGATGGCTACGCGTTGCTGTTGTCCACCGGAGAGCTGGGCCGGATAGCGGTCGCCGAAAGCGCCGAGGCCGACGCTCGCCAGCAACTCCTGGGCTCGCTCGGCCGCCTGCTTCTTGTGGGTACCTTTGACCAGGACGGGACCGGACATGACATTTTCCTGGGCCGTCATGTTGGGAAAGAGGTTGAACTGCTGGAAAACCATGCCCACCCTGGTGCGCTGCGCGGCGACTTTCTTCGGGCTCAAGGCGTGGTAGGCGGTGTCGGTCTCGTAGTATCCGAAGTCTTCACCATTTACCTTGAGGACCCCCGAGTCGACCGTCTCGAGACCGTTGATGCAGCGCAGGAGGGTGGATTTCCCGGAGCCGGACGGGCCGATGATGCAGCAGACTTCGCCGCAGGCGATGTCAAGGTCAATGTTCTGCAGCACGGTCTTGTAGCCAAAGGACTTGCGGATTCCGCGGGCGTGAATGGTGCCGTCGTTACTCATCGGGCAACACCTTCCGGTTCTGTCAGCACAATCTTCTTGGCCTTCCGGGGAAGGCTGGAGGTTGCGCGGGAGTATCTCTTCTCGAGCAGGGATTGCGGATAGCTCAGCAGCAGCGTCATCACGAGGTACCACAGGCTGGCGACGATCAGCAGCGGGATGGTCTCGTAGGTGCGGGCGTAGATCAGTTGTGCGCTCTGGAGGAGCTCTGCGACGCCCAGCACGCTGACGAGGGATGTTTCCTTGAACATGCCGATGAATTGGTTGCCGGTGGCGGGAATGATCGAGGGCATGGCCTGGGGGATGATGACCTTGCGCATCTTCGTTGCGCCGCTCATGCCGAGCGAGTCGGCGGCCTCGATCTGGCCTTTGCCGACGGCCGAGAAACCGCCGCGAATGATCTCCGCCATGTACGCGGCCTGGTTGAGGCTAAGCCCGATCAGAGCCGCTGTGATCGGCCCCATGACCGCGTTCACGTCCACAGCCGTGCTGATGTTGGTGAACGGGATGCCGATTGTCAGGTTCGGGTAGAGCGCCGCGATGTTGAACCAGAAGATCAGCTGCACCAGGACCGGCGTTCCACGGAACAACGTGATGTAGACACCCGCCGTGAGGGCGACCGGCTTAATCCGGGAGGATCTCATGATCGCCAGCCCGAGGCCCAGGAGGGTGCCCAGGAACATGCTGGCGACGGTGAGGAAAATCGTGAGCATTAGCCCATTGATGATCGTTTCGTAGGTGAAGTACTTGGCGACCACATCCCACTTGAAATTGGGGTTGGTCGATACGGAGACGAGGACGCCCGCGCCGATCAGGCCGCACACCACCCAAGCCACGTATTCGAAGACGCCCCGCCGCCGCAGCCTGGGCTTGAGCGCCGGATCGGTCCTATCTATCTTGTTCCCGCTTCCGTGACTGATGGTTTGCACCATGGGAGTAACCCTCCTAGTTGAGCTTCGCATCCGTGATGGCACCCGATTCGAGGCCCCAGTTCGAGAGCGACTGTTTGTACTCCGGGCTGTTCAGGACCGATTGGACGGCAGCCTGGAGCGCGGGGGTCAGTGGCGAGCCCTTCTTAAGGCCGACTGACGTCAGGTCGCTGGCGCCGACGTTAATCTGGGGGGTGAGGAGAGTGAACATGCCCGGCTGCTGCTTCCCGGCCCATGCGAGGGAGGTGGTGTCGTAAAGGATGCCGTCGATGCGCTTGGACGCCAGCTGGGTCAGCGCCTCCTGGACGTTGGGAAGCGTCACGGAGTTGATGGCTGGCTGCCCTTTGGAGGTGCAGGTTTGCTCAGAGAGGGCCGGGAGGCGCTTCAGCTGGCCCGTCGAGCCGGCCGTGACGGCAATGTTCTTGCCGCACAGGGTTTCATTGGTGAGCTTGAGTGGATTGCCTGCACTCACTGCAATTGAATTGCCGTCTTTGAAGTAGTCGATCATGTCCAGGACCTTCAGCCGCTCGGGCGTGGGGGACATCGTGGTGATAGTGAAGTCGTAGCGGCCACCGTCAATGCCGGGAATGATGGTGTCAAACACAGTGTTCTCAAACTTCAGCTTCAGCCCGAGCTTCTTGGCCACCAAGCGGGCAATATCCGGATTCAGGCCGATAGGGGTCTTGTTGTCGTCCGAGAGAAAGGTGGTGGGCGGGTAGTGAAGGTCCATTGCGACCGTCAGCTCGCCCTTGTCCTTATAGGACTGCGGCAGCAGCTTGACCGCGGCTGCATCAGGCTGGACGGCCTGGGAAATATCGGTGGTGTTTGAGGTCTTGGAGCTGTCCGGTGCCGGGGCACTCGTGGCGGTGCTTCCGCAGGCGGTCAGCGCGAGCAGTACGGCCAGTGCTGCCGTTGCAGTTTGTGCCTTGGTTCGAGTCTTCATAATGCTTCCCTTCGAAGGGGTAGTCAGTTCGGGGTTGTCACCGGGAGGGGGAGGAATGTGATCTGGATCTCTCCGCCGTCTAATGCAATGCAACTTCATCAAAAGTAGATTGTCAACAATTTACAGCAACTTTTTTTGAATTGAGGGCTGGAGCGACCAGGGCCGTCTCTTCTGATTGAACTGTTGACAATTTACAATTTTGGAGCCTAGGGTCGAGTTATCGGGCAGGATCTTCCAGCCTGCCGGGGACCCGTTCCCCGCTCACCGCGCGCTTCCCGAAACCTCCAATACGCAGGCACGGCGCCGCTTCCACTTCCTGACAAAGAACGGAACCGAACATGGCAGACACCAACTTCCGGCCGAAGTACATCTCCTTTGATATCTACGGCACGCTGATCAACTGGGATACCGATTCCACTACCCGCCGCCTGCTGGATGGCCGCCTGCCTGAAGAGCAGTGGCCTGCGTTCAAAAAGGTGTTCCGCGGGTACCGCTTCGACGAGGTTCTTGGCGACTACAAGCCCTACGAGCAGATCCTTCAAGGCTCTTTCGACCGCGTGTGCAAGTACTTTGGCATTGGTCCGACCCCGGGCGCGGGCGCAGTGTTCGCCGACGCGATACGCAGCTTTGGTGCCCACGATGACGTGCCGGCCCCGCTGAAGCTCATGGGCGACAACTACAAGCTGGTGGCTTTGTCCAACGCGGACGACAGCTTCCTGGAGATCAGCATTCCCAAGCTCGGCGCAAACTTCCACGCCGTGCTGACCGCTGAGCAGGCCCAGGCTTACAAGCCGCGCTACCAGGCGTTCGAGTACATGCTCGATAACCTGAACGCCAAGCCCGAGGACTTCCTTCACATCTCCTCGCACACCCGCTACGACGTGCACCCGATGCACGACATGGGCTTCCGCAACCTCTGGCTGTTGGACCGTGGCTATGACCCCATTGGCCCGGGCTACGACCTCAACGTTGCCAAGTCCCTGGACGAGATCAACGAGCACCTCGGTCTCTAGACCGACTTCGAGGCGAAAGGCCATTCCGTGAAACTCATTCCTTACTGGCTGGACACAGCCGAACCATCCGGCGACTATCGCAGCACGCCAGTGCCGGAAAATGTCGACGTGGCGATTATCGGGGCCGGCTTCACCGGCCTATCCGCCGCGCTGGAGTTCGCACAGCAGGGCGCCAGCGTCGCGGTCCTCGAACGCCACACTGTGGGCTGGGGTGCGTCCGGCCGAAACGGAGGAATGGCGACCACGGGTTTGGCCATCGGCTTCAGCACCGCAGTCAAGCGCTATGGCGAGGACCGGGCCGTGGAATACTTCCGCGAGTACAACGACGCCATCGACAGCATCGAGAAGCTGGTCCATGACTATGCCATCGACTGTGACTTCAACCGCTTTGGCAAGCTCTCGTTGGCCTACCACGAGTCGCATAACGCGGGCTTCCGGAAGTCCCAGGAGCTGCTGGCCAAGCTCGTGGACCACCATGTCACGCTGATTCCGAAGTCCGAGATCCACAGCGAGATCGGCACCGACTTCTATCAAGGCGCCATGATGGATCCCCTGGGCGCCGGGCTCCACGTGGGCAAGTTCGTTCACGGCCTCGCCGGGGCCGCAGCCAACGCCGGAGCCCAGATCTGCGAGAATGCGGGCGTGACCGAGCTCAAGAAGGTCAGCGGAACGGTCCACGACGTACACACCACCCGCGGCATCACCCGGGCCAAGCAGGTTCTGGTCGCCACAAGCGGTTACACAGGCAATGTCACACCGTGGCTTCAGCGCCGCGTGATTCCGGTGGGCAGCTTCATCATTGTCACCGAGCCCTTGCCGGAGGACGTGGTGAACCGCATCCTTCCGCACAGGCGGCAGGCATCGGACAGCAAGATGCTGACGTACTACTTCCGGATCACCCCGGACAACAGGCTCCTTTTCGGCGGACGTGCTCGATTTGCGCTGTCCAGCCCGGATTCGGACGTCAAGAGCGGCGAGATCCTGCACAAGGCGATGACTGAGCTCTTCCCGTACCTTGCCAACGTGAAGGTGGACTACACCTGGGGCGGCTTGGTGGACCTCTCCATGGACCAGATGGTCCACGCCGGCGTGCACGATGGCCTGTTCTACTCGCTCTGCTACAGCGGCCACGGCGTGCAAATGGCCGCCCACATGGGCAAGAAGATGGCCCATTACATGGCCGGTGACAAGCAGGCGAACGTGTGGGAAGACCTTAAGAACCCGCCCGTGCCCGGCCACTTCGGCCCGCCGTGGTTCCTGCCCTTCATTGGCGGAGCCGCGAAGATTATCGACCGATTCAGCTAGGCAAGAGAAGGTTTCCTATGAGTTCGTCAACAACCGTCGCTGAAGCGTGCCCAAAAACAGCGGAAGAAACGGCCTACAGGCGGGCAAGCATAGCCGCGCTACCGGGTGGCGCATTCCTGGAAGGCCGTTGGGAGAGAGCCGAGATGATCCTGGAGGTCCGGGATCCCGAAGACGGTGTCCTCCTGGGAAAGGTGTGTTCCTCGACCCCACAGGATGTACGCCGGGCCGTAGCCCACATTCATCGGCACCTGCAGGACGGTGAATGGCCCCTCCGGGCCCGCCGCGAGGCTTTGGAACGTGCGGCGGTGCTTCTGGCCGAGCAGTCTGTTCGCTTCGCGGAGCTCATTGCCGCAGAAAGCAGCAAGACCATCAACGAGGCCGAACGTGAGGTGAGCCGCTGCACCGAAACGTTGCGGCTCTCCGCTGCTGCGTCCAGCGAACTCCGTGGAGAAACCCTCGCTTTCGAGGACAGCATGGCCGGAGCAAACAAGATCGGATGGTACAACCGCAAACCGGTGGGAATCGTCGCCGCCATCACGCCCTTTAATGATCCGCTCAATCTCGTGGCACACAAGCTGGGGCCAGCGCTCATCGGAGGCAATGGCGTCGTACTTAAGCCCTCGGGCCGAACGCCGCTGACCGGCCTGGCCTTCGTCCAGCTGCTGCTCGAAGCCGGTGTCCCTGCAGGACGCATCGCGGCGATTGTCGCCGGACCTGGAGTCTCCGAGGCGATCGTGACGGACCCGCAGGTGGACCTCATTTCCTTCACCGGCGGCCCAAAGACGGCGGACCGGATCGCTGCCGCCGCAGGTGCCAAGAAGATCCTCTCGGAACTGGGCGGCAACAACGCCACGATCGTCTGCGCCGACGCTGAACCAGCGAAAGCCGCAGAGGCAATCGTTGCCGGTGCGTTCGGAGTGGCCGGCCAGAACTGCCTTTCGGTCCAGCGCGTCTACGTCCACATTTCGCTGTTCGACGAGGTCCTCGAACACGTGGTCACCGGGACCAAGGCGCTCCGCTTCGGGGCGAAGTTCGATCGCGGCACGGACATCGGCCCCCTCATCACCGAAACGGAGGCACGCCGGGTGGAAGAATGGGTGGAAGAGGCCAAAGCTGCGGGCGCCACCGTCCAGGTGGGCGGGCAGCGCCACAACGCCTTCTACCAGCCAACGGTTCTCACCGACGTGCCGGCGGACTGCCGGGTCATCCGCGAGGAAGTGTTCGGCCCGGTGGTCAGCATCATGCCGTTTATCCAAGCTTCCGACGCCATCCGCGGGGCCAACGATTCCGAGTACGGGCTCCAGGCGGGCGTTTTCACCGAATCCATCGATCTGGCCTTGGCAATTGCCGAGAAGCTCCATGTGGGGGCGGTGGTGATCAATGAGACCAGCGACGTCCGGATCGATTCCATGCCCTTCGGCGGGTTCAAGAAATCCGGTGTTGGGCGTGAAGGCGTCAAGCACGCCGTCCGTGAGATGACCGAACCCAAAAGCACCATCATCAAACTGGCCGAGCCGGCCACCGGGTGGCAGCAGTTGACGACCGCAGAACGGAATGCATCATGACCACCCACAAAATCGCGGTGATCGCGGGCGACGGCATCGGCAAGGAAGTTGTCCCGGCGGCCATCGAATGCCTTAAACGAATCGCTGAACTCCACTCGTTGAACCTTGAATTCACCTATTTCGACTGGGGATCGGACTACTACGCCGGGCACGGGCGCATGATGCCACTTGACGGGCTCGAACAGCTGTCAGCGCACGAAGCGATCTTCCTGGGCGCTGTGGGCTCGCCGTCCGTACCGGACGCTGAATCCCTCTGGGGGCTGTTGATTCCGATTCGCCGCGAATTCCAGCAATACATCAACCTCCGTCCAGTGAAGACGCTCGACGGCGTGAAGTCACCCCTGGCGTCCAAGGAACCGATCGATATTCTCATCGTGCGTGAAAACAACGAGGGGGAGTACTCGGAGGTCGGCGGCCGCGCCTATCGCGGGCTGCCGCATGAAACCGCGGTCCAGGAAACCATTTTCACCCGCCTGGGAGTATCGCGGGCCGCGCACTACGCCGCATCGCTCGCATCCTCCCGGAAGGGCCGACTGACCTCGGCAACCAAGAGCAACGGCATCATCCACACCATGCCGTTCTGGGACGAAGTGGTGGAAGAGACAACCCGCCTCTACCCCGACGTGACGCTCACCAGCGAACTTGTCGACGCGTTGTCCGCGCATCTGGTCCTGAAACCCTGGACCTTTGATGTCATTGTTGCCTCTAACCTGCTCGGCGACATTCTCTCGGACCTGGGCAGCTCAGTCACCGGCTCCATCGGCGTTGCGCCGAGCGCCAACCTCAACCCCGAAGGTGACTTTCCCTCCCTCTTCGAACCCGTCCACGGATCAGCACCGGACATTGCAGGCAAAGGACTGGCCAACCCGGTAGGCCAGATGTGGTCCGGAGCAATGATGCTCCAACACCTCGGGCACCCGGAAGCTGCCGAGCACCTCCAGTTGGCCTTCGAGTCCGTCCTACGGGACGGCCTGGGTACCCGCGATGTCGGAGGACCGTCCTCGACCTCCGAATTCACCGCCGCCGTCCTGGCCGCCATTGACGTCATCGACACCATTGGCGCGATGGACGCCACGACGGGAAACACGCCGCCGGCAGCAACGGCGTCGTCATGACAGCTACGGAACGCAAGCGGCCCGTCGTCGCGGTCCTGTACCGGGAGGCTTTGCCGCCCCGGCTACAGGAGATCGAGGAGCTGGCGGATGTCCGCCTTACCAAGGCCGACGGGCTTGCTAAGGCGTTGGACGGCGCGGACGTGTTGTACCAGTGGCACTCGTTCTCACCTGCCTTGAAGGAGAACTGGGCTGCCGCCTCGTCGCTGAAGTGGGTCCATGTCTCGGCGGCAGGCGTCAGCCAGCTGCTTTTCGAGGAGTTGGTCCAAAGCGGCGTTGTCTACACGAACTCCCGGGGTGTGCTCAGCAGGGCCATTGCCGAATTTGCACTCGGGTTCGTTTTGGATTTGGCCAAGGATGCGCAGGGTTCGTTCCAGCTCCAGCAGCAACAACGCTGGCAGCACAGAACCACGCAAAAGATCCATGGCAAAAATGCGCTGGTGGTGGGCATCGGATCGATTGGACGTGAAATCGCGCGCCTGTTCCGTGCCGTGGGCATGGAGGTCAGCGGTGCAGGACGCACATCTCGTCCCGGGGACGATGATTTCGACTGGATCTACTCTTCCCAAGACCTGCCCGGCATCGTCCATGACTACGACTATGTTGTGCTCGCCGCTCCGCTGACTGCGGAGACCCGGGGACTGATGAACGTCGACGTGCTTGCGTCCATGAAAACGTCGGCGCACCTGATCAATGTCGGCCGTGGCGAACTTGTCCACACCGGCGCCCTGACTGAAGCACTGGCATCGGGCTCGATCGCCGGTGCCGCCCTCGACGTCGTGCACCCGGAGCCGTTACCCGGGGGACACGCGCTCTGGAGCATGGAGAACGTCATCATCACCCCTCACATGAGCGGTGACGCTGAAGACTATCTCGATGACCTCAGCAGGCTCTTCTTGGAGAATCTGGGACGGTTCGTCAAAAGCGAACCGTTGTTGAACGTGGTGGACAAGACCCTCGGATTTGTCCCTGTTTCCTGATCCAGAAGGCGTTTAAGGAGCCGCTACATGCCCACTATTGCCAACGCGTATATCGCCAATTCGGCTACGTCCGCACTGCAACCCGGTTTCATTGAACGCAGCGATCCGGGTGAGTTCGACATCAGAATTGCCATCAAGTTCTGCGGCATCTGTCATTCCGACATCCACACTGCGCGAGGCGACTGGGCAAGTGTCAACTTCCCGGTCGTCGTAGGACATGAGATCTCCGGAATTGTGGAAGCTGTCGGAGCCAAAGTGACGCGCCACGCCGTGGGTGACCGGGTAGGTGTGGGCTGTTTCGTGGATTCATGCCGGAACTGCGTCAACTGCCTCGCAGGCGAGGAGCAGCACTGCCTGTCGGGATCGACGAGTACGTACAACTCAGTGGGCCGGGACGGCCGGCCCACTGCTGGCGGCTACAGCAATAGCATCGTTGTGGACGAGAATTATGTCTTGCGGATTCCCGAGGGCATTTCGCTCGAAGCAGCCGCACCACTACTGTGCGCCGGGATAACCATGTACTCGCCCCTCCGCAATTGGGGTGCGGGCCCGGGAAAGCGGGTGGCCATTATCGGCATGGGCGGGCTCGGCCACATGGGCATCAAGTTCGCAACGGCGCTGGGGGCGCAGGCGACGGTGCTCAGCCAATCGCTCAGGAAGCAAGCGGACGCGCTCCGCTTCGGGGCGGCGGCCTGCCACGCGACGTCGGATCCCACCACTTTCGCGCGCCACCAAGGCTATTTCGACCTGATCATCAGTACCGTATCCGCGGACATCGACATCGATCAGTACCTTTCCTTGCTCGCCTTGGACGGCACCCTGGTCATCGTGGGGCTGCCCTCGAAACCACTAACACAACGGGCATGGTCACTGGCGAGTTTTAGACGCAATCTGGCCGGTTCAAAGATGGGCGGCATCAGGCAGACGCAGGAAATGCTCGACTTCTGTGCCGCCCACGGGCTCGGCGCCGAGGTGGAGGTGATTCCAGCCAGCGAAATAGACGAGGCTTTTGACCGAGTCATTGACAGTGCGGTGCGGTACCGCTTTGTCATTGACGCAGCGACATTCTGATTTTCCGTAAAGGTCCTGGGTATTCCAGACGCCTGCCTCTCGGAAACCGGCGCAACTCGCCGCTCGCAGACCGAAGCCCATCGCGCTACCCTTTTCGGTGCAGGCCGGCCTGGGCCACCAGTTCGGCAAGCCATGGGCGATGCCCTCGATGAAAGACCATCCCAGGTGGAAGTCCCTGCACGGTGGGAACCGAATCTGCAATGTCGATGGTTACCCGGCCGCCCGCCATTGGCGCGTTGCTGATATGCAGGTCGCCGTAGGAAGGCGGCAGCTTCGGGTCCATCCAGAACCCGCCGCGGGAAACATGGGTGTCGTATCTCATCAGGCTCGTCACTAGTTGGATGGGTGAAGTCGCTGCCCACGCCTGGGGCGAGCATGCAGTCGGATAGGGCACGGGTTCGCTGTACCGGTCCCGGCTGAATCCGCAAAAAAGTTCCGGAAGGCGGCCCTCCGAGTAGTCAGCGGCTTCAAACAGGGCGGAGGCAATCCGTTGAGCCTCCTCGACGAATCCGTAGCGCATCAGGCCGGCGGCAATCACGGCATTATCGTGCGGCCAGACGGAGCCGTTGTGGTAGCTGGCAGGATTGTAGGCGCCCATGTCGCTGGCCAGGGTTCGCACGCCCCAGCCGCTGAACATCTCGGGGGACATCAACCGTTCGGCGACCAGCGGCGCTTTGTCCTCGTCTACGAGGCCGACCCAAAGGCAGTGCCCCATGTTCGAGGCACAGGCATCCACCTGCCGTTTGTTGCCGTCCAAAGCTATGGCGTAGTACCCACGATCGGGCATCCAGAACTGCTCATTGAACCGTGCCTTCAACCGGGCAGCCCGATCGGCGAGTTCGGTCGCCAAAGCTGCGTCTCCGTCGTCGTAGGCAATCCAAGCTCGTGCCATGTATGCGTCATAGACGTAAGCCTGAACTTCGCAGAGCGCGATTGGCGGTTCTGCGAGGGTTCCGTCGGCGAAATTGATCCCGTCCCAGGAGTCCTTCCAGCCTTGGTTGATCAAACCCCGATCGTTGAGGCGCTCGTACTCGACGAAGCCGTCGCCGTCCCTGTCTCCGTAGTTCCGGATCCAGTCCAAAGCCCTGTCCGCGTGGGGGAGCAGGGCGGCGATGGTGTCCTTGGCAAAGCCCCAACGGCTGACCGAGCCTAAGACCGTCACGAAAAGCGGCGTCGCATCGATGCTGCCGTAGTAGATGGACTTGCCTCCCAGGGCCAGGCTGCTGGAGACGTCGAGCCTCACCTCGTGCAGGATCTTGCCGGGTTCCTCCTCTGTCACCGGGTCGACCACTGCCCCTTGCCGGTCCGCCAATGTCTGCAGTGTGCCAAGCGCCAAAGATGGATCAACGGACATGGCCATTTCCGAGGCCCAGAGCGAGTCCCGGCCGAACAGCGTCATGAACCATGGAGCACCGGCTGCCACGACGATCCGCTCCGGGTGGGCGGGGTCCTCGATGCGAAGGGCGCCAAGGTCGTCGTAACTCCGCCGCAGCGTCCGTTCGATGGAGTGGTTGCCCATATGGAGAACGGGAATCTTGGCCACCCATTCCTGTCTGCGGCGGTCGCTGCGTGAGAGTTCGCCGACGGCGGGGTGAACCACACTTGCCGCCGGCACCATTCCGTCATGGACTGGCGCGACAGTGAGCACCGTTCTCCATTGGCCACGCGGCGGGATGGTGGTCCGATACGTCAGCGCATCCAGGACGACATCCGCACCTTCGGACTTGATGACGACGGCCTTGCGGATGTCCTGCCAACTTGCACGGATGGTGAGTTCGTGTTCGCCCAGCTCGCGTGATTCGCTCCATTGGCGCTGGATCCGGGCTTCCTTCACCTCGAACACGTCCGCGAAATCGGAATCTACCCGGAACGAGATCAAGCATTCTGTTGGCTCCGTGGAGTGGTTGTGCACGGTGACGTGTTCCAGGATTCCAACGCCGACTTCACGAATGCGCTCAACGATAAGCGGACTGTCCCCGTATCCGTCCGACCGGATAACACGGCCCGCAAAAACGGCCCGGTAAGGCTCCTTGGTCTGGGCTGCCAGGGGCTCCAGCGACTGGCCGTTGATGGTCAGGTTCCAACGTGACAGGATGCGTGTGTCCTCGACGAAAACGCCGTGCGGCGAATCCGGATGGATGTCCCCGTTGGGCAATGAGATGCAGAACGACGTACCTTCCACGAGGGTGACCGTCCCGGCGCCGAGCGGGCCGGCCGCCGTGTCAGCATTCCATCCAGCCATTGTTGGCTCCTTCAAGAACCCCTGCCAGGAAGCCTCGGCCTTTCGTCAGGCGCCGTGGTCCCTGCTACATGCTCACACCGACGGTACTCCTGCGCGCGCATGCGGGCCAGACCGGTCGAGGCAGGTGCGCATGACTGCGGACACAACTATTTTCACTGCAGCACTATCGTCGATTGTTGACAATTGTTGACAATTGTTGGGATTGAGTTTGTGCTCTTCCGAAGACGGGGGCACTTTCGAAGGGCGCAGTCCCAGAAGGAGTAACGATGGTCAAGGCCACTGTCATGAGCGATGCAAACACAATAAACCCCGGCGAGCATAGCCCCAAAGCAACTTCCAGCACCCCGGGGCAGACGGAGGTGTCTTTGCGTCTTTGGGCCCGCGAAGGGCTGAAGACCGGCATCTGGGAAGTCACTCCAGGAACGTTCGCGAGCACCCGGCCAGGCTATGACGAGATCTGCCAGATACTGAGCGGCTCAGCGACCATCACGGAAGAAGACGGAAACAGTTTCGAAGTCGGTCCGGGTTCCTTGTTCGTCACGCCTGCAGGGTGGCGGGGCACCTGGACGATTCACGAGACCCTCCGGAAGATGTGGGTTGTGATCGATCTTCCCGCCTAAGTAGCCGCGGCCTGGTCGACCGGAAAAGCGCCCCCGGGACAGGAGCAACTGTTCCGGGGGCGCCGGCGGGCAACGCCATAGGGCATCTGCTGCTCGTCGGGACGCGTGGGATTATCTCGTAGCCCCGGAACAGCGAAGTCCACTTTGCCGTGGCCATCCCTACGGGCTTCGGCTGGCGATCTCGTCTTTGACGAGGGCTGGGCGTCTAGGCGGGACCTTGCCCCGGTGCCCGCAAAAACCCCTAGAATCCGTGCGAAAACCACTAGTTTCGAAGCACGCAATAGCGTCCGGGGCTAAAGCTTTGACTTGCGCGTTACCAATTTCGCGGTGCGCCCGACCAATAGCCGGTCGCCCCAACCTAGTGGCCAACTCGATCTGCTGATGCGCGCAACGCGTATTCGGCCGGTGTCGGGTCTCTGGATGAGCGCCCGCCCCTCGCCGTCCGCGATGAGCTTGAGGCTGGCTTTGTCGCCTTTGCTGGCGTGGCCGATCGGGCTTACAAATCGGGACAAGATATAGAACGAGCGCCGGTTTCCTGCGGGGTCCTTTCCTTCGAGCCGGATAATGACGCCCTCTCGACCGGCGGTTTTCCGTGTGACGGTGACCTCGACCTGCCGCCACTGGGCTCCAGGGGCGAGCAGTTTCCGGATTCTGCCATAGTCTCCGAGCTCGTTCCTGAGTACGAGGGCGATTGCGGGCGGCAGTGTTAGCAGAAATATGGCCATGGCCGACGGATCGGGATGGTTCGCATCGTTCGCGCCGTCGATCCATATGTCTTGGGGATCGGTTGTGTCGACGTCGATAGTTGTCGGGAACCCCGGGCCCGGCAGAGTATGGCAGTTCGCGTTGACTTTGGCGACGCTATGCAGTTGGCGGCCGCCGACTGAGTAGTCCACGTCCAGTTGACACGAGGAAACGCGGCGTGCCGAGGTATCGGTTTGTGCCGTGACTGTCCCGTCGATCTTGGTGTAGCTGGCGAGTGTGTGTTTGATCCCCGCGATGACGGCCCATCCGAGCCAGCCTGAGACCGATGCGATGACGAACACGGCGGCGGCTCGTTTGAGCCAAAGCCTCCTGCGAAGCCAGCTTCCTTTCCATGCCGGAGGCGCGGAGTCTGGCGGGATGGTCGCCGCTATGCGGGTTTCCCTGGTGACCTGGACCCAGGGTCCCGTCGCCTCGCTGCCCGTGACCGCCAGCGGATCCTCGGCGGTTTCGCGTGCAGAGTGGCGAGGGGTTCTCTGTGGAAGATCGCCGAGCTCGGACGAAGTCAGGTTGGCCTTTGCCGTGAACCATGTGCGGGACATGGCGCTCGTGTTCCACTCGCCCTCGACCTTGCGCGCCGCATCCGTGCCTGTCAGCGTCCAAGGCATATACCGGCCGGTTCCGAATGCTCCCGCGACCAATAATTCTTCGGCAACCAGCTCTTTGATCGCTTCGAGGGTGAGTTCCCTGGCCCGTCGATGATCCGAAAGAACACCAGTGCTCCGTGCGGCGGCGACTAAGTCGGAAGCGCTGAGCCAGCGGTCAGCGGCCGCTTCCATCATCGACTCCTGGAGAGTGCCGGCCTTCATGCGGGCATCTCGGCAGGAACATCGCCTGGAGCCCGAGCTGAGGTGTGTCCACAGATGTAGGTCATTCCGTTCCCCCCGCCGCGAATGGTGCCCCCGTTCTTACGGCAAACTATCGCATAATCTGCGAGGGGCCGACACCGTGATCTGGTCTAATGTTGACCGATCTAGAACTGGTTGGGACCGATCCAGACGAAGGTGGGCACGTTGCCGCTTTCGGGTGACCGCCCGTTATCTGCCCAGTTGCGGATCGGAGGTGAGCGCCCGGCCGTCGTCGAGGCGTCCCGCGAGGACTCGAACGAGCTTCGGATCCGCCGCGGCGGTGATCTTGAGGTCGTACCAGCCGCCCTGCGTCGGGATCACCACGGTTTTGGCCTGGCCTGGGTTGAGACCGAGGGCCTGCGACCCGGCGCCATACGCGTCGGTGAGCGTGAGGGCGGCCGCGGCCGTGCCGGTGTTCTCGATCCGGAACTGCGCGTGGCCGGACACGCCGTCGCGGGTGACGGTCGCACGGATGTCCGCGGCCGCCGTCGTGCCTGCAAAACGGCGGTACCAACCTGCCGGGCCATGCATTTGCACGTCGTACTCGGCGCCAAGCGCCCACGCGGCGTCGAGGGCCGCACCCGAGCCGATCGTGTACGAGTACGGGCCCGCCGGAAGGAGATTCGAGCGGACCTGCACGTGTGCGCCGATCGCCCCGGCGTTCGGCCAGCGGGCGGAGAGCTTGCCGCTCGACATCGAGACCTCGACGTCGAGCGCGTATCCGAGCGGGCGCGACGGGCGCGTGCCCTTCTCCTGGGCCGGCATCGAGTTGACTGCGGGAGGCGTCGGCACGTAGCTCGGGTGCCGGTTGTGGTCCGTGGGCTTGAATGCCGAGGTGTCGGGCAGGGCCGGGGCCGCACCGCCGTTCGCCGTGAAGTCGAACGCGCTCGTGAGGTCACCACACACTGCGCGGCGCCACGGCGAGATGTTGGGGGACTTCACCCCGAAGCGCGACTCGAGGAAGCGCACAATCGACGTATGGTCGAACGTCTCCGAGCACACCCATCCGCCCATGCTCCACGGCGAGACGACCAGCATCGGCACGCGCACGCCGAGACCGTAATGGCCCGGGACGTCGGCGATGCCTGAGAACGTCATCCGGCCGTCGTACCACTCGCCCTCGGTCGAAACCGTGGATGCGCCCGGGATTTGCGAGGTGTTGGGGTGCGGCGGGACGACGTGGTCGAAGAAGCCGTCGTTCTCGTCGTACATGAAGAACACGGCCGTCTTGCTCCAGACATCCGGGTTGGAGGTAAGGATGTTGAGGATGTTCGCCGTGTACCAGGCTCCGAAGTTCGGGGGCCAGTTCGAGTGCTCGGTGTACGCCTCGGGGGCCACGACGTAAGAGACCTGCGGGAGCTTCCCGCCCGCGACGTCCTCGCGGAAGATCCGGAACAGGTCGTCGCCGGCCTTCGCGTTCGTGCCGGTCAGCGCCTTCTCGTGGAGCGGGCTGCCGGGCTTCGAGTGCTGGTACTGCGTGAGGTAGAGGAGCGAGTTGTCGCCGTAGTTGCCGATGTAAGGGTCGCCCGTCCAGCCCCAGTAGCCCGCAGCCGTGAGGCCGTCGCCGACGTCCTGGTACACCTTCCAGCTCACGCCGGCCTTCTCGAGCTCCTCGGGGTATGAGCTCCATGAGTAGCCGACCTCGGCGTTCCACAGGTCGGGGCCGCCGGCTTTGTAGTCGTTGCCGTCCCAGCCCGTGAACATGTAGTAGCGGTTGGGGTCCGTGGGGCCAAGCAGCGAGCAGTGGTACTGGTCGCAGATGGTGAACGCGTCCGCGAGGGCGAAGTGGAACGGGACGTCGCCGCGCTCGTAGAACGCCATGGTGGCCTCGGACTTGGCGGGGAGCCACTTGTCGTACTTGCCTACGTTGAAGGCCTCGTGGGTGAGCTTCCACGAGTGGTCGAGGTCTTCCATGAACTGCATGCCGAGATTCGGTGCGGCTGGGTGGTACGGGAGGATGTCCCGCGTCCCGTTGTTCTGCGCGAACGCGTCCTTTCCGCTCGGGAGGATGGCCGGATGCGGGTCTCCGAACCCACGCACACCCTTGAGCGTGCCGAAGTAGTGGTCGAAGGCACGGTTCTCCTGCATGAAGACGATGACGTGCTCGACATCCTTGATCGAGCCGGTGGCACGGTTGGCCGGGATCGTCGCGGCGCGAGCGATGCTCTCGCCGAGCATCTCAGCGATTGCTGCGGTGGCTGCGCTGGCCCCGGATAGTTGAAGAAAACGCCGACGGTTGAGACCTGACATGAGCTGCTCCCAGTGCTTGGCTTAGCTGACGAAAACCCCCGACCGACTCTTCCAGCGCCAGGCAAAAGTTAAGTGCCGGAAAGGCAAATTTTGGGGCAACATGTGGCCGCTGCACCGGAACCGGCGTTCATCCGCTTGGAGTCCCGCCCGGGGAGTGGCTGAGCTTTTCAGTCTTTCGGGCGGTGAGATAAAGGCGGTGGGCAGTGATGACCAGGACCAGCCAGGCGGCACCGAGGGTCCAGGCCGCCAGGACATCCGTGAGCCAGTGGTGGCCCAGGAACACCCGGCTGAGGCCGATGGTCAGGGCGAAGAGGGCCGCGGCGGTCACGGTCCAGGCTCGGGCCCGGCGGGAGCGGCAACGCAGGATGACCAGGTAGGCGATGATTCCAGCGATGACGAACGAGTTCAGCGAATGCCCACTGGGAAACGAGGGGGAATACTCGTAGGGCGGCACGGCGTCGATGAGCGGCGGCCGGGCACGGCCGATGAGCTGCTTGCCAGCGATTGTCATGAGCAGGGAGCCGGCAGCCGCAGTGACAATGAGGATCGCAGGGGTCCAGGAGCGGCGCCGGAGGACCAGGACGGAGGTGGCGATCGCGGCCAGGATCGGCATCCCGATTCCTCCGCCTAGATCGGTGTAGGCAGTGGCGGCGGCGTCGAGTGCTGGGCTGCGCAAGGTCATCGCCGCCTCCAGGACCGGGTGGTCCAGGGCGGCCACGCCATCTGCTTCCGTCACTGCCTCGTACACCTCGCCGGTCGCGAAGGCCAGCAGTGATGCCACGACGGCTCCCGCAGCGAGGACCAGGATCAGCGCACCGTACGCGCCGAGACGGGCGCTGAGGCGTTGTGCGCGGGAGGCGAGCCACCTTCCGGCGGGGGTCTTCCACCGGGCCAGGTCAGCGTCGCCGACAAACCGGTCGTCGCTGAGCTCGCTTTTGCCTCCGGCTGAATCTTCGTCCGATGTGCCTTCGGGGTGAACGCCCATTGTCTTCCGCCTCACATCGTGCATGGATTTGATCAGTAAGGTTACCTTCTAGGCTGTTTGAAGTCCGGATCCAGAGGATTGGCCTCGGGCGCCGGGAAGGAGCACGGAGTGGACAATGATGCTGATAGCTGGTTCCTGAGCCGTGCTGAGCGGGGGAATCTGGCCACGGACGTGCACGCGGGCGTTGCCGGGGCTCCGGCATGGTCGGAGGGCAACCTCGTGCGGCCCCTGATTCATGGAGCGAGCTATTTTGCCCGACTGCATGAGGAGTTGACCGCGCTTCAGGCGGGAGACCGGGTGTGGTTCACCGACTGGCGTGGCGACGCCGACGAGCGGCTACTGGCGGACGGACCGACGATCGGGGATCTGCTAGCGGGGTTGGCACGCTCGGGGGTGGAAGTGCGGGGCCTTGTCTGGAGATCCCATGGAGAGCGGGTATCGGCTCCGATGAGCGGCCGATCCAACGAGCTTCTTAGCCGCAAGATCAACGACGCCGGCGGAGAAGTGCTTTTGGATCAGCGCGTCCGAATGTTCGGCTCCCACCACCAGAAGTTGTTCGTCATCCGCCGTCGTGACGATCCTTCGCGGGATGTCGCGTTCATTGGCGGGATCGACCTTTCCCACAGCCGACGGGACGACGCCGACCATGGGGGAGACCCGCAAGCGGTAACCATGGATCCCAGATACGGGAAACGGCCTCCGTGGCACGATGCCGCACTCGAGCTGCGTGGCCCCGTGGTTGCGGATGTGCTCGCGGTGTTCGCTGAACGGTGGAACGACCCCCATCACTTGGACCGCGGTACCCCGTACCGGATACTGCAGCAACGCCTGGCCCGCATGCCCCGGCACCCCGAACCGCTCCCGGCTGCCGCCCCGCCGCCACCACCGGCCGGTCCTCATGCAGTGCAGCTACTGCGCACCTACGGCGTGAAACGTCCCCCGTTCCCGTTTGCACCCGAAGGCGAACGCAGCATTGCCCTCGGTTACGCAAAAGCCTTCGCTCGCGCCCGCTCGCTGATCTACATCGAGGACCAGTACTTGTGGTCGACAGAAGTTGCAGCCGGAATCGCCGGGGCCCTCGAGCGGAACCCCGACTTGAACGTGATCGCCGTCGTTCCCCGCTACCCCGACTCCGACGGCCCCCTGGTAGGGCCGGCAAGCCGGATCGGTCAACTTCGCGCCCTGAGGATGTTGCACCAGACGGCACCCGACAGGGTCGGAGTGTTCGACCTGGAGAACAGCTCGGGAACTCCGATCTACGTCCATGCCAAGATCTGCATCATCGACGACATGTGGTTCACCTGCGGCTCGGACAATTTCAACCGCCGGTCCTGGACCACCGATAGCGAGCTCACCTGCGCCGTATTCGACGCCACCGCCGGCAACGGAGAGTCGCCCGGCGCCGACAGCGGCCACGACATTGGCGCCGGCCACGACGCTCATCGGCCGCTGGCCCGCGGGCTCCGCCTCCAACTCTGGGCCGAACACCTGGGCTTGGAGGAGGACGATCCCCAACTCCACGACCCGGCGGCGGGGCTCAAGCTGTGGAAAGCCAGCGCCGACGCCCTCGACCACTGGCATGAAACCGGGCGCCGTTCGCCCCGTCCGACCGGGAACGTGCGGCACCACACCCCGGAACCCGTGTCCTTCCTCCAACGCCTCTGGGCGGATCCGATCAGCCGCTTCGTCGTGGACCCGGACGGCCGCCCCCGCCGGCTGCGCGGCACTAGCCGGTTCTAGGCAAGCTGGGCCGAAGCGGCCCGGCATAACTGATTGCGAACCATCTCTTCCGGCTTGCCCATGGCCCTTCTGGGAATCCTGGCATAGGGTTTGACCCACTACCCGCCGGCTGCCCGACTGGGTTCATCAACACGATGTGGGCGCTCGGGAATGAACTTTGAATTCGGGGATCTGGCCGACGCCGATTCCCGACCGATGAAGACGTGAGGGAGAAACATGACGCTTGCTCGTGCTGGACATCGAATTGCCACCCATCGTCCCTGTATACCCGCAGCGCTGCCAAGGGTGCCGGCTTGCGGGCGGTGCGGCCCGGGGTTTCCGTTGACATTCCATGAATATGTTCCGGCGGTCTATGCGGCCGATGGCAGCGGATTGCGGCCGCCGTCGGCAAGCTACAGCTGTCCACGATGCGGTACAAAGGACAACCATCAGGTTCCCTCGGGCTGGGCACCGCCCGAGTGGCAGTGGTACTCCTAAGCCAGGTAGGACAGCGCTGCGACCACGTGGGTTTGGACGCCCATGGACAGGGCCGGATCGATCACGGGCGCGAAGAGTGGAGAGTGGTTTGCCGGTATGTCCCGGGCCACTGTCCCGCGTTCGACGGCGGCCCGGTAGGTTTCGGGGTCCGCGCCGCCTAGGAGCCAGAACGTGTATGGGACCCCGAAGGCGTCCGGAATGCGGCTGAAGTCCTCTGACGCGGTCTGCCTATATGCGGTACCCACTGAGTCTTCCCCGAAGTGGGCGGCGAATGCGGCCCGGACCGTCTCTGTCACGGCCGCGTCGTTGCTGGTGAGGGGAAACTGATCGTAGTACTCGAAATCCGGGTCTTGCGGTGATCCCGCGGCGGAACACTCGCCAAAGACTATCCGCTCAATGGCCGCGAGGACGGACGCGCGGACCTGGGTATCGTAAGTGCGGACGTTGAGCAGGAGTGTGGCGCGGTCGGGGATGATGTTGGACGTCGTCCCGGCGTTGAGCGCCCCCACTGTGACAACCGCGAAGTCCCCCGGTTTCGTCTCCCGCGAGACGATGGACTGCAGCCTGAGCACGATCGAGGAGGCAAGCACCACGGGGTCGACCGACATGTGCGGCATTGAGCCGTGCGCGCCCTTCCCATACACGGTGATCTTGAGCGAGTTCGCGGCGGAGAGGACGGGGCCCGGCGTGGTGGCTACCATCCCTGCCGGGATCGGCATCACATGTTGCGCGAAGGCGACGTCCGGCCGCGGCACTTTGGCGACGAGTCCGTCGTCGAGCATTGCTTGGGACCCGGCCCCGATCTCCTCGCCGGGCTGGAACAGTGCGATATACGTCCCGGACCAGGCTGTCCGGCCGTCGGCCATGAGTTTGGCCGCGCCGAGCAGCGCAGCCACGTGCAAGTCGTGCCCGCATGCGTGCATGACACCGTCCACGGCCGACGCATAAGACAGCCCCGTCGCCTCGGTGACCGGTAACGCGTCCATGTCCGCGCGGGCAAGCACCGTTGGGCCGTCCCCATTTGCGAGGATGCCGACGACGCCGGTGCCCCCGATGCGCGCTACGGCATAGCCGAACCCCGCGAGTTTCCCCTCGACGACCCTGGAGGTCCCATGCTCCTCGAGGCTCAGCTCGGGGTGTCTGTGCAGGTCCATATATGTGTCCCGGATCCAGGCGAGTTCTCCTTCAAGGCCTGCAAGGACTGCTTCGCAACCGCTCATGGACCCATCGCTCTCAGTAGCAGTTCGGGCGCCTGGGCGAACCCGCGCAACCGGGAAACCAAGCATAGACCCGGAAACCGAACCGGGGGGAGTGTACATTCCGAGGCCGCGAGCGGGATTACTTCCACGTCGCGGCTTCGGAAGGGGCGGTACTAGTCAGCGAGGATGTGGTACAGCGCTCGCCGGGCTTCGTCGATCTTTTCCATAGCCGCCGTACGCTGTTCGTCTGTTGCGGCGAAACGGAATTGATGGATGACTCCCATGAGCTTTGCCACGCTCTGGTGGAACGCGGGTCCTGAACCCTCCGGATCGATGTTCCACGCATTTTCCAGCTCCTCAGCATGCTCCGCTACGTACGCCTTCCCGGCATCGGTGAGTGTGAACTCGGTGCGCCGGCCTTCGCCGACGGGCGCAATGAGTTCCTCGTCAACGAGCTGCTGCAGGGTCGGATAGACGGAACCCGGGCTTGGGCGCCACGATCCGGACGTCTTCTCGGCGATTGTCTTGATGAGTCCGTATCCATTGGATGGCGCTTCAGCCAGCAGGGAGAGGATCGCGAAACGAACGTCGCCCTTGTTGGCCCGACGCGGGCCCCCGGGACCAAAGCCGGGACCAAATCCTGGTCCGAAGCCTGGTCCGAAACCGCGGCCCGGCCCAAATCCGCGGCCCGGCCCGAATCCGCCGTGTCCGTGGGGACCGCGACGGCTGCGGCCGCGTCCGAAACGTTCCATATCCGGACCGCAATCTGTGTGTTTATTGTCGTGAATGCCTTTCATAACGGCATCGTCCTTTCAGTGTTTTGTGGGTTGCCCTCAGGCTCGCAGTTTGTTCTGCGATACTTAACGATATATCGCTGACTGTCGTTAAACAAGAGCTGGATTTTGTTCGAACTTGGTCTGCGACGCAGGC
This sequence comes from Arthrobacter sp. efr-133-TYG-120, assembly GCF_030209785.1. NCBI lineage: Bacteria > Bacillati > Actinomycetota > Actinomycetes > Micrococcales > Micrococcaceae > Arthrobacter > Arthrobacter sp. efr-133-TYG-120. The sequence goes on from NZ_JARVRI010000014.1 coordinate 29,818, forward strand.
CGGGGATACCCGATCGCTCTGCCGATTGCCCACTCGGAACTTAGGATGGTCGCTAACGAGATTGAGGACAACAGATGAGCGAACAACTGACGACCATCGAGGTCGAAGAATTCCTGCCGCATTCGCCCGCCAAGGTTTGGCGTGCGCTGACGGAACCCAGGCTGATCGCCCGCTGGTTGATGGAAAACGACTTCCAAGCGATCGTCGGGCATCAGTTCCAGATGCGCGGGATTCCCGTTCCGGCAGTTGGCTTCAGCGGCTTGGTGGCCAGCGAAGTCCTTGACGTGAAAGCGGAGAAGCTACTGCGTATTTCGTGGCGGGACGCGAACTCCGGAAACAGCCTCAACAGCACCGTGACGTGGTCGATCGCCGCGGAAGACACGGGCACCCGTCTGTCGCTTGTCCATGACGGGTTCAATCCCGACGAGCCGACGCACGTGGCATCGCACCGCATCATGAGCGGTGGCTGGCGAAACCATGTGCTTCCGCGGCTCGGCCAGACCCTGGCCGAACTCGGCAGCACTGAATCCGACAGCGCCGAACTCGACAGCTAAGGCAAACAATGCAATTCGTCGTCTTCTACAGCTCGGATCCTTCCGTACACCTCACCGGCAAGGCTCCACGAACGCTGGCACTTTAGGCTCGATTCCCCACGCCACCCGGTGGAGTGCGGTTGCGAGCCAACCGCGGAGCCGAGCCAGCCGCAGGCGCCTTGCCGGGCGTGCCGGAACAACAGGTGCCCCCGGCAAAGCACTTCGGCTGTCATTGTTCACGAGGCCAATGACCGCGCAGGCCATCATCAACGAAAAATCCATAGTCATCTTCTTCTCATCTAAAACGTGGAGCCCTGGACTGTAATCAGTTAGCGGCTGGAAAAACCCGAATGCTCAAGGCGGAACCGCCGTCGTTCAAGGTCCTGTTAAAGACGCTAAGCGCTCCGGAAGACGATGTCAGCAGCTAGGCCGCTCCCTGCTTTTCCTAGGATTGGCGGTCCTACCCACACCGGGCTCAGTCCGAGATCGACGCCGGCGCCGCCAGTTCGCTTGCGGTGGTGGCCGCCCAGCTCGCGAGCAGTTTCAGGCGTTCGTCGCTCGCCGACCCTGGTTCCGCCGTATAGGCGAACATCGTCCACCCGGGGTTGGCCGGCAGTTCCATTGCCTCGTAGCTGAGTTCGAGATCCCCGACCACCGGGTGATGCATGCGCTTGATGCCGGTCCGGTGGAAGCGGACGTTGTGGGCGGCCCAGCGTGTGCGGAATTCCTCGCTCCGGGTAGCGAGCTCGCCGACCAGATCACTTAGGCCCTTGTTGTGTGGCTGCCGTCCGGCGTAACTGCGCAGGGTGGCCACAATGTCGTTCGCGCCTTGCTCCCAATCGATGTAGAAGTTGCGTCCATGGCGGTGAGGGCTCCGCCGCCCGCGACGGCGCCAAGCAAGGCGGCGCCTACGGCGATTTTCCGGACTTTGTTCACGATGTTGCTCCTTAGAGGTTCAACTCCGAGGGGTTCGAAGCTGTATCCCATCCTCGAACCCCACGCTTTGGCCCCTGTATACCTATGCTGTGCCTGGACTGTGACATTTTTGTCCGGCTCACAGCATCCGGAAGCGTGGCACCATGCGTACGCCTAGAGGTTGGTCATCCGTTCCGCGGCGTCGTTGTAGCGCCCGCCCTGCACCTGGATCCTGGAGGCGGCGTCCTCGATTTCGCCCAGTTCCGCGGCTGACAATTCGACGGCGGCGGCACCGATGTTTTCCTCCAAGCGGTGCAGCTTGCGCGTTCCGGGGATCGGGACGATCCAGGGCTTCTGTGCCAGGAGCCAGGCCAAGGCGATCTGACCGGGCGTGGCACCCTTGCGTTGTGCGATGTTCGCGAGCAACTCGACGACGGCGGCATTGTGCTGGAGCGCATCCGGCGCGAACCGGGGGATGGTGCTGCGGATGTCGTTGCCGGCGTCGAAACTGGTGTCCGCGGTAATGGTTCCCGTCAGGAAGCCCTTGCCGAGCGGGCTGTAGGGCACAAAGCCGATGCCCAGTTCCTCGCACGCGGCCAGCACTTCTTCCTCGGGGCGGCGCCACCAGAGGGAGTATTCGCTTTGGACGGCGCTCAGGGGCTGGACGGCATGCGCCCGGCGGATGGTTCCGGCAGACGCTTCGGACATGCCGAAGTGCTTCACCTTGCCGGCCTCGATTAGTTCCTTGACCGCACCTGCCACGTCTTCGATAGGAACGTCGGGATCCACCCGGTGCTGGTAGTAGAGGTCGATTGCGTCGACGCCCAGCCGGCGCAAAGAGCCGTCCACCACCTCCTTGATCACCTCCGGGCGGCTGCTCACGCGCCCGCTCGGCTTGCGTTCTGCGGGATCGATGTCCCACCCGAACTTGGTGGCGATCACCACTTGGCCCTTGTACGGAGCGAGCGCTTCGCCCACGAGCTCCTCGTTGGCGTACGGGCCATAGATTTCGGCAGTGTCGAAGAATGTCACACCCCGGTCCACGGCGGCACGGATCAGCGAGATCATTTCCTGCCGGTCCGGCTTGTCGCTGTATCCACCTGTCATGCTCATGCAGCCCAGTCCGACGGCGGAGACCTCCAAGCCGTGGGTGCCCAGTGTGCGCTTTTCCATCGTTCGTCCTCCTGTGTCGTGAATCCTGTGTCGTGAAACAAGATCCAGCCTTGCCGTCAACACTAGGGACGCGTCGGTACTGTCAGGGAGTCCCTGTCAGTACCTCTCTCAGCGCGGAGCTCCCGACGGCGGCGGTCCGCCGCCGTCGGGGGCCCAAGTGAGCCGCCGCCGTCGGGGGCTGCTTGTCAGCAGGCCGGCCGGTTCCGGACGTCGCTCGAGACATGCTGCTTGAGCAGCGAGCCACCGGCTTCTGCCTTCAATTCCCGGTTTTCAACCATGACCTGCCCGCGCAGGACCGTCATGCTCGGCCACGCCGCCACCTCGTAGCCGTCCCACGGGGTGTAGTCGGCTTCGTGCAGGTCCTCGGCATGGATGGCTTTCTTCACTGTGGTGTCCAGGACCGCCAGATCGGCGTCGCTGCCCACCGCGATCACGCCCTTCTGCGGGTACAGGCCGAGGATCTTCGCCGCGTTGGCCGAGGTGATGTCAACAAAGCGGGTCAGGTCAAGACCGCGTTTGGCCACCCCTTCGGTGTACGCGACGGCCATGCGCATTTCGACGCCGGCATGACCGCCCGTGGCGTCAAGAATGGTCTTGCCGCGGGTCTTCACCTCAAGGTCGGTGCACACGCCGTCGGTTGCCAGGGTGCTGAGTGAGCCTTCGAGCAACGATTCCCACATGGAGTCGCGGTCCGTTTCCGACTTCAAGGAAGGGTAGGTGTGATAAATCGCGCCGTTCTTCTGTTTGTAGTCTTCCGCGGTGAAGTACGCGTAGTGCGGGAGGATCTCGCCGTACACCGCTTGGCCGCGCCCGCGTGCCTCGCGGATGGCGTCCACGCCTTCGCGGGCGCTGACGTGCATGAGGTAGATGGGCGCACCAACGTGCTCCGCGAGGGTGATGACCCGCTGGAAGGACAACTTTTCCGAGAGGTTGTTGTGGGCGTGGTGCATGTTCTCCAGCCCGATCCTGCCTTCGCGCTGCAATTGCTTGTAGGCGTACATGACAATGTCGTCGTCCTCGGCGTGCACCGCGAGCATTGCCCCGGCCTGGGCTGTTTGTTGCATGAGCCCCCACATGTTGCCGAGGTCTGTCTTCTGCTTGGGGCGTGTTGGGGTGGTGTTGGTCATCCAGACCTTGTAGCTGCCATGGCCGGCCGCGACGGCGTCGGGGATCTGTTCGAGTACCTCGAATGGAATCTCCGGTTCCTTGAACGTGCCGTGCAAGGCGTAGTCGGTGTAGCTTGACCCGGCCCATTCGGCCGATTTGCGGGCAAAGGACTCCGAGAGCTCATCGCCGGGTTGCCAATGCGCGAAGTCCACCAGGGTGGTGGTGCCGCCATAGATGGCGCCCTCGCTCACCCGGTCGGGGCCAAAACACTTGATTCCGCTTTCGGCCGCCGTCGGAAGGACGGAATTGGTGTGGACATGCGGGTCCACGCCGCCGGGGACAACCAGTTGGCCGCGGAGATCGACCGTACGTGTTGCTTCCTCCGTGGGTCCGAGGCCGGTCTCGCGGAGGGACACAATCTTGCCTCCCGCGATGCCGATGTCCAGGGTTTTGGCGCCGGACGGGGTAACGACCAAGCCGTTGGTGAGAACGAGATCAAGCATCAGGGGGTCGCGCCTTTCAGTGTTGGTGACGGTTCAGTGTTGGTGAGGTTCAAGGGAAAACGGTGCGGAGGTGAAGAAGCGGGCGGCGAGGGAGACTTTGACCGAGGCACGGGCGTTGACGAGCTGGGACACGGAAACGTCTGCGGCCGCGCTCATCAGCATCGCTGTCTTCTCGCGGGTCCATTTCCGGTCCGCCTGCAGGAGTTCGAGCATGTCGTCGAGCGCCAGCCGCGCGGCGTCGTCGAGCGTCTCGCCGTCGCCGATCGTGATGACGGAACCTCCGGACAAGACCACCGGCCGTTTGACGGTGACCCCGGGCAAGACGTGGCAGGAGAGGACAACGCTGCCCTCGACCTCGACGGCGGTAAGGGAGCACTCGCCGTCGCCCTGTACCGCATGAAGGTCGCCGGCGTAGAGCAAGGCGTTCGCGCTCTGCACGGGCAGGATGACGGCGGAACCGGCGGTGACGTCCTTGCAGTCCATGTTGCCGCCGTGCGACCCGACGGTGCTGGAGTTGGGATTCCCATCGGCCGGTGCCACGCCGATTTTCCCGATCATGGGCCGGATGGGAATCCGGATGTCGTCGTCGAACCGGACGCTCCCGTCCACAATGTCGACCACCCGGCCGGACCGCCCCAGTCCGCCGGTGAAACCGCCGCGCCCGGGGAGCGTCACCATGGCGCCCCGGTCCGCTATCCGGATCTCGTGGACGTCAATACGGAGCGTGTCCCCGGGATTGGTGCCGCGCACTGCCACCGGCCCGGTCACGGGGATCGACAACTTCTCGTACTCCCCGGTGCTTTCGAACAGGCCGCCTGTCAGTAGGCTCCGGGCGCCGAGGGAGAACTGCTCGCCCTGGCTTACTTCGATCACGGGGGCGGCGTCGCGGTCAAAGGATCCCGACGCCGATTCATGGCTTGCGTGGAGCATGTTCAGCATGCTGCCCCTTTCGTTTGAGTCGGCGGGGTGAAGCTATGCGGTGGGGTAGACGGGCTGTGCCCACTGTTGATCGGCGGCGACCCGTCCGACGACGGCCTGCCGGTACGCGTGCTGCAGCTGGCGGGTGAGTTCACCCGCAGTACCGTCGCCTATGGGCGTGCGGTCCACGGAAGAAACGTGGTTGATTTCGGCGGCGCTGCCGCACACGAAGATTTCGTCGGCCGAGTAGAGTTCCGTGCGGTCGATCGGGCGGATGTCGACGTCGACGCCGAGGACGTTTCGTGCCAGATGTAGCACGCTGTCGCGGGTGATCCCCTCGAGGATGCTGTCCGTTGCGGGGGGAGTGCACAGCCGGCCTTGGCGAACCATGAACACGTTGTAGCCGGCGCCTTCGGCAACATGGCCGTCCTCGGTCAACAGAAGGGCTGCGTCGTACCCGTTGCGCCGGGCCTCCAGCATGGCAAGGCGCCCGTTTTGGTAGTTGGCGATCGATTTGACGCGGGGCGGCATGGAGCGGTCGGACAAGCGGGCCCAACTGCTGATCTGCACGTCAAGTCCGCTGGCACCGAAATAGTTGCCCATGGGGATGGCCGCCATGAATACGGAGACAGGGCCGGTGTCCTCCGGCTTGCCGTCGCTCGAGTCGACGAATACTTGTGCGCGCATGTGGAGGTTCCCGCGTAGCTCGTTCGCCCGCACCAGGCCGAGCAATTGTTCACTCAAGACGCCGATGTCGCGCGGCCCGTCGATTTCCACCACCCGCATCGAGTCAATCAAGCGGCGCATGTGGTCGGCCACCCGGAAGGCGTAGAGCTGCTGGTCCTCATCGCTCCAGTAGGCGCGGAACCCTTCGAAGACGCCGACGCCGTACTTCAACGTGGTGCTCAGGACATGGAGCTTGGCATCCGCGTATTCCACCAGTTCACCGTCACGGAGCAGGTAGCGAACGCTGGGCTCGAATGCGGGCTCTTTGGTGTCGGTCACAGTTGCCGATTTACTCAGATTGGTCATTGTTGTCTCCAAATCGTCTTCGGAAAACAGATCAGGGCTCGGCTTCACACCAAGGTTGACATCCGTCTTCATCTTACTGTTGGTGTTGTCACCATAATGAAGACGCTTGATGGTCCTGTCAACAGTGACCATTGACACACAATCATAGACTTCAATAAAGTGATGAAACTTCGATATGCAAATTCTCGGCAGGATGTCGAGTGGCTGGAGCCCCGCATGCGCCAGTCAAAAGAAGGCTTTCACCTACACCCGTCAACCGGATCGAGTGCCAATTGAGTGAAACTACGACAGCCGAGTCCCGGACTCCAGTGAGGTCCCTGGGCGGACGTGCGTCGGGCTGGGCCAAGCAAGGCAGGGCCTGGGCGTACAAGCGATCAGGGGCGGTCCTTGCCGTCGTCGCCGCCGCCTTCATTGTGGGACTCCCGCTCGCGGCGATTTTTCTCCACCTTCCCCAAAACCCCCTCCAGCCGGACGTAGAATCCATGGCCCTGGCCCCCAACTCCGTTCATTGGTTCGGCACGGACGGCAACGGCATGGATGTGTTCTCCCGGACGATTGAATCGGCGAGGCTCGACCTTCCCATATCCCTCGCGGCGACGGCCATTGCCCTTGTCATCGGCGTTCCCTTGGGCCTCTTCGCTACCACCGGCGTGGCCGGCGAGGCGATCATGCGCGTAGTCGATGCCTTCGCCGCCCTCCCCATCATCGTGATAGCCGTGGTGTCCATCCAGCTCATGGGCGGCGGTGCCACCGATGTCATCCTCGCCATCGCCCTGGTTGCGGCTCCGCGCTTCGTACGCTTGTCCCGTGCGGCGGCGATTTCGCTCCGCTCATCGAGGTACGTCGAGGCGGCGGTGGCCATCGGATGCTCGCCCATCCGCGTGGCCTTCAACCACATCTTCAGGAACGCCTACGGTGTGATCCTCGTGCAGGCCACGCTGACCACTGCCGGCGCCCTGAGCACGATTGCCGCCTTGAACTTCCTCGGCGTCGGGGTCAAACCGCCCCAGCCAAGCTGGGGCGCGATGATCGACGACGGCGTGAGCATGCTCATCCGGGGCCAATGGTGGGCCGTGGCTTTTCCGGCGCTCGCCCTCCTCCTGGTCATCGGTTCTCTCAACATCATCGCCGGTGCCATTGAGGACAAGATGGAACGAGTGGAGCACACCCGATGAACAAGACCCTCCAAGTCCGGGAACTCGAAACCGAGTTCCACACTCCCCGGGGTGTGGTCCGGGCGCTGCATGGCGTCTCCTTTGAGGTGCAGGACAACGAGATTGTCGGGATCGTCGGTGAATCCGGCTCGGGCAAATCGACCGTGGTCCGCTCCATCACGAAGCTGTTGATGCCGCCGGGCAAGGTGTCTGCCGGCAACGTCAACTTCGCCGGCCGCAACCTCCTGGACCTGCCCGAGCGGGAAATGCGCCAAATCAGAGGCAAGGAGATCGGATTCATCGCCCAGAATCCGTTCAGCGCCTTGAACCCGGTGACCCGCATCGAAAAGCAGTTCGCCAATATCGCCAAGGCGCACGGAGTGAAGGTTGATGCCTCCGAGCGCAGCCGTGCACTACAGCTCTTGGAGTCGACGGGAGTCCGCGATCCGGAACGCGTGATGCGCGGTTACGCGCACGAACTCAGCGGCGGCATGGCCCAGCGCGTCGTCATCGCCATGGCGCTTTACCTCAACCCGCAGCTGGTGATCGCCGATGAGCCGACGACGGCGCTGGACCTCACCGTCCAGCGCCAGGTCCTGGACACCCTTCGCCGGCTGACGGTCGAGAGCGGCCGTTCGATGCTGATCGTGACCCATGACCTCGGGGTGGTGGCCTCCTACTGCAACCGCGTCCTTGTCATGTATCGCGGAAATATCGTGGAACAAGGACTCGTTGAGGACGTTTTTGTCCGTCCGCGGCATCCTTACACGATCTCCCTGCTCAACTCGGTGGTGCGTCCCGAAGATGAGACGCAATTCGTTCCAGGGGACGCCGAAGCTCCGGATACCGCGGAGCCGGAAGCGCCTAACCCCTCCACGGTCCAATTGTCCGAAGCCCGGAGGTCTTGAGAATGCCGCTCCTTGAACTCGTGGATGTCACGAAGATCTTCCGTACTCCCCATGGGGAAGCACGCGCCGTAGATGGAATCACGCTGTCCGTGGAAGCCGGCGAGACGCTCGGCGTCATCGGCGAAAGCGGTTCTGGCAAGTCGACCCTGGGCCGCTTGATCCTGAGGCTCGCCGAGCCGGATTCCGGATCCGTCGTTATCGAGGGGCAGGACGTGTTGGCCCTTGGCCGTGGCGAACTCCGCCGGAAGCGCCGCCATTGGCAGATCGTCTTCCAGGAACCCTTCGCGTCATTGAACCCGCGCCTGACGATCCGGCAGATCGTCGAGGAGCCGCTCATCGTCGCCCGGATGGGCGACCGTGCCGAGCGGCGGCTGCGCGTCCTGGCAACCTTGGAAGAGGTGGGCCTCTCGGCCGATTTCATGGACCGGCGCCCGGCGAACCTCAGCGGGGGACAGCAGCAGCGCGTGGGCATCGCACGCGCCCTGGTCACGAATCCCAGCCTGGTGGTCCTGGATGAGCCAACGTCCTCGTTGGACCTGACTATCCGCGCCTCTATCCTGCGCACCCTCGCGCGCCTCAGGGCTTCGCGCGGCCTCACGTACGTCTTCATTTCCCACGACATCGAAACGGTCCGGCACTTCTGTTCCACGGTGGCTGTCATGCACCGCGGAAAAATCGTCGAAACTGGTCCCACCCGAGATGTCTTGATGGCTCCGCAGCACCCTTATACCCAATCGCTGATTTCCGCCGCGTTGCCGGTAGTTCCCTATTCCGCCGTCGTTGGCTCTACGAATTCCCGGGGGCAGATTTCATGATCCGCTACATCATTTCGAGGCTCCTTGTTGCTGCCTTATTGCTGTGTGGCCTCATCACCCTCAGTTTTGGCCTCGTGTCCCTTCTTCCCGGCGACCCCGCGGTGGCCCTTCTGGGTGAATACGCAACCCCGGCAGACGTCGCCCGTATCCACGCGGAACTTGGCCTGGACCTGCCTTTCTGGGAACGCTACCTCGGGTACATGTCCAGGACCCTGAGCGGGGACCTTGGCCATTCCCTCTTCACGGGCAGTTCGGTGTCCAGCGAAATCCTGACCCGGCTCCCGAATACCTTGATCTATATGGTGCCGGGGCTCGCCTTGGCCCTCATCATCGGCATGGCGAGTGGAACGTTCGCGGCTTATCGCTACCGGCGTTTTGCCGATAAAGCCTTCACGTTCTGGATATCCATCCTCATGGCCATGCCGGAATTCGTGCTGGCCCTCGTGTTGCTGTTTGTCTTCTATCAACAACTGCGCATCGCGCCCGCACCGATCGGCATGCTCTCCAGTGCGCAGATCACTCCGCCGCGCGTCACGGGATCCATTCCCCTCGACGCCATAGTTGCCGGCCAATGGGGTACGTTTTCGTCAATCCTCGGCCGCGCTGTCCTTCCTATCGTGACGATGGGTTTGTTCTTTGCTGCCCCGTTTGGAAAGACGGTGCGCTCGGGACTCTTGCAGGTGCTCCAATCACCACAAATCGAGTTCGCGAGGGCCTGCGGACTGCGTCCCACCCAGGTCTTCCGATATGCCCTCAGTGACATCCGCGGGTCACTCATGACCTACTTGGTACTTCTCTTTGCCGCGTCCCTCAGCGGAGCGGCCATTGTGGAAAGTGTCTTTTCCTGGCCAGGAGTGGGTGGTTGGTCGCTCGACGGCGTACTCAAAGGCGATGTGCCCGTCATTCAAGGTTTTGTCCTCATCATGGGAACCACAAGCTTGCTCGGCTACGTCGTTCTCGACGCCTTGATCACCCTTCTGGACCCCCGTACGCGCAGCAAAGCCGTGGCAGGACGCCGTCAGAAGCGCCTGCGCGCAACGCCGGCAACCATCTCCTAAGAAGCCCTCAGCCGCCCCCGAGAAGTCTTGACAGACGTCTCCCGACTTCAATAGATTGAAGACATGTTCACTAAAGTTCATGAAGATAAAGTTATTGCCCTCGGTGGAACCATTCCGCTCGATGGCCGCGTGAGCTGGGTACCGGCCGGGGCAACCGGCTTCCAGCCGTCGAATTGCTATCTCCTCAGCGAAGGGTCCGGCCGACTGTTGGTCGACACCGGGCTCGCAGTCCACAGCCAGGAAATCCTCGATGACCTGGTTGAACTGCTCGACGACGACGGCCGGCTCTCCATGTTCTTCACGCGGAGCGAGATGGACTGCGTTTCGAACCTGGAACCCATTGCCGGGAAGTTCGACATCGAACGCCTCTTCACCGGCGGCGCCATCAACCCCTTCGATGCCTTCGATGACCTCAGCCGGCTTGCGCTCCGAGGACGCCGGCAGCAGATCGACCAGAAGGGAGAGGGCGGAGATTCCATGGCCCGCACCCCAGAGATCGAGGTGGCGCCGGGCCGTCACTTGACCATCGAGTCGCCGCTCCTGCGGCTCCTCCCGACCTTCTGGGGCTGGGACGCGAATACCGGAACCATCTTCACCTCCGACACCTTCACCCACGGCACCATGACGAGCCCGGACGGTTCCCGCATCATCGACTCGATCGCCCAGGACACCACCACGGCCAAGCAGGTCGCCGAGCACCTCTACGCGAAATACGAGTGGATCCCGCGGGCCACGTGCGAGCCGCTCCGGGAATGGCTCTCGGACAAGTTCGAGACCCTGGCCCCAGAGACCATCGCCCCTTCCCGCGGTTGCGTGATCCGCGGGCGCGAGCTCGTCCGCCGGCACCTTGATTTCATGCTCGCCGCGCTGACACCGGAAAAGGCATAGGAGAATCCCGATGGAAGAACTAGTAGAAACCATGAGCCGCGACCTTCCGCGCGAGGTAGCCGACGGCGTCACCTGGATGAGTTCGTGCCTGCCGTTCCACCTCCAGGACCGCGTTATCCACGGGCACACCTCCACGTACCTGGCACAAGGGACCGAGTCGTCCATCCTCATTGATACGGGCAACCCCTCCAGCTGGAACATCATTTCGGAAACCCTTGACGGATTGCTCGGGGACAAACCGCTGAGCTACGTCTTCCCGACGCATCCGGAGCTTCCGCACACGGGAAACCTTCCGCGCCTCGTGGAGAAGTACCCCGATATCAAGGTTGTCGGCGACATCCGGGACTACCACCTCTTCTACCCGCAGATCGTGCCCAACCTGCATGCCCGGGTTCCCGGGGACAAAGTGGATCTCGGCGGCGGGTATGAATTCGTGATCGTCGAGGCCATGATCAGGGACCTGCCAAATACCCAATGGGGCTTCGTACCGAAGTCGGGCGTGCTTTTCACGGCCGACGGTTTTTGCTACATGCACCGCCCGGAACTCGATGATGAGGATCCGGTGCACCTCCCCGGCGAATGTGGCCTGACAACAGATGAACTCTCGGCACCCATCGCGGTCGAGAACGCAGCCTTCTTTACCGGCAGCGCGTTGTACTGGGCCAGATTCGCCAACGACGCCGACCAGGTTTACGACCGGGTCGGCAAGCTGATGGATGACCTTGGGGTCAAGATCGTAGCGCCCACCCACGGCAACGTGATCACCAATATTCCGGAGGTGGCGCCCATCATCCGGGCCGGCCACAAGCACGCCTACCGTTACTAATCCACTGCCCACATCAGCAGCGCACTACTCGTAACACGTCCTTTCCCTCTGTACAGAAATTGGAACCAGGCTTATGAAGAATTCGCGTTTATTGCTCGGCTGGGTCGCAGCAGCGGCAGCTGTGTCGCTCACCGGATGCGGGGGAGCCACTCCCACCGCGGCGGTGGCCAAGCCGGAGTCGGTCGTCATTGCGGTCGGCGCCCTCCCGGACAGCCTCACCCCTGCCCCGTGGGGCGGCAGTGCATCACACGTTGTGCTCAGCGGACTCGGTTCCCAGTTGCTGGAGTACAAGACCGGCGCAACTGATGACCAATCATGCTCGACGCCGTCTACCGCGGTGACCGGCCGGCTCGCCGAAAGCGCGGTTGCCGCCCCGGACGGCAAGGGGGTCATCGTCAAGCTGCGGAAGCTGACGAGCCAGTTTGGAAACACCCTCTCGGCCGAGGACGTGAAATGGAGCCTCGCGATCGGGATGGTGCGGCAGCCCGTCATGAAGGGGACGCTCAAGAGCAGCGGATTCAATGTGGACAACCTCGTCACCGTGATCGATGACCGCACTGTTGAACTCAACACCCTCGGCATGACGTCATACACGCTCGAGTCACTGCAGAACAATCTCTTCTACATCCACGACAGCAAGGAAGCGAAACTTCACGTCACGCCGGATGACCCCACGGCCAACAAGTGGCTCTCGAAGAACCTGGCCGATTACAGCGGGTGGAAGCTCGAGGAGTTTACTCCCGGGACGTCCCTGACGGTGACCGCGGACCCGAACTGGGGAGGCGATCGAGGCTCGGTAAAGCGGGTTGTGGTCAAGGCCGTTCCCGACACCGCGACCCGGACCCAATTGGTGAAGACCGGCGAGGCCCAGATTGCCAACGGCTTCGAATATGACCAATACAGCTCCATGACCGGTGTCAGTGGGGTAAGTGTCCTCAAGTGCACCAGCCAGACACGCGACACCATGATGTTCAACACGAAGACCGGTCCGCTGGCAGACGAGAAGGTTCGCCAGGCAGTCTCCATGGCGATCGACCGGGCCGCCCTGGCCAAGGGTGCCTACGCCGGCCTCGCGGACCCGGCGGGCTCGATCTTTCCCGCGGTGAAGGATTCGCCCACCTACAAATATGACCCCGACGGGGCCAAGAAGCTGCTGGCACAGACCCAGTACGCGAACGGATTCCCCCTGACACTCAGCTACAGCGTGAGCCGCCCGGGTCCCGTCGCGAAGAGTTCAGCCGTCCTCATCCAATCCATGCTGGCAAAGGTGGGCATCACGGTGCAGCTGTTGAACGTTGCGAGCCCGACCGACTTCTCCTCGGCGCTCATCGACGGACGCTTCCAGGCCGTCCTGTACTCCGAGCCGATCGTCATCGCAGACCCCGCGTTCTACACCTACGCGTTCTACTCCACGGGAGCTCCGAGCAACAGCACCGGATGGTCCAATCCTGAATTCGATGCCGCCCGGACCCAGCTGGCCGCCACCCCGAGCACGAACACGGACCAGCGGACGGCCCTGCTCAAGAAGATGGCCGGACTGGTGGACCAGGGCGCCCCGATCCTCTCCCTGGTGGAGGTCCGGAACCTGATCGTCAAGCAAGACACCTTGACGGGTGCGGTACCGCTCACCAACGACCAGGTCTATTTCGCCGGTCTGGGCAAGTAGCAAATCCCAAGAAGCACATGGTTCTGGCCGGCGGGGCGACCGCCGGCCAGGACTCAACCGACCCCAGATCCGCTGTGACCCCGGATCCGCTTGAAGGAAGAAACCATGATTGAAATCTGTGGCAAACCCGTCCGCGACACCCTCGAGGAACTGCTCGATCCCGCCACTACTGCACTGGTTGTCATCGACATGCAGGTGGGAGCTGTTTCGCACGGTGGCGCAATTGGGGATTCCGGGCATGACATGAGCATGATGCCGTCCGTCGTCGAAAAATGCGGGCGGGCCATCACCGCGGCCCGTGCCAATGGGGTGCCGATTTTCCACATTCGTGTCGAGAACCTTCCCGACGGCGCAAGCTCGCCGGCGGCCTGGCTGCGTGCCCTCTATACCGCTGCGAACGGCCGCCCCATTGACCTCGGCAAGCTCAGTGCCAAAGGCGACCCCGCGACGGAATTCTGCGAACCCTGCATGCCCGAAGACGGGGAAGTCGTGATCACCAAGCGACGTCCCAGCGCTTTCATCGCCACCGAACTCGCCTTGCTGCTGCGCAGCCAGGGGATTGAGTCGGTGGCGCTCGTGGGCGTTTCCACCGGTGGCTGCGTCGAAGCGACTCTGCGCGACGCCGTGCACAACGACTTCTATGCCGTGCTGCTCGAGGATGCGGTGGGAGCCTACGACACGGTGGTGCACGACGCCGCGTTGACCGTCATGCGGGCCCGGCACGACGTCTGCACCCTCGACGAAGCCATTGCTGTCTGGGAGACAGCCAGCGCCTCCTGAACCATCCGGATCCAAGGGAAGGAGTGAAAATGGGCGGTTTGCTGAGCGGCCGGATCTACCGGCTCGGCGGGGACATCGAACTGGATGAGCGCGTGAGCTGGTGCCCGCCTGGCGTACAGCGTGCGCAAGCGGTGAACTGCTACTTGATCAAGGGGCCGTCCGGTTCAGTGCTGGTGGACACCGGGATTCGCCTTCACCAGGAAGGCATCATCGAACAGCTCGACCGGCTGCTGTCACCCGGAGAGCCACTATCCATTGTCCTCACCAGGACAGAAATGGAATGCTGCCTCAACATCCCGGCCATCGAGGAACACTTTGCGGTTGGCGCGGTCTGGTACACGGGCGGAATCACCGTGCCCCGTTCGAAGGCCGAATCCAAGCGGATTGCCGTGGATCCGGAGACGTCGATCCGCGTAGAAGTGCAGGACGGCGTCGTCGTCGAACTCGTGTCGCCGCTCCTCCGGCTCCTGCCGACCCTCTGGGTGTTCGATCCGGAATCGGGCGCGCTGCTGACCTCGGATGCGTTCACGCACGGCGGGAGTGCCAAGCCGGAGACCCGCGAGGGGCTCCGGAAATTCCGCTGGTTCACAGGGGCAGATACCGGGCCGATCGCCAGGAACGTTGCCGACATCTTCCGGGACCGCGATGTCCGCGCCGTCGGGCCCGGCTACGGGACACCCTTTGTGGGCAGGGACCTGTGCCTTGAGCAGGCACAGCAGCTGGCGCGGGCAATCGAGGAAGTCGGGATCCAGAGAGTGAGAGTCCAGTGAAGCACGACGCAGTCGAACTCCGATGGCTTGCCGACGGAACCTATTGGCTGGGTGGCTGCCTGTCGGCCAACGCCCAGGGGCAGGAAGTCCACTATCACGTCTCCTCCTACCTGGTGGTGGGCTCCAAAGCGACGCTCTTGGTGGACACGGGGGATCCGGCTCACCGCGCCCTCCTTCTCGCCCAGCTTGAATTGGTTCTCGGTGAACGTCCCCTGGATTATGTGTTCCCGACCCATCCCGAGATCCCGCACGCCGGCAACCTGCCTGCCCTGCTGGACAAGTATCCCGGGGCGCTCGTAGTGGGGGATGTCCGTGACTACCACCTGCATTTCCCCGAATACCGCTCCAGGTTCCGGACACAGGCGGCCGGAAGCCGGATCGATCTTGGCAATCGGGAGTTCCGCTTCCTGCCGGCCTTCATCCGGGACCTGGAGAACACTCTCTGGGGCCACGACGACGGCGCCCGGATGATGTTCGTTTCGGACGGCTTCTCCTTTATCCACGATGTCCCCGCAGCGCGCGGAGACGGGGAAGCAGAGGACGATGACGAACCGGTCCACCTTCCCGGCCAATGCCGCCTGTTGTCGGGCGAGATGCCGGAACCTCCCACCGTGGACCAAGCGGCGTATGGCACCGGGAGGGCTCTCTACTGGACGAAGTTCGTGGATGTCAGTGATGCCTTCGAGGCGATCGAAGCGGTACTGGACACGCTTCCCACGAAACTGATCGGCCCGGCCCACGGCAACGTGATCGACGACGTCGACGGAATGCTCAGGATGTCACTGGCCGCGCACAGGAAGGTCTACGCGGAAGGCTGCTGATTGTATAGTGAAGTTCAGTTCAATATAATGAATTCTAGAATTCGACGCTTCGATTGATAGCGACGAACGGCAAGGAGTGAGTCAATGCGAGACCTCATTGGATACGGGGAAAACCCCCCGGTCGTGACGTGGCCGAATGGTGCCAAGGTGGCCATCTCCATGGTCATCAACTACGAGGAAGGCGCGGAGAGCTCTATAGAAGCCGGTGATGAAAGCGATGAAGACGTCACGATTTTCGGTGGATGGTCTTCGGACCCGGGCCGGCGGAGCCTGATGAAGGAATCCTTCTTCGAGTACGGCAGCAGGGTAGGCATCTGGCGCTTTCTGGCTTTGCTCCGGGACTTCAACGTGCCCGCGACATTCATGGCGTGCGGCGTAGCCCTGGAACGAAACCCGGAGGCCGCCCAGGCGATCGTGCGCGATGGACACGAGATTTGCGCGCACGGCTACAAATGGCGGGGGACCGTTGGAATGACTCCGGCCGAGGAACTGGCCGAAATCCGGGCCTGCGTCGCGGCGATCGAGGGAGTCTCGGGTGTCCGGCCGGTGGGTTGGTACGTCCGCGAAGGAATCACGGAGAACACCCGTGCGATCCTCAAGGACGAGGGCTTTCTCTATGACTCCAATTCCTACGCGGATGACCTGCCGTATTTTGTCTCCGCCGGGGAATCCCGCCACCTTGTGGTCCCTTACTCAGGCGACACGAACGACGCGAGGTTTTGGGGTCCCGGAAGCCTCGGGACAGCGGATGACTTCTTCAATGTACTGAAGGACAGCCTCGACTGCCTTCTGATCGAAGGGGAAACCGTGCCCAGGATGATGTCCGTGGGAGTGCACTTGCGCATCGGGGGGCGGCCCAGCGTGGCCTTGGGCGTCAGGCGCTTCCTGGAGTATGCCCGTGCCCGGAACGACGTTTGGTTCGCCACTAGGGAGGAAATTGCCCGGTGGTGGATCGCCAACCCGCCTGCCGCCGGTCAGCTCCAACCAGCGTACGAAGGCCGCGCGTGACGACGTCGATGCCGGGAGGACGGACTCCAATGGCCACTGACATTTCGCGCTTGGTCCACAACGTGGACGAGCAAGGCTTCACGGCGTTGGAGAAGACGGGATTTCGCGGACAAAGGGACCAGGGGCTCGTCTCTACGCTCATCTCGCGTGACCTGAGCGGCTCCGACGACCTCTGCGTCAGTTGGGGCAGGATCCTCCCCGGGCAACATCACCTGTGCCATCACCACCCCGATGCCTCCGAGTTCTACGTGGTCATCTCGGGCGAGCCCCTCGTCCATCTGGGCGACACCGAGTACCGGGCCAAGCCTGGCGATGGCATCTACATTCCCCGCGGCACCACCCATGGCATAACCAACGACGGCGACGACGACGTCAACCTTGTTGTCGGCGTCAGCAAGCCCGCCGACTGGCAGTTCGTGGCGGACGAGTGATGGCGGCGTCGCTGGTCCGGCAGGTCGGACTCATCACGGCCGAGCCGACGCCCACGCTGTTGTCCGTGGTTGCCTACCGAAACCTGGATTTCGTGGTCCTCGACGCAGAGCAGACAACATTGACCTTGCAGCAATGCGCGGATGCGGTCCAGCGACTGTCGGGCGCCAACACCCGGGTGGCCGTCCGTGTCCCCGACCTCGACGACATGACCTTGGTGGCGTTCGCGAACACGGGCGTGGACGAGATTGTGCTCCCCAGGGTGCGGCATCCGAAGGAACTTGAAAGGGCCTATCGGGCGACGAGGTTCAGCCCTCATGGGTTCCGGCCGAAACAGGCTTCGTTCGCCTCGGCGTTTGGTGCGGACTATTCGCTGGAGCCCCGGCTGACGGTCCTTTTTGAGACGGTGGAAGCCGTCGACGCCGTCGAAGACTTCGTCGCGTTGGAGTGTTTCGACGGCGGCTGGGTTGGCCCCACGGACCTGGCCGGCGAACTGATGAAACAGGGGAGGCCCGGGGCGGTCGCTCTTGAGGAGTCTGTCCAGCGCGTCGTCGACGTCCTCGGCGCCGCCGGCCAAAGCGTGGGCCTTCCTGCCGCGGACATTGCCAGTGCCGGCGATGTCCACGCCCGGGGCGCCGATCGCGCCGCGGTGTACTGGGAGCGTGAGCTCGCCTCGATGATCGCGCAGCTGGCTGATGCCGTCGCTCCGGAGACCCGGGTGACGAGGTGTGACTCCCTGTGAAAATGAACCGCGTGGTTCTTCTGCAGCGATGCCGATGCTGGCATGCTGTGACGATGAAGAAGGGCTCGACGCCGGAGGATCCAGGCAGGATTCTTCGTTTAGTTGACGAGTCTTCGATATACTGATGAGTGCTGGAACACTGAGGAGCCGTATTGGGAAGCACGGAAGTTGTTAAAGTCGACGACGATGACACTCTGCACCGCAACCTGTGGATCACCCACTTGGGGGCCATGCTCAAGGAACAGCGTGCGGGGCGATTCACAGTCGAGGAATTGGCGGACCGGGCCGGCGTCAGCGCCGGACTGATCAGCCAGATCGAGCGCGGCATCGGTAATCCGTCATTCGCCACGCTCCTTCGCCTCGCCAATTCCCTCGGTGTGCCGTTGGCGAGCATGTTTACCGACCCCAGCGAGACGCAGAACCACATGCTGGTGCGCCGGGCCGATCGCCGCCGCATCGAGATTCCTTCGCAGGGAATCGTCATGGAACTGATCGTGCCGGATGCGGACCGGAAGCTTGGCGTCATCAACATGACCATCCCCGCGCATTTCGACGGCGCGGAGGTTCCGCATTCGCACGAGGGTGAGGAGTGCGTCGTGGTCCAGACCGGCACGCTCGTGGCGAGTGTTGGCGGGCAGGAGTTCACCTTGGGCGAGGGCGACAGCCTGACCTATGATGCCACGCTGCCGCACTGGTGGAGCAACCTCACGGACACCGCGGCCGTCATGGTGGCGATCTCGACGCCGCCGTCGCTGGGCAAATCGCATTGATCAGCCGGCCGCCCGGCCCGTCGTCCCGTTTGGGAATGCTCGTGCCGTCGTCGAACTCGAACGCGGAGTCCCTGACAGCCGACATCCTGGCCGGATCGCCCGACGTCGGCGTCCACTACAGCCGCTTCCGGCTCCCGGCGGACCTCGATGACCGCATCGATGCGACGGTTCTCGGCGACGCGCCGTCACTGCTCAGCGATGCTGAGCTGGATGCCATCGCGTTCCATGGAACGTCGGGATCCTGGACCGGCCTCGAAGGCGACCGGGCACTCGCCGAATCATTGACGCAGGCCACCGGCGCGCCAGCCACCACGGCGTCCCTCGCGCTCGTGGCCGCCCTGGAAGCGCTCGACGCCGGCCGGGTCGCCGTCGTTTTTCCCGGCCCCGCGGGCATCGTGGCACTCATTGAACGTGAGTACGCAGCCAGCGGCCTGGAAGTAGTCCGTTCCTCGGTGCCCGCGACGTCGATGTCCAATCCGGAGATCTCGCGGATGTCCAGCACCGAAATCGGAGCGCTCATGCAGCCCGCCTTTGGTTCCGATGGTTCCGACGTCGACGCGGTGGTCTGCATCGGGACGAACCTTCGCTCCGCCTATCTTGCGGCCGGCTTCGAATCCGAATTCGGCGTGCCCGTGGTCGACAGCGCAACAGCCACGCTGTGGCATCTCCTCCGGCTGGCCGGAACTGCGCGCCCGATCCCTGGTTGGGGCGCGCTGCTCGCTAGGGCCTAGGGCTCGTCTTCAGCAGCCAGGCCTGGATGATCTGCGATCGCGTCGCAATCCACGCTTGGTTTTTGCCCGCGTGGGACAAGAACGCATCCAGGGCGGCGGCGTAGGCAGGCCGGCCAATGAGGCGCGGGTGCAAGCCCACGTTCATGACGGACGGGCCGTGCCGGCTGTCAGTGAGCATCATGTCGAGCGTGCCGCACAAGTGGCGCGCGAACGCGGTGGCCGTGGGGAACTGCCTGAAGAGGCCCGAGTCGTTGGTGTCACCGGCGTAGGGCAGCACGGGCAACCCTGTTCCGTCCTTCCCCGCCTTGTCCATCCCGGTTCCGGAGTGCGGCAAGTCATCGTTGAAGCTATTGGACTCGTACATGAATCCAGCGGCGGCGAGAATGTCCCGCGTGCCAGGGTTGAGTCCGTCGCGGGAGTACCAGCTGGTCGGCGGAACGCCGGTGCTCCGGGCGATGGAGTCGCGGGAAGCGGTAATGAGCGCGCGCTCCTCCTCGGGAGCGAGCCCGGCGTGGGTATCCCAGTTGTAACCGTGGTCGGCAATTTCGTGGCCGTCCCTGACGAGCGCAGCAGCGATCTGCGGGTTTTGCTCAAGCGCCGTGGCGCAGCAGAAAGCCGTTGCCCTCGCGTCGTGGCGCCTCAGAATGCGCAACACGCGCCAGATGCCTGCCCGTGATCCGTATTCGAAAGCGGATTCCAGCGTGAGGTTCCGGACCGTGGGGTGGGCGGGGTGCTTGATCCAGTGGGCTCCAAGATCGTCCGCTGGGCCCCCGCGGGCGATGCTGCGCTCCGCTCCATCTTCGACATTGATCACCAGGGACACGGCAACGCGTGCATCCCCAGGCCAGCGGAACTCCGGTGGATGCTCGCCGTAGCCCACGAAATCCCGGGAGGTGGAGGGGACTGGCACTGTGGAATCTCCTCTGCGCTTTTTCTCTGTGGTTATAGTGAAGATACTTCGATATCATGAACGTAATCGATAGGGAGTCGAATGTCTACGCTCATCCACGGTGGCACCGTAGTGCCAGGCACAGGCACTACGGTGCTCGAAACGGGAGCAGTGATCCTGCGCCGCGGTCGCGTCGCCGACGTTCTCGAGCGTTGGGATCGCGATCAAGCGTTCGACGGCGAGATGATCGATGCGGGCGGATGCGTCGTGATGCCTGGTCTCATCAATAGCCACGTCCACGGCGTGACTCCCGGGCCACTCATGCCCAGCGGCGCCCCTGCGCTGCCCGACGACGAGTGGCTGGCGAATCTTGACCGCCACCTTCTTGCGGGAACCACCACAGTGCTGAACCTTTGCGGTTTCTGCACCATGGACCATGTCCGGGAAGCCGACAGCCGCCATGCGGTCCATGTCCGCGGAGCAACGACGTATTTGCCCGAGGCTGAGCGGGCCGCACGACTGGCTGACGGCAGGGGACTGCCCGCCCAGGCCGGCCAGAGCACGGTGGAGAAGATGCTCGACGACGGTGCGATCGCGATCGGCGAGCTCGGCGGCGGACAAACCCTCGGCGGGGGAGGGCAGGACCTGAGCTATATCCCCCGCGCCATCGAAAAGGCGAGCGGCGTGCGCGTGCACTCGGCGCAGGCCCGGCGGATGAAGGAAGCCGTCCTTGGCCGCTTCATCGATCCCGAGGCTTGCGACATGGCCGAACTGCGCGCCGCGGCCGCCGATGCCGGCTTGGAAGGACACATCGGCCTCGTCGAATTGCGGAATATCATCGCGGATTCCGTGTTGCCTTCCATCGAGCCAGCACTCAACGGCATCCGGGAGGGCGTCCAGGCCGCGGCTCGGTTCGGCGTCCCGGCGATTGTGCACAGTGCAGCCGCGACAGCCCGGGTCATGCGCGAACTCATGGACGGGGCACCACGGGCCACGGCAGGCGGGTCGAAGGCGAGTGTCATTGCCTCGCACGCCAACCACCCCTCGCACACCCCCGCGGAGGCGCTTGCGCTGGCCAAGCTCGGCAGGGACCATGGTTGGCCGGCCGAAGTCTCGGTTTTCGACCTCCTGCACCGCAAACAGACCGTGACCACGCGGGAGCACTGGGATGTTCTGCTGCAGGAGCCCGGGCTGGTAGATGTCCTCGCCACGGACTACGGCCACGAGGGCCACCACGATGAATTGATCTCGGCCGTGCAGGATGTGGCCGAGCATGGCTACAGAACCTTGGCCGGAGCAGTGGCCATGGCGACGTCCGCTGTGACCGGGTTGATTCCGGGGATTGCGCCGAACGGCGGGCGGATTGAAACGGGACGGGATGCCGACGTCGTCGTCGCCAGCGCCGAAGACTTCCGCGACGTACGGTTCGTCTTCGTCGGCGGCGTCTGCGTGGTGCGGGACGGTCGGCTGACTCCGGCGGCGCACCGGTGAACGGGCTCTTGACTCCAGAGCAGTCCGCGCGACTCATCGAGCTGGTTGGCGAGGCCATCCAGCGGGAGGACGCGGCCGCCGTCGAACGCTCATTCAATGACTTTCAGCGCGGCATGGCCGCGTTGAGGGCCGATTTCGACCCCCGACGTTTGCCGGAAGCCCGGGGAGGTGGCGCGAATGACTGAAGCATGGGAACTGGGAATCACGGAGGCGTCCGGGCTCCTGCGCCGCGGCGAACTTTCGGCGGCCGAACTCGTGGAATCCGTCATCGGGCGGCTCGAGGCCACCGAAGATTCAGTGCATGCGTGGGTCCACGTCGACCGGCTAGGCGCCCGAAACGCGGCCCGCGCCGCGGACAATAGCGCGGCGCGCGGAGAGTTTCTCGGACCGCTCCACGGGATTCCGCTTGGCGTGAAGGACGTCATCGACGTGCGCGGGATGCCGGCTGAAGGCGGCTCCCTGGCGCTCAGGGGCCGAGTTGCTTCCGACGACGCCGGTGTGGTGAGGCACTTGCGGCGGAACGGGGCAGTGATCCTGGGCAAGACGGTGACCCATGAGTTCGCCTTCGGACAAGGGACCCCGCCGTCGAAAAATCCCTGGGGGGCGGAGCGCTACGCCGGCGGGTCCAGCATCGGTTCGGGAGTGGCCGTGGCCGTCGGGAGCGCACCGGGCGCCCTGGGCACGGATACCGGTGGATCCGTGCGGAATCCGGCGTCGGTGAACGGGCTGGTGGGCCTCAAAGCCACGGCCGGACTGGTGGACGGTTCGGGCGTTCTCAACGTCAGCCATACTCTTGACCACATCGGTCCGATCACTCGAAACGTGTCGGATTGTGCGGTGCTGCTCCAAGGCATGCTGGAGCCCGCGACGGCGGCACGCCTTCAGGAGATGGTGCTCCCCGAGGCGATGCCGGCCCCGACCCGGGTGGCGGTGGATCGTGGCGCCTGGGCCGAGTGGGAGGTCGCTCCGGAAGTGGCCGCGGTCCTTGAACAGGCTCTGATGGTTTTGCAAGGACTAGGGGTGGAGCTTGTTGAGGTGTCCCTCCCGGAACTGAAGATGGCCCTGCCGGCGAGCTTGGCGATTTCGCTGTCCGAATCGGTTGAACACCATCGCGAACTATTGGCCAGCAGCGCTGACAAGTATCTCCGCGGAACCCGCGTGATGATCGAAACCGGCGCCTTGGTGCCGCGCGAGGACGTCCAGTTGGCGCATCAAGTGCGCTCGTCTCTTCGCGCCTCCCTGCGGACTGCCATGGACAACGCAGGAGTCCAGGCTTTGGTGTCCCCGACGCTGCCGTCCATCGCGCCGATCGAAGCTGACATGTCCCATTCGCTCACCGGCTCAACGGGGAAGGATTCCCTCTCCAGCGCGCTCATGATGCTCTCGCCGGCCAACCTCACCGGAATGCCCGGACTCAGCATCCCGTGCGGATTTGCCGGAGGACAGCCGGTGGGGATGCATTTCCTGGGACGGGAATTCGCGGAGGCGGATCTCTTGGGCATCGCGCACGTCTATGAGAAACATACCTCGTGGCATGCCAAGGTGCCGGTGCGCCGCTGAGCCGTAGTAGCCGTGAACTTTGTCACATAAGCTACTAGGAGAGTAGGAAGAGGTTGGCAGTGCATCCAGAGTCGCGTGGCTTGCGATTTTTCGGCGCGCGCTGGAAGGCCCGGCCCCTTGCCTCCCAGATTCTGGTGTGGTTGCTCTGCATCCTCTTTGTGACAGTCACTCTGGGCGCGCTTCTTTACACCCAGATCAGCAACCAGACCCTCGAAGACCAGTACAGGCTCCGGGCGCTGGGAATCGCCACGACGGTGGCGCAAATGCCGGAAATCGTGACGTCGCTGGGGGACGGAGATCCCACGCACTCGATTCAGGCGATCGCGAGCAAGGTCCAGTCCCAGGCACAGCCGGACTACGTCGTGGTCACCGATCGGAAAGGTGTCCGGTACTCCCACCCGAATCCAAACCTCATCGGGCAGACCCTGGAAGAACCCGTCGCGGTCCTTGACGGGCAGACCCACGTCGGAATAGACAAAGGCAGCCTTGGCGACTCAGTCAACGCCAAGGCGCCGGTGCGCGCGGCGGACGGGACCGTCGTCGGGCAGGTCTCGGTGGGAATCCTGGAGACCACGGAAAGCAGCGAACTCACCAAGCAGGTGTTGCTGATCGCCGGCTATTCAGCCGTGGTGCTCGTGATCAGTGCCATGGGTTCGGCCCTTCTGGCGCGCCGAATCAAGCGGGTCACCTTCGATCTCGAACCGGTGGAGATTGCGTCCCTCCTGCAAGAGCGCGAAGCCTTGCTGCACGGCATCCGCGAGGCGATGATCGGCTTCGACGACGACGGCCGGGTCACCGTCATCAACTCCGAGGCACGCTCCCTGCTACATCTGGAAGAAAACGTGCTGGGAGAGAAGATCGAGGATCTTCTGCCGCCCGGACGGCTTCGTTCCCTCCTGACGGGTGAGATCAGCGGAACCGACCAGATCGTGATCACTGAGGACGCCTTGCTGGTGGTGAACCGGATGTCCGTTGCCTTGGCTGGAAGGAGCATAGGCTCGGTGGTCACATTGCGTGACCGTACCGAGGTTGAGGGCCTCGTCCGCGACCTTCGCTCGGTCGAAGGCCTGATGGAAGCTTTGCGCGCACAGGAGCATGAGTACGCCAACCGTCTCCACGTGGTGGATGGACTCCTGGAGCTTGGAGATGTGGACCAGGCGCGGAATTTCGTATCGCGGATTTCGGACACCTCGCGCTCACTTGGCGAAGGACTGCGCTCGCGGATCGAGCCGCCGGAGCTCGCGGCGCTGCTGCTCGCGAAAATCACCGTGGCTGCCGAGCAGGATGTGGAAATATCGGTGACTGACGACTCGCAACTGCGCCAACCGTTCCTTGAAACGCAAGCACTGCTGACGATCGTAGGGAACCTCCTGGACAACGCCGTCGAGATCCTCGCGGAGCAACCCACACCCCGTGAGGTGACCATCCAACTGGACGACTCCTCGGGCATTTTCATTTGCGTGACCGACAATGGCCCCGGTGTTCCTGCAGAATTGGTGGGCACGATCACCGCGGACGGTTTCACCACCAAAGAACCGCGGCCGGGAATGCGCCGCGGGATAGGCCTTGCGTTGGTGAGCCGGATCGTTCACCGTGCGGGAGGAACCATGGATGTTTTCCCCGGACCCGGGGGACGCTTTGAAATCTGGTTACCGGAACCGCGTTTGGAATCCGAAACCCCGGCCATGACAGGAAAATCGATCGAATGATCCGCACCTTGGTGGTCGACGACGACTTCCGCGTAGCGCGCATCCACGCCAGCCGCGTAGCCAAAATCGAGGGATACGAATGCGTCGGCGAGGCACACACCGCGGCGGAGGCCAGGGAAGCCGTGCAGCGGCTCAAACCGGACCTTCTTCTGCTGGATGTCTACCTCCCCGATGAAGACGGCATCAGTTTACTGCGGTCCCTTCAGGGGGCCGGCGAAAAGCTCGACGCCGTCATGATCACCGCCGCCCGGGACCTTGAGACCGTGCGGGCCGCCATGCGCGGGGGAGCGGTGTACTATCTCGTCAAACCGTTCGGCTTCGAGCAGCTGCAAACCCAACTCGAGGCCTATCGGCGCTGGCGGCAGGAAGCGGAGTCCCGGACCGTGGCCGACCAGGCGACCGTGGACCAGCTCTTCAGCCTGCGCCGGACGGCTCCCCCTGCGAAAGCACCCCGGCGCCTGCCGCCCACCATGCAAAAAGTCCTCGACATGGTGGTTCACTCCACGGAGCCTTTGGGTGCCTCGGAGATTGCCGGCAGCGTCGGCATCAGCCGCCCGACGGCCCAGCGCTATCTCAGCGAACTCGAACGCAAAGGACTAGTTGACCTGCATTTGGCTTACGGTTCGACCGGCCGCCCGGTCAACACGTATCTGCCGCGCAAGGGGTGAGGACCGGCGGCGGGATATGCTGCAGACGCGGAGCACGCTCCGCTGAGCCGGCGTCCAGCGCCGTTGTGGGGATTTTGGGGGAAGAAGAGTGAAAATTTGGAGCCTGGCCGTCGTGGCCGCGACGGCGTTCGCCTATCTGGGCGCTGTGCCTGCGATGGCGGCACCTTCGGAAGTTCTGGACGTGAGCGGGGTGCCCGTTGGCGTGGTGGTTGGTTCCGACGGCACTGCGTATGTCGGCAACTATGGAGCGGCCGGCGGCATCAGTGTGATACCGCCCGGAGACGCTAAGCCTTCCCGGACTATCACCACGGGAGGATATACCTCCGGCCTGGCATTGGCCCCGGACGGCACCCTGTACGTCGCGGAACGGGACAGCGCCAGCAATCAGTACGACGTGGGCGTTATTCCTGCTGGCGCGAGCGGCGTGGCCCGGAGAATTCCGGTTTCCCCGGGGAGCCATCTGATCGCCGCAGGACCTGATGGGACGATCTATGTTCCGAACCACTCGGAGCACACCGTGTCGGTCATTGCACCGAACGGATCGACCGTGGGCCGGACAGTACCCGTCGGAGCAGGGCCGGTGGAGGTCGCAGTCACGAAGGACGGCACCGCGTTCGTCGCGAACCAAATCGCAGGGACGGTCTCGGTCATTCCTTCCGGAGCGAGCGCCGTCTCACGGACCATTCAGGTTAGTTCGACACCCGGCAACACCGAGAACCCCCACGGGATCGCGGCCGGGCCCGACGGAACAATTTACGTCACCAACATCAGTTCCGATCGGGTAGCTGTCATCAAGCCGGACACTGATACGGTCGCATACCGTATCTTCGTCCCGGGAGGCCCCCAAGAGGCAGCCGTCGGGCAGGACGGAACCCTGTACGTGACCACTGTCCAGGACCGTGTGCTGTCCGTCGTCCCGCCGGGCGCAACAGCTGTGGGATCCTCCATTCCCACTGATAAGAACTCCGGCCATCTGGCTGTGGCTCCGGACGGGACGCTCATCGTGACGAGCCCGGGCAAGGGTACCGGCGACGGCTCGGTGTCCCGATACTCCGCCATCGCTCCGGGCGCAACAACCTCTGCAGCCTCGAAGCCCGCGTCTGCGGCCACCACTACCGGAACGCAATCCGACGACGGTACTGTCAGCCCCTGGAGCATCATCACTGCAATCGGCGGCGCCGCCGCGATAGTGGCAATCGCCGTCGCAGCCTTCATCGTGGCCTCGGGACGCCGCAAGAGATCCGCCCTTGGCGACGGCGGCAAGCCTCGATCTGCAACCTAGGGGTTGCTCTTTCTTTAGGTTAATGCAACCCTGTAGTTGCAGTAACTGACTGAAAGGAACAGAATCATGACTATGACTGCAAACCAGGCCTCCGTCGTCGACGCCGGCGAGTTCACCGTGAGGCGCACCATCACCATCGCAGCACCAATCGAGAAGGTTTGGGCCGCGATCACCGAAGCCGAGCACATCGCGCGATGGTTCGGACAGACCGCCGTCCTCGACGACGTCGCCGTCGGCGCCGGCGGTGTCTTCTCTTTCGAAGGATACGGCGCCTTCCCGGTGCGGATCGAGGAGCTCGACCCACCCCGAATGATTGCCTACCGCTGGAGCAACGACGACGCGCGCGGCACCCAGCCCACCGAGGTCGATCCTGAACGTTCGACCGTTTTCCGCTTCACGCTTGAAGCGCTCGACGGCGGAACGCAGCTCACCGTCGTCGAGACCGGTTTCGACACGACGAGCGATCCGGCGTTCAACATGGAGAGCCACCGCCAGGGCTGGGACTCGGAACTCGACGAACTGGCCGCTTATGTCGAGGGTGGGTCGTGACCGCGAGCACCCTGGTTCCAGTGTTCGCCGCACTCGGCGACGAGACGAGGTGGAGCATCCTGGCTGCCCTCGGCGAGGGCGACGCATCGGCGTCGGCCCTCGCCGGGCGGCTCCCGGTCACCCGGCAAGCGATCGCCAAGCACCTCGCCGTACTGCAGGAAGCCGGACTCGTTGAATCGCTGCGCGTGGGCCGCGAACTGCGCTACAGGGTGCTCGGCTCACAGCTGAGCGAGACGGCACGCAGCCTCGAGCGCATCGGCGCAGAGTGGGACCGCCGCCTGGCCGCGATCAAGCGGATCGCGGAGGGACTGTAATTCTTCGACAACGGGCGCGCCTAAGTTGAGCGTCGGTTGCGCGCTTGGTGCGCCAGTTGGATGAATCCGTAGATGAAGGCGGCCTCGATGAGCACCATCAGTCCGAGCCACAGCAACTCGCCGGTGCCGATGAAGTCGATGATTCCGACGAAGACCAGAACGGTTCCGAGGACCAGAGTGTAGACGGCGAAACCAAAGGCCACCCTTGCGCTCCGCACGCCCGTCTGGAAGCCAAAACCCAAGGGTTCTCCTCCCGGATAGCCCTGGACGCGATCGTGTCCCGCGGGCTTGAGCCTGTCGAACTCATCCCAAGGATCCTGATCCTGATCGGCCATGGTTCCATTATCCCGCGAATGGCGCGGGGTGGCTTGGGGGCTTCGTCACCGTGTCAGGGCGAGGGCCCCACGCGTCACATTCGGGAAACGCTCGGGAAAGCCCTGAACAATGGGGGCCATGATGCCCGAAGAACTCACCGCTAGCCCGCGGGCCAAGGACACCGTAGCTGCTGGCGATCGACTGCAGAAAGCCGTCGCCCGAGCTTCCGCCTCGAAAGTACCCGAGGTGACCGTCTTGTTCTGGGTAGTGAAGATCCTCACTACCGGGATGGGCGAAACCACGTCCGATTTCCTGGTGCACAGCTTTGAGCCCGAGATCGCTCTGGGCCTCGGATTTGCGGCGTTGGTAATTTCGCTGGTCCTCCAGTTCCGCGTCCGCCGCTACATCCCTTGGGTGTACTGGACCGCCGTCGCGATGGTCAGTGTGTTTGGGACCATGGCTGCGGACGCTGTCCACGTCGGACTTGGCGTCCCCTATCTGGCGTCGACCCTCTTCTTCACCGTGGCTCTCGCTGTTGTCTTCCTGCTCTGGCACCGGAACGAGAAGACCCTTTCCATCCATAGCATCACCACCCGGCGTCGGGAGGCTTTCTACTGGGCCGCTGTGCTGACAACCTTCGCCCTCGGCACGGCTACCGGGGACCTGGCCGCCTACTCGCTGGGCCTCGGTTACCTCGCCTCGGGCATCATGTTCGCGGTTGTCATCGCTGTCCCGGCACTGGCCCGCTGGCGTCGCCTGCTGGCGGCGATCCCGGCCTTCTGGTTCGCGTACATCCTGACCCGGCCATTGGGGGCGTCCTTCTCCGACTGGACCGCTGTTTCTCCTGACCGAGGGGGACTCGACTGGGGAACCGGCCCGGTCAGCCTGGCCCTGGCCGCGGCGATAGCGGTCCTGGTCACGTTCCTGACGATCGGTTGGAAGCGAGCCCGCAAGTAGGGCGATCCACTGCAAAACGTTTCGTGCTGTTGTTCGTATGTCCTGACATATTTGCGTTAATTCTTCCTCGGGTTAACCCCGGATTCATGGGCCATGACCCACTCCTTCACCTTGCCCTTGGATGGTAGTTCCTGCCCTTGGGGGACTTTTCGGTTCAAGATGAAGGAACACCATGACCAACCGCTTTCTAGCAGCGGCCGCCGTCGCCGTTGTTGCAGCCACCGCTGTGACCGGCTGCGCTCAAAGCAGCACCGCAACGGCCCAGAACAATGGCGCCAGCGCATCCCCGGACAAGACGATCACCGTTTTCATCAGCGGGGACACGAACGTCCAGAACCTGTGGGAAAAGAGCCTTGTTCCCGCCTTCCAAAAGGCCAACCCCGGCTACAACGTGAAGGTCACCCTCGATCTGCACGGCGAGCACGATTCCCAGACCCTGGCGAAACTGACCAGCGCCACGGAGCAGAACAAGGAACCTGACTTCGACCTCGTCGATGGCGGCTTCGTTTCCAAGGCTTCCGCAGCCAATCTGCTGACCTCCGTGAGTTCCCAGACCATTCCGGCATTGAACGATGTCCCGCAGGACGTCATCAAGGCCGGCGGCACCGGTGGCATCCCGTACCGCGGCTCCGCGGTGCTCCTCGCATATGACACCAAGACGGTTGCCACTCCGCCGAAGACCCTCGACGATTTGCTCGCCTGGATCAAGGCAAACCCGGGCAAGTTCACCTACAACTCGCCCAAGTCCGGTGGGTCCGGCGGTGCATTCGTTGCCACCGTTTTGGACAAGTTCGTTCCGGCCGACGCCCGCGCCAAGATGACGGTGGGCTACGAGAAGGATCTCGAGAAGTACTGGGACCAGGGCTTCGCGACGTTGAAGGACCTCAACTCGTCCGTCTTCCAGGGCGGCGTCTACCCCAACGGCAACCAGCAGACCCTTGACCTGCTCGCCAAGGGACAGATCTCCATGGCTCCGGTGTGGTCTGACCAGTTCATCACCGGCTTGACCAACGGCCAGATCCCGTCCACCGTGAAGGCGACCCAGATCAGCAACCCGTCGTTCACCGGCGGCGCCGCCTACCTCGGCATTCCCAAGTCCTCGCCCCGTCAGGAAGCGGCGCTGAAGCTTGCAAACTTCGTCCTCTCGCCGGAGGCACAGACCATGATCATCAAGGAAATGTCCGGATTCCCGGCCATCAGCCTGGACAAACTTCCGGCTGATGTGAAGGACAAGTTCAAGGACGCAGACACCAACAACCTGCGCAAGGGCTACTTCGACCAGATGGGCAAAGACCTGAACAACCTCTGGGACCAGAAGGTTCCCGGCCAGTGACAACCACGCTTCACAAGCCGGCGGAACTGCAACAAACAGTTCCGCCGGCTCGTACCACGCGCCCCAAGCGCCTGGGCCAGCGCGCCGTCGGGTTTTTCATGGCACTGCCGCCGATCCTGTTGATCGCGATCTTCGTCGGCTTCCCGATCGTTCTCGCGTTCGGCTTCAGCATTGGCCTGACCGGCGGGTTGAACCACACCATCGCCACCATTGGCCAGAACGTGCACGAGGCGGACGCTTGGTGGGGAACGCTGGCCGCGTACCAGGAGATGTTCACCAACAAGCGTTTCCTCGGGGACCTCCTGGTCACCGTCATCGTGACGCTGGTCAGCACGGCAACGGTCATCTTCCTGGCCTTGGGCATTGGGCTCTACCTCAAGCTGAAAGGCGGTCGAATGGCCCGCCTCCTTTCCGGACTGGCGATCGTGCCGCTCTTCATCCCGGTGGTCATCGCCTCGTGGGCGATCCTGACCTTCTACTCCGGCACCGGTTTCCTCCGGAGCGTCTTTGCCCTCTTCGGGCTTGACTTCCCCGTGTGGGCCTTCACCATGGTCACGGTCATCATCGGCTCGGTCTGGACTTCCCTGCCTTTCGCGGTGCTCATGGTCTCCTCCGGACTGCAGTCCGTGCCGAACGCCATGATCGAAGCAGCCCGCGACGCCGGTGCCGGCTCCTTGCGCACGATCGTCTCGGTAATCGTTCCCATGGCCGCTGTTCCCATCATCATCGCGACGACGTTTACGGCCATTGGAATTGTTGGATCGTTCACGGTCCCGTACTTCACCGGGCCCAATTCACCGAACATGCTCGGAGTGGACATGTCCAACTACTTCTCTGCCTTCAACCAGCCACAGCAGTCGGCGGTCATGGCTTTCACTGTCTTCCTGATTGCCTCCGGAATCGCCGCGCTCTACGTGTGGGCGAACTTCCGTTCCGCCAAGGAACAGGGGAAAGTCTGATGGCTCTCCCTACCGGATCCCCGGCTGGGTCCCGCACCCGCCGGCCGCTCACGCTGGACTCGATTGTCCGCAGTGCGCTGGTGGGCCTGTTCGTGGTCCTCATGATCGTTTTCATCCTTGGCCCGCTGCTCTGGCTCGGCGTTCGTGCTTTCGCCGGCAACTGGACCTTCCCCAACCTCCTTCCCGATGACTGGACATTGCGCTGGTGGCAGGTGGTGGTCAACGACGGCGCGCTCGGAATCGCGGTGCAGAACTCCTTGTTCTTCGCCCCGCTGACGGTCCTTGTGTCTGCGATCATCTGCTTGCCCGCCGCGTACGCCTTCGCCCGCTTTGATTTTCCCGGACGCCGTTTCTTCCTGATCAGCCTGTTCGCGACCAACGCCTTCCCCAAGATGGGCTTGTTCGTCACCCTCGCTGCGCTCTTCTACGCCTTGAACCTGATGAACACGGTGCTGGGAATCCTCGTGGTGCACGTGCTGGGCACCGTGGTGTTCATGACGTGGATTCCGGCGGCAGCGTTCGCTGCCGTGCCGCGGAACCTTGAGGAAGCAGCGCGCGACGCCGGAGCCTCCACATTGCGCGTGTTCACTTCCGTGACTCTCCCCATGGCACTGCCCGGGATTATCGTCGCGGCCGTGATGTCCTTCCTGGCGTCCTTCGACGAAGCACAAGGAACGTACTTGGTGGGTGCACCGGCCTTCATGACCATGCCAACGCAGATGTACAGCCTGGTGCTGAACTACCCCACCCAGGTGGCTGCCGTCTTCTCGATCCTGCTGGCGATCCCCTCCGTGGCCCTCATGCTCGCGGCGCACAAGCACATCCTCGGCGGCCAGCTCGCCGAAGGCTTCCAGATCAAATAGCGCATCGCGCTCAATGTCAGACAGAGAACCCATGACAATCCATGAACCATTGACTGAACCACCTGCCAGCACAACAAGGCCGGGCACTCCGGCGTCGGGCGGTGGCCTGACCATCCGCGGCCTCCACAAGATCCTCGGCGGCCGCACCATCATCGACAACCTCGATCTGTCGGTAAAGGAGGGCGAGCTGGTGTCCTTGCTAGGGCCCTCCGGCTGCGGCAAGACAACGACGCTGCGCATGATCGCCGGTTTCCTGGAGCCGGACTCCGGCTCCATTGAGGTGGAAGGCCAGGAGGTCTCTCACCTCGGCGCGGAGAACCGCCCCAGCGCCATGGTGTTCCAGAACTACGCGCTGTGGCCCCACATGACCGTGGCCAAGAACGTCGGCTTCCCGCTGAAGCTCCGCAAAATGTCCAAGGCTGAGATCAAGGGCAGGGTGGAAGCCGTCCTGGAGTTGGTCAGCCTTTTGCACCACACGGATTCCAAACCGGCACGCATCTCCGGCGGCGAGCAGCAACGCGTGGCATTGGCCAGGGCACTCGTCCAGGAGCCCAAGCTCCTGCTCCTTGACGAACCCTTGAGCAACCTGGACGCGAAACTACGTGTCAAAGTGCGCGAAGACATCCGCAAGATCCAGCAGGAACTGGGCATCACCACGGTCATCGTCACGCACGACCAGGAAGAGGCGATGTCCATGTCGGACCGCATCGCCGTCATGAATGCAGGCCGGATCGAGCAATACAGCACCCCGGAAGCGCTCTACGCCCGCCCGGAAACCGAGTTTGTCGCCACCTTCATCGGAAGCATGAATCGCTTGGAAGGCTCGCTCGACGGCGGACTCATCACTGCGGGCCCGGACATTCTCGGGATCCGGCCCGAGGACGTCATCCTGGCAGACGCCCCCTTCGCAGGTGCTGTGCCGGCGACCGTCGAGAGGGTGGTCCCGCGCGGACACTTCCAGGAAGTGTACGTGCGCAGGGCCGACGCCCGGCTCCGCAGCTTTGTCAGCGGAGAGCTCATGCAGCCCGGCCAACAGACATATGCGGGGATCCGCAAGGCCATGACCTTCCGGGACGGACGCCTGGTAGGAGAGGCAGGTGCCGCACTGTGAGCAACACGATTGACACCAAAAGGACCCGGGCCGCGGCCCATCGGGGCGACTCCAGCAAATATCTGGAGAACACCTTGCCCGCCATAGCGTCAGCCATCGACGCGGGTGCGGACCTCGTGGAAGTGGACGTCCGGGTAACGAAGGACGGGCAGGTGATCCTGCTCCACGATGCCTCGCTGCTCAGGATCTGGAGCCTCGATGCGGACGTTGCAGACGTCGAGTATGACCGCATCAGGCAACTGGGCGCCGGTAAGGAACGTATTCCCCTGCTATCCGAAGCCCTTGAGCTCTTTCGCGACAGCCGGTCAACCTTGCTCATCGACATGGACGAGCCCGGCCCCGCGAAGGCGACTGCCGCCGTCGTACGCGAAAGCGGCATCGAAGTGGCCTGGTGCGGGAACCTGGACGGGATGCGGATCATCCGCGCCCTCGATAAGGATGCCCGGATCTGGCTGCCTTGGAGCAAGAGGACTGCCCCGCCGGAGGAGTTGCTGGCCGAACTGGGTCCCGAGTTCGTCAATTCCGAGCACGTGGTCCTCAGCAAGGGCATGGTGGAACAGATCCACGCCGCGGGAGCCAAAGTAGCGTGCTGGACCGTGGACAACCTGGAAACCATGCGCTGGGCATTGGGACTCGGCGTGGACTCGATCACGAGCAACCAACTGGACCTGTTGCAAAGCGCCATCGCCGAAGACCCACAGGCATGGACTTCGGCCCAGGCTCCCGGGGGACTGGCCGGAGACGAGGTCCTTGAGTCCCGGAAAGTCGCGTTGGAGCTGGCCGAATGGGCCGTCGGGTACATGCGCGACGCCGATCGCGGCCTGGTCTCAACCAAGGCGCACCCTGCCGACCTGGTCACGGAAGTCGATGTCGCCGTCGAGCGCCACGTCCGCGAAGTGATTGCGGCCCGCCTTCCCGGCCACACGGTGGTTGGCGAGGAAATGGGCGGAGTCGCCGTGCCCGGCGCACCGTGTTGGTACCTTGATCCCGTCGACGGGACCACCAATTACGTAAACCAGATTCCGTGGACGGCGTTCTCGCTTGCCTTGGCCGTGGACCGCAAGCCCGCGGTCGCCGTCGTCGCAGATCCCTGGCGTGGCGAGATTTTCGAGGGGTGGGCCGGTCACGGTGCGTGGCTCAACGGAAAGCCGCTATCGCTGGCTTCCGCGGGAGTTCCGACGTCGGCCCTGGCCGGAACCGTGGTGGCGACCGAACTCGCGGGGCACTTGCCGTGGCCCGGGATGCTGGAACTGCTCGCGGAGCTGGGCGAGCGGCACAGCATCATGCGGATCATGGGTTCAGCGACCATGACGGTGGTGGGCGTAGCTGCCGGGCGTGGTGCCGGGGCGATCATCGGGTGCTTCAGCCCGATCGACCACCTGGCGGCGACGCTCATTGTTCAGGAGGCCGGTGGCGTCGTCCTCAATTCCGAAGGCGAGATGGACACGTTCCCGGAAACCGGCGGGGTCCTTGCGGCCCGTCCGGAATACGCCGCCGAGCTTTACGAGCTGTGGAGGCAGGCCCATGCCGATGCGGGGGACTGAGCTTCTCGCCGCTCTTTCCGCACTCGACCGGCGGAGCCGCTTCAAGCTGGTCGGGGAGTTCAGCCTCGACTTTCCGACCCACCACCCGCAGGGCATGGCCTTCGCCAAGGGGCTGACGTTCTTGTCCTCCGTTGAGATCCTCGATGCGCCGCGCCCCGCGGCGGATCCGGCATTACGGACTCCGGGGCGGGGGAACGGGCACGTGTTCGTCCTCGGGCCGGACGGTGGGCTGCTTCGCGATATTCCCGTCGGCGAGGACGCGGCGTATCACCCCGGGGGTATCGATTTCGACGGCGACCACGTCTGGGTTTCCGTCGCCGAGTACCGGGCCGCGAGCAGAAGCACCATCTATACGATCGATCCGGGCACCTTCGAGGTCCGCGAGCGATTCCGGGTGGAGGACCACATCGGTTGGATCGTGCGCGATCCCGGAATGGACCTGGTGTTCGGCGGAAGCTGGGGTTCCCGGCAGCTCTACACCTGGAACACGGAAGGCCGCCTGGTGGATCAGTGGGAGAACCCTGGCCACTTCGTCGACTACCAGGATGCCCAGCTCCTCGGTCCGGGACTTCTGCTGTGCAGCGGGATTTCCCTGTTGCCGCAGGTTGATGGTGGTGTCCTTGAACTCGGAGGGCTGGCCCTGGTGGAACCGCTGCGGCAAAGAATCACGTGGGACGTGCCCATCGGCGTGTTCAGCGGCGCCGGTCACGTCATCACCCGCAACCCTGTCACCGTCACTGCGGATGAATCCGGGCTGCTGATTCACGCGGCGCCCGACGACGGCGACGACGACGGCGGCACGCGGATACTGAGCTACAGGATCATTTAACACGGCTGTGACAGAGCGGAAACGGGTCTTGAACCGGGCCTCGATAGCGTGGCCGCATGATCGTATCCATCATGTCCAAGGTGAGCGCCTGGATCGAAGCTGCCTACTTCTACGACGCTGCCGAGCTGGGGGCCTCCGGAGCCACTGAAACCACCCGCTACGGTTGGCTCCCGGCGCTCAGCGGTGTGGCCATTGCCGACGCCCAAGCGCGGAAAATCCGCGTCGTAGAGTAGCGAAAACCCCCGGGATTCCGGGGTTCTTACGTGGCCAAATGTCTTGTTGAACACACTATTCGTTGACGGCGTGTACTATGCCCTAAACTGCTTCACTGAGGTGCCTGAAATGGCACTATGCAGCAACGAAAGTGAACCACACCAATGGCTACCGATTACGACGCCCCACGCAAGACCGAAGAAGAGTCTCCCGCCGAATCGCTCGAGGCCCTTCAGGCATCGCGCGGCTCCGGTGCCCAGACTGCTGTCATCGACATCGACGAGAACGACACAGCCGAGGGCATCGATCTTCCGGGCGCCGATCTGTCCGGCGAAGAACTAACCGTCATCGTTGTCCCGGAGCAGTCCGATGAATTTACGTGTTCATCCTGTTTCCTGGTCCGTCACCGCTCGCAGATCGCGCTGGAAAAGAACGGCCTCAAGTACTGCCGCGACTGCGAAGGCTAAACCCCGCACGCAAATCAGCCCCGCACGACTGGAATCCAGCATCCCCAAACCAGTCGGGCGGGGCTTTTGCATGCGTAGGCCCATCGATTGCTCCGTAACTGTCGTTCTGAGCGTTCAAAACGACAGTTACGGAGCAATCGATGCCGGCAAGCGCTCCGACGTCGTTATCCGTGATAACGAACAGAGGCGCGAGACGGCGCCGAAACCCCGGAAAACCGCGGGAAGCAGACCGTTGAATTACGTCCTCGTGACCCTTCGCGAAGCCTGTTAACAGTTGGGCGCCGAAGCGGATACGAAGCTCTCTCAAGGGGCCGGACGCTCCTACGCTTGAGGTATCGGATCGCTCAAGAATTCAAGGGGAGTGGGCCCAAGTGAGAAGGTTTTACGCGTGGTTGGCAGCTTTGGTAGTGGCCGCCGGGCTTGGTCTAGTGGTTCCAGGGGAAGCGTCGGCAGCCCCGTATTGCGGGATCGCGTGGGGATCGTTGGCGAAGTCAAACCCCGCGCTGACCCAAGCGCAAGTGGTGAATGTCCGGACGGGGCAGCAACCGTGCTTTGACCGCCTGGTGATCGACCTGAATGGCGCCGTTGCCGGCTATTCAATCCGCTACGTTCCACAAGTACTCCACGATGGCTCGGGACTTCCCGTCGAGCTGAGGGGCAATGCGTTCCTGCAAGTCACGGTCAACGCCCCCGCCTATAGTTCCAGCGGCAATGCCACGTACAACCCGGCCGACAAGAACGAGCTCACGAACGTCTCGGACTACAAGACTTTCCGGCAAGTGGCCTTCGCGGGCAGCTTCGAGGGATACACGAGCCTTGGCCTGGGTGTCCGCGCCCGGCTCCCCTTCAGGGTCTTCACGCTGGCCGGTCCGGGAACGGGATCGCGGCTGGTGATCGACGTCGCGCACATGTGGTGAAGCAACTACAACAGAAGCCCTGCTCCGGGTGATGCCGGAACAGGGCTTCTGCCACGCTGAGAGTTGCTGGCTTATTCGGGAACCACGAGGGCCGGTGTGTCCTTGCGAAGGGTTTCGCCGCGGAAGAAGCCGGGACGGACGCGGGCCATGATCACCATGACCACCGCTCCGAGGGCCAGGATGCCCACGCCGATGATGAATACGAGGCCGACGCCGAAAATCTCGGAACCGCTGCCGAAGTCGGGGGACCAGCTGTCCACCGCCGTCTGGATGAAGACGAGGGTCAGAACCACGCCGCCGATCACCGGGAAAAGCAGCCGCATGAAGAAGTTGCGGACGCTGCTGAATACGCTGTGCCGGAAGTACCAAGCGCAGGCAAAGGCGGTCATTCCATAGTAGAAGCAGATCATCAAGCCCAGAGCCAGGATGGTGTCGTTGAGGACATTCTCGCTGACAACCTTCATGATCGCGTAGAACCCGCCGGAGATAGCCCCGGCCATGATGGTTGCGAATCCGGGGGAACCGAAGCGCTTGCTCACGGAGGAGAACTTCTGCGGAAGGGCGCCGTAGTGACCCATGGCGAGAAGGCTTCGGGCGGGGGAGGCCATAGTGGACTGCAGGGACGACGCTGTGCCTGCGAGTACGGCCAAAGACATGAGGATGGCCAAAGGACCCATCACAGGGGACGCCAACGCGGCGAAGATATTGGACTGGTTGTCCGGGTTGTTGAGCCCGATGCCGTCCCCACCAACGCCAGCCACCATCATGGTTGCGACGATTACGGCGACGTAGAGACCCAGCACCGCGATCGCCGTCGTGGTGCCCGCCTTGCCGGCAGTACCCTTGCCGCCCTTGGTCTCTTCGTTGACCGTCAGGCAGACGTCCCAGCCCCAGTAGACGAAGACCGCGAGGGACATGCCGGCAGCGAACTGCTCAAAGCTGCTGATCTTCGTGGGGTCGAACCAGTCCCAACTGAAGGCGATAGCCGTCGGGGTGTCGCCGGAGGAGGCATGGGTGAGGGCCATGACGATGAACACGCCCAAGACCACTACCTGGAATCCCACCATGGCGTACTGCACGAGTTTGGTAGCGTGAAGTCCCCGGTAGCTGACCCAGACAGCCAGTGCCACGAAGGCCAGGCACGTGGCGATGTTCAAGGCTTTGTTGGAGGTGAGGTCGGCAAGATCGGGGTTGCCGAAAACCTGGGCGAGAAAGAGGTAGAAGAAGTCCACCGCGACGCCTGCCAGGTTGGAAAGGACGATGATGTTCGCGGCAAGCAGCCCCCAGCCGCCCATCCATCCGATGAAGGGGCCGAAAGCCTTGGTTGCCCATGTGAAGGTGGTGCCGCTGTCCGGCGAGTCTGCGTTGAGCTCCCGGTAGGCGAACGCCACGAGGATCATCGGGATGAAGGCGACGATGAAAATCGCGGGGAGTTGCAGGCCTACCGCGTTGACCGCCGGGCCCAGTGAGCTGGTCAGGCTGTACGCGGGCGCCACGGAAGAAATACCAAGGACGACGACGGCGAGGAGCCCCAGCTGCCCCGTCTTGAGTCCTTTGCCGCTGATGCCGTGCTCGGTGCCGGCGGGATCGTGGGCCTCCACGGTTTTCCTGGCGCTTGGGCGGGTTATTTGAGTCATGTGCTTGGCTCTTTCTAGATGGGCCGAAGGTTGTTGCTGGGTGTTGCAGTGAAAGCCGTCTGCGGGGTCATCGAAGCTGATGGCGGGCGGGGGAGGTTGGGGCGCCCGGGTAGGTGGTGCAGATCATGATGGCTGTTCTCCGGTGAGACGGGAGTCACTAAATGAATGACGTTCATTTAGTATGGACGGGGAGAAGCCCTGGCGCAAGTGGTTTGACCAAACAATTTTGGTTCGGAGTGGAACTTCTGAGCGAGCGTCGGCCGGAAACGGCCCAAAAGTGAGCGAGCGTCGGCCGGAAACGGCCCAAAAGTGAGCGAGCGTCGGGGGAGGCCAAGCGGGTTTAGCGAGCCGCGATCCCGCGATCCTGGGATCCCCGCGGCTCAAGAAGGGACGCTCGCTCACATATGGGGCCAAAAGCGGTGACGCCCGCTCAGATCATCTGAGCGAGCGTCGGCCGGAAGGGACCCAAAAGTGAGCGAGCGTCCGGGGGAGGCGTGCTGCTTAGGAGCTCAGCTCGGCCCGGAGGGGGTATTCCTTGCTATCGAGGAGAAGCTGCGTGCAGCGTCCGGTTTCCGGGTTCAGCACGATCGGGGCCGCGAGATTTACCGTGGTCTTCTCCGGGCTCGGGTTGACCACCACCAACGTGGTTGCCAGCTCAGCCCGGTCCAGGCCGAGATCGTCCAGTGTCGAGCGGGGGATGGCGGGCGCGTAGCCCGGAACGTACACGACGGCCTCGGCCAGGAACATCCGGATCCGCGGGCTCGCCGACTCCATCGCGTAGAGCCCGGGGGCGCCGTCGATTCCCCGCAAGGCGAAGCCGCCGGAAGCTTCAAGCCCGGGCATGGGCGCGGTGAAGCTCAACGCCCGGAAAGCCTGTGCGGTGCTCATTTCAGGAAATCCATGAGCGTGGGCTGGAGCGTCTTGGCGGTGACCGCGAGGGCAACCTGGTAGTTGGTTTCCTGCAGCTTCAAGTCCATGACGACCTTTCCGATGTCTGCGTCTTCAATTCCGGAGCGCTGTGCGTCCAGCGAGGCCTTTAGTCCGTCGACGGAGTCCTGGGCGCGCATGAGCTTGGTCTGCCTGGCACCGACGTCCGCGCGTCCGTTGACAACCGACTTGATCTTGTCGCCGATCGCCGTCAAACGCCCGCTGACATCCGCGCCGGAGCGGATATCGGCGACGACGTTGCTCACCAAAGCGAAGACGGAGCCGGCGCCGTCACCGAAGATCGCACCGCCGTCGGCGTCTACCCGCACCGTCTGTGTCGCGTCAATCCGCCGTTCCACTGTGCTGCCTGGCGTTCCGTTGAAGACCGGTGGCGTGGCGTTGCTGAACGCGCCGGCGGAATCGGAACTCCCGGCGAAGACATTGCGGCCCAGGTACTGCGTGTTCGCCTGGGCCAGGAGGTCCTTGTTGAGGCCTTCGATTTCGACGGCGATCGCCTCCTTGGCGTTGCTGTTCAGGGAACCGTTGGCAGCCTGGACCGCGAGGTCACGGACCCGGTTGAGGATGTTGGTGGCCTGCCCGAGGGCGGAATCGGCGGTGGTCAGCCAGCCATTGCCGTCGTCGATGTTGTTCGAATACTGTCCGGCGGCACTGAGCTGGCTTTTCGTGGCGAGCAGGTTCGCCGTGGCCGCGGGATCGTCGGAGGGCCTGGCGATGTTCTTGAGGTTGCTGGCCTTGTCCTGCAGCGCGGCGAGCTTGGCCTGCCCGGCCTGCAGGTTCAGTTGCGCAGCCGCGGACATCGTTTGGTTCGTGACACGGTTCAGCATGGCTTACCTTCCCACCAATCCGGTGTGGTTGATCAGGACGTCGAGGGCTTCATCCACGGCCGTCATGGCCCGGGCAGCCGCCTGGTAGGCGTGCTGGTTGCTCAGGAGGCTGATGT
Source organism: Arthrobacter sp. efr-133-TYG-120 (assembly GCF_030209785.1). NCBI lineage: Bacteria > Bacillati > Actinomycetota > Actinomycetes > Micrococcales > Micrococcaceae > Arthrobacter > Arthrobacter sp. efr-133-TYG-120. The sequence continues at coordinate 70,860 of NZ_JARVRI010000014.1, forward strand.
TCTCCTCGTCGAGGCTGACGGACGCACCGGAGGAACGCTGCCCGACGGCGGCTGTGCTCGCCGCATCGGCGAGCTGCTGATGCTGCTGTGCCGATTGGGACGCCGTGCCGATCCCTGTGACGATTCCGGACCACAAGGCATCAGGGGATCCTTGCCCGGTGCCGATTTGGGCAACGGCGTCGGCGATTTTGCCATCGAGGGCGCCGGAGCCGGGGCTGCCGGTGGCGATTCCCGCGGCGCTCGTCGGGACAACGCTGAGGGACAGGGCCGCCGGGGCGCCAGGGGTGGTTGCGAAGAAATCGAGATTTGAGGTGCCGGTGGTGGACTGCCCGGTGCGGTGCACGGCGTTGACGTCGTTCATGAGTTTGGTGGCGAAGGCGTTGTAGGAAGCGGCGGCCTCGGAGATGGCCCCTCCCGAGCCTCCCGCCGTGGCGGGGGCAAGGAGGGAGACGGCGCCGGCGAGTTTTCCGCCGTCGAGGGAAACCGCCACACCGGGGCGATCGGCCCATTCCAACTGGACGGGTCCTCCCAGCGCCAATGTCGAGCCCGGTGCGCCCATGCTCGCCTGGCCGCCCAGCGTGAGCTCGCGGTGCGACGTGCCCGAGACGATGGCGTTGCCGCCCACGAAGACATCCACCGTGCCGTCGGCGTTGTCCCGGACAGTTCCGCCAGCCAAGGAAGCAATGGTTTCAACCACCTTGTTTCGGGCATCGATGATCTCGTTGGCTGAGCCGCCCGAGGCTGTGACGGAACGGATCGTCGCGTTGAAGCCGGCCACCTGGGCTGCGGCATCGTTCAGGGTTGCGACGGTACTTTGGGCTTCTCCTCGTATCCGGGTCCACTGGGAATCCAAGGCCTTGTATCCCGCCGACACCGCATTGGCAACGGTGGTGCCGGCTTGCAGCAGCACGCCGGCCGGGGCTGCTTCGCCTGGGTGGTTGGAGACTCCCTGCCACGAGGACCAGAAGGTCTGCAACGCCGTCGATATTCCGGCGGGCCCGGGCTCGTTCAGCGAGCCTTCGAGTTGCTGGAGTTGGGTGGACCGATAGCCGGCGTAACCGGCCTGGGCCGCGCTGGAGCGAACCCCGGCATCGAGGAAGCTGTTGCCCAGGCGGGCGATTCCGTCCACCGACACGCCCTGACCGGCCTGGGCACCCGCCGTGAAGAGGCCCGTGCGCGCGGGTGCGCCGACGGCGGATTGCTCGATCCGCTGCCTGGTGTACCCGTCAGTGCCGGCGTTGGCGATGTTCTGTCCGGCAACGTTGATGCCCTGCTGCGCCGCGGTGAGGCCCAGGTAGGCCGTATTGAGTCCGCCGAATGTGCTCACTGCTGTGTCCTTTGGGTGATCCGGGCCTTGAGGTGATCCGGCCTTTGCGTGTCCGTCTACGTTTGATGAGTTTCGGTCAGAATTGCTGGTCGAAAAGGCGGGACGGGGTTGAGTCTGCTGTCCCGCTTTGGGAACCGGTCCGCCCGTGGGAGTCGTACGTCCCGGCCGCCGGTTTCAGGTCCGCCATGGTTTCCTGGGTGGAGCGGACGGCGGCGCGAAGGAACTGCTCGTTCGAATCACGCAGCTCCTTGATGGCCGCGGTTTGCTGCTGCATCGCGTTCAGGTGCGCGGACAGGACATCAGCCCAGGCCTCTTCCGGGGCCGCTGTGACCAGCTCGCCCAGTGAAGACTCGGCAGGCAACCCCCATTGCTCTGCCACGGCCGCCACTTCCACCGCCCTTGCAAGCCCTGCCTTGGACAGGTGCCCCAGGACCTGCTCCACTTCCCGGGTGCCATGCGGCAACCAACGGGATTTGCCCGCCGTGAGGAGCAGTTGCTCTTCCTCCAGCTTGAATGTCAGCAGATCCAGTAGCTCACGTTCTCGCCACAGCAGGGCCGACAGTTCATGGATGGCCATGTCGGGTCAACTCCAGTTCCGGGTTGGTTTTTCGGGTGCGTTGCCGCGGGAAAACACTTCCCCTGTGCCTTCGCCGCGCTGAAAACAACTATCGGCTGCCGCGGCCCATGCGTTAGGCGTTGTTTATGCATGATTTATTCGCTTTGTCCAGTCAAGCGACGCGCGGCGGATCTTGAGGCCTGTGGCAAATTTTCCTGCGGCGTTTTGCTAACCAAAGGGGACCGCCGTTCCGATAACCAGAAGTGACAGGCCACGGACGGCCTGGAAGTACCAGCAGACCCAATCATGGAGGAATACATCATGGGCATGGCAATCAACACAAACCTGATGGCGAACAACGCTTACGGCAACCTCAACCGCACGCAGAACGACGTGTCCAAGTCGATGGAGAAGCTTTCCAGCGGCCTGCGCATCAACCGTGCAGCTGACGACGCAGCAGGCCTGGCAATTTCGGAAGGCCTCAAGTCCCAGGTCAGCGGCTCGGCAGTCGCCGCCCGCAACGCCCAGGACGGCATCTCGGTCATCCAGACCACTGAAGGTGCACTGACCGAAGTCCACTCGATCCTCCAGCGCATGCGTGACCTCGCTGTCCAGGGCTCGAACGACACCAACAACACCGCTTCCCGTGCGGCGATCAAGGGTGAAGGCGACTCGCTCGGCAAGGAACTGGACCGCCTCACGCAGTCCACTCAGTTCAACGGCATCGATCTGCTTAAGGGTGCGGCTGGAAACAGCGGCGCGTCCCTGAACATCCAGGTCGGCACCGGCGGCAGCGCCAACGACAAGATCGCCGTCAACCTCGGCGACGTCGCGACCGCCGTCGGAACCGGCGCTACCGGCCTCTCCGGCGCCGCGGGTGCTGCAGGCTTCAAGGTGGACACGAGCGCCAACGCCCAGCTGACCATCGCTGCCGTTGACACGGCCATCGCGGCCGTTTCCGCCCAGCGCGCCGACCTGGGTGCAACCCAGAACCGTCTGGAGCACGCCACGAAGACCCTCCAGGTCTCCGGCGAAAACCTGCAGGCAGCCGAGTCCCGCATCACGGACACGGACATGGCTTCGGAAATGGTCAAGTACACCAAGGCCAACATCATGTCCCAGGCCGGCACCGCAATGCTGGCCCAGGCCAACCAGTCCGGCCAGGGCGTTCTCTCGCTCCTGCGCTAAGACCTTCCGGTAGCTGACCGGTAATCAGCGAACGGCGGCCAGGACGGGAACACACCCCTGGCCGCCATTCGCGTCCGGACCCCGCCGACGTAACCAACACATCCGGAAGGACCAAACGTGGCAAGCTCGATCGACGGCCTCGCCAGCGGCTTGAACACCACCTCCATCATTGATTCGCTCATGGCGGTGGAAGCACAACCGCAGACACTTCTGAAGACGAAGCTTGCGTCGGACCAGACAATGATTTCGACGCTTCAATCGCTGAACTCGAAGCTGTCGTCACTGAAAGACCTCGCAAGCGGCGACTCGGCCGTGAACGCCTTGAACCTGTTTAGCGCCACCACGACTTCCCCGTCGATCACTGCGACGGCGACCACCTCCGCGACCGCGGGCTCAATCGACGTCACCGTCACCCAGCTGGCCCAGAGCCAAGTGGACGTCACCGCGGCCATGAGCAACTGGCCCACCGACGGCTCGGGTGCACCGGCACACCTGACGCTCGTCGACTCCACGGGAAAACAGACTGAGATCACGCCTGCATCTACCTCCCTTGACGACGTCGTGACGGCGATCAACGCGGCGTCCGGCCCGGCCCGGGCCGTCAAGGTCCCGGCAGGCAACGGAACCTGTCGCCTTCAACTGACCGCGGCCACTTCAGGTGCGGCTGGAGCGTACAGCGTCTACCAGGGCACGGCAGCGCAAGTGAGCGCGGGCACCGCGACCGACCTGATGGCTGACCCCTCCGCCGCCGTCGTCAAGGCCGCCCAGGATGCCAAAGCGACGCTGTATGCGGGGACTCCGGCAGCGCAGACAATCACGTCCGGAACCAACACCTTCACTGATTTGCTTCCCGGTGTGTCAGTGGCGGCCTCCGCCGTCACTGCCGGACCGGTGACCGTGAACATTGCCAGTGACTCCGCGGGGATCACCAAAAAGGCCGGGGATTTGGTGAACGCCGTCAATGACGTCCTCGGCTTCGTCTCCATTTACAGCGCCGTGACCCAGACGACCGACGCCAACGGCGCCTCCGCGGCCAGTGGCGGCATCTTCAGCGGCAACAGCGGCGTCCGCTCGGTCAACGACCAAGTCTTCTCCGCCGTGTCCATGCCCGTGAACGGGAAGTCTCCCTCCGAATACGGAATCAACGTCACCAGGGATGGAAACTTCACGTTTGACGCGGCCAAGCTCCAATCGTCCTTGGCTTCGGATCCCGCCGGGACGCAGGCAGCGCTCCAGACCATTGCATCCCGCGTGTCCGACGCAGCAACCAGCGCTACCGATCCGTTCAGTGGTTCGGTAACCGCCCTGATCAAGGGGCAACAATCCGAAGTGACCGACCTCGGGAGCCAGATCTCCGACTGGGACCAGCGTTTGGCCTCCAGGCGGCAGACCCTGCAAACGACGTACAACGCCATGGAAGTTGCCCTTGGCCAACTCAACGCCCAGCAATCATGGCTCACCGGCCAGATTGCCGGCCTCTCGAGCTCGACGAAGTAAGGAGCGTAACGCATGACCTCCACAGCCCTCCGCGCCAGCCAGCTTTCCCGGTACAACGACGACGCCGTCCTGTCGGCTCCGCCCGCCAGGCTCCTCACGATGCTTTATGACCGGCTGCTCCTGGACCTGAACCGCGCCCAGTTCGCCCAGGAGAATGCCAACTGGGGTGTCGCAAGCGAGAACCTGTTGCATGCCCAGTCGATCGTCACCGAGCTGTCCTCCACCCTGAAGACCGATGTGTGGGACGGGGCATCCGGGCTGCTGAGCATCTACCAGTACGCGATGGAAGCGATGATCGGCGCAAACATCTACCGCGACGTCAACCGGACCAAAGAATGCATTGTGCTCCTGGAACCGCTCCGGCAAGGCTGGCACGACGCCGCTTCGCAGCTGCCTGTCCGGGCGACGGTATCCGGGACGGCACGGACGAACGGCACACTCGGTGTCGGCTGATGCTGTCCAGGCATGGTCCGGAATCCTGGACCGGCTTGAAGCGGACATCGCCTTGGCCGTCTCCGGCGGCGAGCCCGAGGCATGGAATCCGCCCGCCGCGGACGAGGCCGGGCCGCTGCCTGAGGAGCTGGCGGACAAAGCACGCCGGATACTGGACGCGCAGTTGGAGTCGATGGCGATGCTCGGCAAGGTCCGCAACGACGCCCTCGCCCACTTGGACGCGCTCAGCACGGTCCCGGACAGCCAAAGTTCCGCGCGCCCGCTGTTCCTGGATGTGCAGGGCTGAAGAGAAAGTATTGAAAACAATCCCTCATCGGCTAACGGATGCCACATGCTTGCCGATGGTGGAAGTTGAGCAGGGATTGCTCGATGCACGGCCACGGATCGGCCTCTTCATACTATTCGCGAAGGTAGGCCGTCGTGTTCGAGTCAGTGACTTCTGTTGCCCTTGGTAGCGCCCTGGACGGGCTCTCATTGCGCCAGCGCACCATCGCCAACAACATCGCCAACATCAACACACCGAACTACCACGCCAAAAGGGTCCAGTTCGAAGACGCGCTTGCGGCCTCGGTGAGCGCCGGAGACGGGCAGGCCACGGCTTCCGTCACTACGTCCCAGGAACCCACCCAGCTCAACGGCAACAACGTCAACTTGGACACCGAAACCCTCTCGAACGTAGACACCGTCCTGCGCTACCAGTTCGCCTCCCGTGCCATCGGCGAACAATTCACCGCCCTACGCACGGCCCTGCGGACCAGCTGATGACTTTCGACGCGATCGGGATTGCCGGCTCCGCCCTGACTGTCCACCGCAAATGGCTCGATGCAGTCTCGGACAACCTGGCCAACATTAATACCGCCACCCGCACCAGCGGCAAGGCGTTCCAAGCCCGCTACATCGAAGCCGCCGAGGGCAGCGATGGAACCGGCGTGTACGTCAAGAGCACTCCGCAAGGCAGTGCGACCGGCAGGCTCGTGTATCAACCGGACCATCCGCTTGCCGATGCCCAAGGCTATGTCCGTTACCCGGACATCGACCTCGCCGAACAGATGGGTGCCCTGATTGTGGCGCAACGCGGCTACCAGGCCAACGCCCAAGTGGTCGACCGGGCCCGTGAGACGTACCAGGCAGCGCTTGAGATAGGAAAATCCTGATGGCTTTGGACCCGATCGGCGCAATTCAAGGCGGCGGGGGACTTTCCGTGCAGGGCGTCACCGGCACCGGCTACCTGGGCGGCGCCGGCAACGTAACCGGAGTCGCGGGAACTTCGGACGGCAACGGCTTTGCGACGGCGCTGACTGGTGCCGTGGACAACCTCCAGTCACTGCAGTCGACGTCGAACCAGCTGGCCGTGTCCGCGGTAACGGGCAACCTTGACGATATCCACAAGGCGACAATCGCTGCCACCCGCGCCCAGATCACCATGGAGCTTGTCTCCACAGTGCGGAACAAGGGCGTTGACGCGTTCAACGAGATCATGAGGATGCAGGCCTGATGCCTCCACAGATTGCCGCCTTCTTCCGCAAGATGGGCGATGGATTCAAGGGGTTCACGGCAGGGCAGCGCACCATCGCCATCATCGGCATCGCCGTCCTGGTGCTCGGCGGAGTGGCCCTGTCAGCATGGTTGGGCAAGCCGTCCTACTCGCCGTTGTTCTCCGGTTTGAAGGACACGGATGCCAACGGGATCGTGGAGCAGCTGCGCAAGGACAATGTCCCGTACGAGCTCAGCAACGGCGGTTCCACCATCCTCGTCCCCGATGACAAGGTCAACGACGAACGGCTGAAAGCCGCCGCGGCCGGTCTTCCGGCGGCCGCGGCCACCGGCTATTCGCTGCTCGACAAGCTCGGCGTAACCTCGTCCGAATTCCAGCAATCGGTTACCTACAAACGCGCGCTCGAGGGTGAACTCGCCACCACCATCCAGGCCATGGACGGCGTGAAGACAGCCGCCGTGCAGTTGGCCCTTCCGGCCAAAACGGTGTTCGTTGACAAGGCTCCGGACGCGACGGCATCCGTGTTCGTGGAAACACAGCCGGGCATCACCCTGTCCGCCGATAAGGTCCAGGCGATCGTGCACTTGACGTCCGCCGCGATCGAAAACCTGAAGCCAACGAACGTGACCGTGGTGGATTCCCAGGGCAACGTCCTCTCCACGGTGGGAGGCGGAGCCACGGGCTCCTCCTCCAAGCAAGCCGCCGACTACCAACAGCGCACCTCCGATTCGGTGAAGGCTGTACTCGATAGGGTTGTGGGACCGGGCAACGCCACCGTCGCCGTCGCGGCCGACGTGACCGCCGAGTCCGCGCAGCAGCGCAGCGAGACGTTCTCCACCGCCAAGGATGCCGCTCCGCTCAGCGAGACCACCAAGACCGAGAAGTACACGGGAACCGGCGGCGGCGCCTCCGGTGTCCTTGGCCCGGACAACATTGCCGTGCCGGGCGGCACCAACGGCAACGGAACGTTCGATTCCAGCGACACCACCAAGAACAACGCCGTCAACAAAGTCACCGAAGACCGCACCATTCCGCAAGGCGCCGTGAAACGCCAGACCATCTCGGTGGCCATCAACCAGTCGGCGGCGGCCGGACTCAACGTCAACTCGGTCAAGGCCCTCGTCACTTCCGCGGCCGGCGTCGATCCCGCCCGCGGCGACGTGGTGACAGTCGAAGTGCTGCCCTTCAGTACCTCGGCCGCAGACGCGGCGGCCCAGGCACTGGGCGCGGCCAAATCGCAAGCCGACGCCAAGCAACAGTCGGATTTGATGAACACGCTCATTCTCGCGGGCAGCATCCTGCTGGCAGTCGTAGCGCTGATCGTGCTCGTGCTGATCCTCCTGCGGCGCCGGCAGCACCGCGAACCGGTTGACCTTGGCGAACGCCTTGACTACGAGATGCTGCCTGAAGCGGTCTCCACCCCGGCGCTCGAAGGACCGCCCGCCACCTCGGCGATCGAACTGCCGCCGGTTCATCCGGTCCCGGCGTTGCCGATGCCAGGCGCTGAGGCTCTCGACGGCGAACGGCGGCGGGCACAGATTGAAGCCATGGTTGCCGAGAACCCCGCCCGGACCGCCGATTACCTGCGCGGGCTTATGGATGAAAGGCAGTCCGTATGAGGGTGGGGGAGTTGGACGTAGGCGGCTTGACCGGCGCCCAGAAGGTGGCGGTGGTGCTCATGCAGATGAGCCCTACCAGCGCAGCGTCCGTCATGACCCAGTTCTCCGAATCCGAGGCCGAGGACATCGCCGCCGAAATCGTACGCTTGCGCCGCGTTTCCTCATCCGTGGCAGACCACGTCATGACGGAATTCCACGACCTTGCGGTCAGCGGACGCCGGACGGCCCGCGGCGGCCAGGAATTCGCCGTCGGGCTCCTGGAAGCGTCCTTCGGTGCGGACAAAGCGGCCGGTTTCATGGACCGTCTCGCCTCCACGATGGCCGGGAAGTCCTTCGAATTCCTGGAGATGATGGATTCCGGCCAGCTGTTGGCCCTCATCGACGGCGAGATGCCACAGACCATCGCCTTGATCCTGGCGCATTTGCGGCCGGGCAAGGCTTCCGCGGTCATGGCCGGACTGGGCGACGTGCAACGTAGTGAGGTGGCCCGTTGCATAGCCACGATGGGATTGGCTTCGCCGGAGGCCGTGGGCATCGTGGCCGAGACGCTCAAGGTTCGTGCCGGAGCCGTCATGTCACAAAGGAAGTCGAGCGAGATTGTCGGCGGCATCCAGCCCCTCGTCGACATCATCAACCGTTCCGACGTCAACACCGAACGTTCCGTGCTGGAAGGCCTGGAAACCCTCGATCCGGAACTGGCCACGGAAGTGCGCGCCCGGATGCTGACCTTCGTGGACATCGTGAAATTGGAACGGCGCGACATCCAGCAGATCCTTCGTGGCGTCAATGCCGAAGTGCTCGCTGTCGCCATGAAGGGTGCCCCTGCCGTGGTTCTCGACGCCGTGCGCACCAACGTGTCCGGCCGCAACCTCGAAATCCTGGAAGCCGAAATGGCTTCCGCCGGGCCGGTGCGCGCCTCCCAGGTTGAAGAAGCCCGGGCAGAGATTGTCCGTTCCATCCGTGAGCTTGAAGCCGAAGGCGCCATCGTGGTCCGGCGCGGCGAGGAAGACGACTATGTCTACTGAGGCTGAATTCCAGAGGGTGGTCTTCCCGGACATCCAACCGGCCGCGAGGTCGCGCAAAGAGGACCGGGGATACACCCAGGGACACGCGGCGGGCTACGCGGCCGGGATCCAGGCTGCAGCCGCGGAACAGCGCCGCCTTCGCGAACAATTCGAGGCCGAACACCGCGCAATGCTCGACGCCGGGCAGCTGGCTGTGGAGCAAGCTGTCCGAGCGCTCGAGGCGGCGGCCGCAGTGTCCCGGCAGCACCGCGGTGCCGTGTTGGAGGAAGCGCAGGACGTGTTGGCGGCCAGCGCGATGGAGCTTGCGGAAGCCATTCTGGGTTACGAACTCAACGCCGGCGATAGTACCGCCCGCGCCGCGTTGGCCCGGGCTCTGGCAACGGTTTCAGACGTGCAAGCGGTGACCACGGTCCGCCTCCACCCGGCGGACCTGGCCGCGCTGTCCGCCGTCGACGTCGGGAACGTGGCCGGCGTCGAACTCAAGGCCGATCCCGCCCTGAACCCGGGCGACGCGATCGCGGAATATCCGCAGGGTTGGCTCGACGCCCGGCTCAGCACCGCAGTGCACAGGGCCAAGGCAGCCCTGCTGGGGAAAGACGCATGAGCGGCATCAACTACCGGCCGCACGCAGGCCGCTTCCGCGCAGCCCTCGCCGCCGCTGCGCCACAGCGCGTGGGTACCGTGACGTCCGTCCTCGGCCTTGGCCTGGAGGTCTCCGGACTGGACTGCGCGGTGGGGGACCTGGTGACCGTGGGCGAGGCGCCCGGGCTCGACGCCGAAGTGGTCGCCTCGGTCAGTGGCGCCGTCCGCTGCATGCCGCTGGGACGGTTGACCGGAGTGGCCGCGGGAGACCCGGCCCGTTCCAAGGGCGCTCCGATCCTGGTCCCCACCGGCCGTGGCCTCTTCGGACGGGTACTCGATGGGCTCGGGCGTCCGATCGATGGCAAAGGCCCGTTGCCCGCGAGTCCTATGGTCCCTTTGGACAACGAGGCGCCGTCGGCCATGCACCGTGCCCGGGTGGACACTCCGCTCCAGACCGGCGTCCGCGTCCTGGACACGTTGGCCACTCTTGGCCGAGGCCAGCGCATGGGGCTGTTCGCGGGCTCGGGGGTCGGCAAGTCCTCGCTGTTGTCCATGATCGCCCGCGGAACGGATGCCGAAGTGTCCGTCATTGCCTTGGTGGGGGAGCGCGGACGTGAAGTTCGCGAGTTCCTGGAAGACGACCTCGGCCCCGAAGGCCTGGCCCGTTCCGTGGTGGTCGTTGCCACGTCCGACGAGCCTGCCCTGATGCGCCTGCGCGCCGCCGTCACTGCCACCCGGATTGCCGAATCCTTCCGCGAAGCCGGCAAGGACGTCGTCCTCATGATGGATTCGCTGACCCGCGTGGCCATGGCCCAGCGCGAAATCGGCCTCTCCGCCGGTGAGCCGCCCGCTACCCGCGGCTACCCGCCGTCGACCTTCTCCGTCCTGGCCCGGCTCCTGGAACGCGCCGGCACCGCCGAGACCGGATCCGTGACCGGTATCTACACAGTGCTGGTGGACGGCGACGACCACAACGAACCGATCGCCGACGCCGCCCGCTCGATCCTCGACGGACACGTGGTCCTGGACCGGAAGCTCGCCGTCACGGGGCACTTTCCCTCGGTGGACGTCCTTGGCTCGGTGTCCCGTGTGGCCTCCAACGTCAACTCGGCCGATCGCACGGCGCTCGCGGCATCCCTTCGCAGGGTCCTCGCCGCGCGGCGCAGCGCCCAGGACCTGATCGACGTCGGCGCCTACCACCGTGGCAGCAATTCCTTGGTTGACGCGGCCCTGGACCACGAAGCTGCCATCAACGGGTTCCTGCAGCAAAGCATGGACGAATCCACCCCGTACAGCGAGTCCTGGCCGGAACTCTTCCGCCTCTCAGCAAGCCTCGAAGGAGCCGCGTGAACCGTCAATTCTCCCTGGCCGGGTTGTTGCGCTTGCGCCAGACGCAGCAGGATGCCGCCGCCAGTGGACTGGCCCGTGCCAACTCCCGGTCCGCGTCCTTGCGATCCCGCCGAGCCACCGCCCGGGAGGAACTGGCAGAGTCCGCCGGAGGCGCCGGAAGCTCCGCATCTCTTTTGGCCATCGCGGCCGCCCGGGCGTCCGCGCAAAGCATGTTGGCCGAGCTTGACGCCTTGTCCGCCAGTGCCGAGGCTGAAGCCGCCGCGGCCCGCGCGGAATATACCGAAGCCAAGCGCCGCGCAGTAGGACTCGAGAAGCTCGAAACCCGGCACGGCGCCGCATTTGAGGCTTCGGCGCTGCGCGCTGAGCAAGGCGTGCTGGATGAGATCGCGTCCTCCGCGTGGCACCGGAAGGCCACCTCGTGAGCATGACCGAGGCCATCGGGCGCATCCAGAGCATCGAGTCGATGTTGCAGCAACTCAGCCAAGGCATCCGCCCTCAGGCAACTGCCGCGAGCACCACCGCTTCCACTGCCGCGAGCACCACCGCTTCCACTGCCGCGGGCGCGGCCACTTCCACCGACTCGGCGTCCTTCGCGCAAGCGCTGAGCTCCGCCGTCGGGGGATCGGCAACGCCGGACGTGAACCAGCTCGCTTCTTCCTTGGGGCTCGGCGGCAGTGCCGCCCTCTCCGGCATCGCGGGCGCGCTTTCGAGTGCCGGTACAGGCACGGCCACCGGCGCTGTCACGGGCGATGCCGTGGTGGCCGACGCCAAGAAATACGTGGGCGTGCCCTACGTCTGGGGCGGCACGAACCCGGCGGTGGGCATGGATTGCTCAGGCTTCGTGCAGCGCGTCTTCAAGGACCTCGGCGTTGATCTGCCGCGCGTCGTCAGCGACCAGATGCGGCAAGGCACTCCCGTGGCATCCTTGGCCCAAGCCAAGCCCGGCGACCTGTTGGTGAGTTTCGGCGGCGAACACATTTCCATCTACCTCGGCAACGGCAAAGCGATCGACGCGCCTGTTCCCGGCCAGACCATCCAGATCCGCGATGCGTGGGAACAGCAGTCCAATCTGACTGCGATCCGCCGGATTGTCCCCGCGGGAGGCTCGTGATGCCGTTGCCACTCTCTGTTGCGGCAGTTCCGCGTCCGGCTGTTCCAGGCTCTTCGCCCATGCAGCAGTCCGGCGGGGCTGCGGGTTTCGAGGACGTGATGAACGGCGTGCTGGCGTCCGACGCGAAGACCTCGCTCGGGACCGCACAACAGACCCCCGACGGCGGCGCCCAGGAAAAGCCTGCCGACGACCGTTCCGTGCCGGTCGCCGGAGCCGCCAAACCGGAAGCGTCGAAGGTCGCCAAGGACAGGGTTGATGCTGTGGGTGTGGTTGAGGCGGCTGGCGTGGCGGGTGCTGTTGCGGGCGTGGCGGGTGCTGTTGATGCGGCCGCCGCCGCTGCTGTTGCTGGTGGACTCGCGGCGGCCGGGAACGCTGCTCCGCAGGCGAGCGGCACTGGCGTTACTGTGTCGGCCAAAGACGGTGCGGTTGACAGCGCGGTACCGGCCACAGCGGTTGCACGCACGTCGGCGGCAGCAAGACTGACAGTCGGGATGACCGCGGGCCCCACCCAGGCGGCGCCGGTTGAAACGGGGGTGCGCGCAGCTGTGCCGGCTGCGCTGCCGCTCGGGAGCCTTGGTCAGAGCCCAACCCAGCCTGGTCCGATCCCGGCCAGCCCGTTGCCGGCCAGCCCGTTGCCGGCCGCTGCGCATGCCAGCCAGATGCCCGGCGCCCTGCCCAGTAGCCCGCAGCCAACCGTCGCGCTACCCGCCGGCCCGCTCCGCGGTAACTCGCTGCCCATCAACCCGCTGACCGCCGGCCTTGAGACCGGGGTCACCGCGACCGCAGCCCAAGCAGGCGAGCCGGGCACCGCCGTCGTACTTCCCGTTGGGAAAGCCGGGACGCAGCGGGACTCGCCACCGGTCCTTGGGCAGGACACGCAGGTCGCCGCGGCACCCGCGCTTCCCTCCGGGATTCAGGCGGGAGCTCCGTTGGTGGGGCAGCCGGCGCCGCCACTTCAGGAGGCACCTACGACAGCCGCTCCCGGCATGGCAACGCCCACTCTCCAGGCAGACCCGGCGAAGCTGCTGTCCCAAGTGTCCGCACCGCTGTTCTCGCTTGCATCGGCGGCGCCCGGCTCCCACGTGATGACCCTGAAGCTCTCCCCGGAAGACCTCGGTCCGTTGACTGTCCGGGCGCATATCGAAGGCGCAGGGGTCCGGATCGAATTGTTCGCCCCCGGAGAAGCCGGCCGTGAGGCCATACGCAGCATCCTGCCGGAACTGCGGCGTGGACTCGGCGAATCGGGCTTCGGCGCGAGCCTCGACCTGTCCGAACACAACGCTCCGGCCGATGCCGGGGCGGGCGGCTCGGACCCCCGTGACCGGCGCCCGGCCGAAAGTCCCGCCTTCCCACGGGGCAGCGACGGCGAGTCGCTCCGCCAGGCGCGGACCGCCGTCGTACTTCCCCGAAGCATTACCAGCAGCCTGGACATTCTCGTCTGATGAAGGAGAGCCAATAGTGACCATCCAAGCCATCGCGGCAAGCAACGGAGTCCAGCCCGGAACCACCGCAGCCAAACCCGCGCAGACCATGGACTCGAGCATGTTCATGTCCCTCCTGGTGACTCAGCTGAAGAACCAGGACCCGAGCGCTCCCATGGACACCAACCAGATGATGAACCAGACCGTCCAGCTGTCCATGATGGAGAAGATGACGGAACTCACGGCGGACGCCAAAGAGAGTTTTTCGCTCCAGATGCGCAGTGCCGCGGCACAGATCATCGGGCACAACGTCAGCTATGCGCTCGCCGACGGGACAAAGGGCTCCGGCGTCGCGAGTTCGGTTTCCTTCGCGGCCGGAACCCCCACGGTAGCGGTCGGGGGAGTGAACGTTCCGCTCGATTCCATCAGCGGGATGACCGCCGCTGCCACGCCAACCGCCTGACGCTCCACACCCTCGAACCACCCGAAGAAAGGCAACACCATGCTTCGTTCGCTGTACTCCGGAATCTCCGGCCTCCGTGCCCATCAGGCCATGCTGGACGTCACGGGAAACAACATCGCCAATGTGAACACGGCCGGCTTCAAGGCCTCCTCCACGCAGTTCCAGGACACGCTCTCCCAGATGACCCAGGGCGCCGGCGCCCCGCAAGCCGAGACCGGTGGCACCAACCCCGCCCAGATCGGCCTCGGGGTACGCGTGGCGGGAGTCAGCACCAACTTCAGCCAGGGTTCATCGCAGAACACCGGGCGGGCCACTGACATGATGATCTCCGGCGACGGGTTCTTCATCACCAGCAAGGCCGGACAGCAGCTCTACACCCGCGCGGGCGCCTTCGACATGGACGCGGCCGGCCGTCTGGTGAGCCCCGACGGCGGGATCCTGCAGGGCTGGTCTGCCGCCAACGGCGCCGTGAACTTGGGAGGTCCCGTTGGCCCGATCGCCCTCTCACCCAATACGACGTCGGCCGCCGTCGCCACCACCAAGGCCTCGCTGGACGGCAACCTGCCGTCCGATGCGGCCGTGGGGACCAGCGTGGAGCGCCAGGTCAAGGTGTACGACGCCGACGGCGCCTCCCGCAGCCTGACTCTGACGTTCAGCCGCTCTGCGGGAGGCTGGGATGTGGCCGGGGCCGACGCCAACGGCGCCACGGGGAACTCGACGCTCACGTTCGCGAACGGTGCGCTGACCTCGGGCGGTGCCATGACCGTCGGCGGCATCTCGGTGGACATGTCCACTGTTACCGGATTCGCCGCCATGAGCACACTCACGGTCGCCAGCCAGAACGGATCCGAGGCAGGCAAGCTGGAGTCATTCACCCTCGGCGGCGACGGCTCACTCATCGGCTCGTTCAGCAATGGCAGCAAGCAGGTTCTGGCCCGCGTGGCCCTTGCCCGTTTCACCAACCCCGGCGGCCTCGAGAAATCCGGTAGCTCCACGTATGTGGCTACCGCCAACTCCGGCGCAGGCCAGTTGGGCGCCCCGGGCGACGCCGGACTCGGCACCCTGACTGCCGGGGCCCTTGAGATGTCCAACGTTGACCTCTCCCAGGAATTCACCAACCTGATCGTTGCCCAGCGCGGCTTCCAGGCGAACGCCCGCATCATCACGACGTCGGACGAGGTCCTGCAGGAGCTGACGAACCTGAAGCACTAAAATCCCGGAAAACATGCTTGTCTCCTAGTTTCTGGGAGGACGATCTCGGTTTACGTATGCATCCGGACGAGGGCCTGTCTCCTAGGTCGCATCGCGTGTTTACGCATGTGATGGACCGGCTAAGACGGCTGTGCGCGAGCCCGACGCTTCGTCGGACCAAGGTCTACATCCACCCGGATGGAAATGCGGCATCGCATTTCCTTCCGGCGGACTGACCGCGTTGCTTATCGTCTCCGATCAGCCCCAAGGAACGAGAAGCTTCACGTGACACCACTGCGCTTGAGTGGAATGGCTTAGGAGCGCCTCCAGGCGACGCTGCTAGCCCGTCACGTCCAAGCCGTGGTCAGACAGCGCTGACGGCTAACTCATCGCTCATGAGCTTCGACCGACTCAGTTTTTTGACCTTTGAAAAACCTCGAGTAACCTGAGTCTGCGAGTCACCACACCTTCCGCATTTCCCACACAATTTGTGTCCGGGAGGAAGGACGACCGAAATGACAGTTACCCAAGGATTCAACTCCGAACGAAATATCCGAATACCGTCGTGCGACGCAATGAAGCTGGACTTCAGCGGCGCGGAATTCCGCGCGGGTACGGGTGGGGGATCACTCTCGACCTCACGAACGCTTCGATAGAGTGGCGGACGACAGCCCAAGGGTCAAAGTCGTCTACGGCGGATCGTGGGACGAAACCGTCGTAGCACTTGCGCTCGGAGAACCTCCCATCCCAGTGAGCCCCGTCCTTTCGCCGGTGCTGACCGTGGACGGTCTGATAGAATCCGACGCTACAGAGTGGCTGGCCCACGTTTTTGAGCGAACCGGCGGCACAAAGACATCAGCTGCGCAGGCGGACAGGATCTGCGTGCTTGCGGAGTTCCTGCTTGAAAAGAACTGCTCACTGCGCGGGGCCACGAGAAAACACATCGTCGCCTATGTCAAACACCGAACTGTCAGCGACGCCCGAGTTTCCGGCGCAACATGGCATCGTGACCGGTCCGCGATCAAGCCGTTTTACGAATGGCTCCGAGAGACGTATGGGATCCCGCTGCCATTCACCCTCGACGTCATCCACACACCCTGGGGGCAGAAGACCTCCATGCGCGAAGGGCGCAACGTTCCCCGCAACAGCGCTGCTGGGACCCCCATCGAACCTTCCCAGGTCCCGGAACTGTTGGCCGCCGCATGGCGGATTGGACACGACGGCCAACTGAGCACGACCAACAGGACAGGTGCACGGGACGCCGCCTTCGTCAGCCTCGGCCTGGCCTGCGGAGCCCGCGCCGACACGCTGACGCACCTCACGATCTACGAACTCCCCGACCCAAGCACACCCGGCGACCTGGTCGAAATGCGGCTTCCTGGGGCGATCAGCAAAACGGGCCGCGAAGCGCGCCTTCCGGCCTTTCGTTCCCACCTTCAACGGGTCTACGACTATGCCAACCCCGCCGGCGGTGCCCGCCGTCTCCTTCTCAAGGGGTGGACACCCGAGAATCCCATCCAGGTTGCCGAGCCCCCCAGTCCGAAGTTCCAAGGGATTATCGACACCAAGGGAATACGGCGCTTCTTTAACGAAATGACGGCCGAGGAGCGCCGACGACTAGTCACACCAGAAGGGGAACCAGCGATTCTCTTCCTCGCCGCCGGCAAAGGCTCACCGCTGGCGTACAAAACGGCCGAGGAGCTCACGGGTGACATCTCCAAGCTTGCCGAAGCAAACGCGACAGCTAGCCACAAGTCATTCCCCCACATCCACACCCATGACCTCCGGCACACCTACGCCACTCACCTCGCCGCATTGTTCATGCTCGGAGTCGCGACTGGCCCTGGCCGGGACATGCACGGCAGACCTCACCGGGTCGACATCCGAAGCGCCGTCCAGATGGCATGCATGGGACTCGGCCACATCAACGAAGCCACAACAACCCTCTACATCCAACAGGTAGGCATGATGATTCTGCGCTATAGCGCCAACGACTTCCTCGGGAGGGCCTGATGTCTACTCGCAACGACCGACATATCCCTCGGCGACGTACCGCAGCCGATCGCGGCATTCCGGTCTCCTTCATAACTTCCGCAGAGCTTGCGCCCAACGGCCGGATCGTCGTCCGGACGCGCGGAAGCAAAACCGCAATTGAGTTAAGGTCACTCGGGGACACCCCCGCCGCCAGGCAACTCACTGATGGCCTCCTCGGTTGCCTCCACGTCGACGGAGGAACCTGGACATCATCTGCGACGTTGGTCAGAATGCACGGACTGGCCCGGAAGTTTCTTCGGTGGCTTGACGAAGAGCACGGCATTTTGGACCTGACGGCACCAACGGTCACGACCACTTTGGTATGGAACGGTGTTATTGAGACTGGCTACGACGGCAGCGCTCAGAGGAATCTTCGAACTTTCCTTGCCGACACGCTGTCCGATTTGCGTCACGATGGGGAGCGGTTCCGAGACTTCCTCTACAGGCGGTCGCTAAAGGTCGATGTCTCTCGCGTTATGGGGTACACACCCGAAGTGGCAGCTGCTATCGAGAAAATCGCGAGCTCCTTCGTGGCCGACTGGTACGTTCGCCACCGCGAGGCAGTCCAGGCGGCTCTCGGGAACTTGCCCGTCGATTGGCTCCACGCCGACGCGGCACGTTTCGTCCCAGAACAAGCTCGGGAAACCCCTCCGCAATTCATAGTCCGAAGGAAGGATCTTGCAGCGGCCATGGTGCTACTCGCCCTGGTCGACGACAAAGGCCCCAACCTCGCAACCATCCAGTCCTATACCAGCGACTCGGTCGAAAGATCGGGTGATATGGGGAGCTTTGTGACTGGAGCTAAGGCCCGCAACCATCAAATACTGAGAAGCCCTTCCCCGGCGGGAGGACTCTTCAGTTACGGCGGGCTTCTGGAGTTCATCACCGCAGCAACACGAGTTGACCGCATGTTCCGCAACCACAACGCTGACTTTGACCGATTACTTTTCGTTGCGACCGGTGCTTCAACGGTGGTAGGCGCTTCAGTCGTAAACGACTGGTGGAAGAGTGCCGCTAGGACCGGTGCCAACCCGGATCTTCCGCTCCCCATCAAGCTGTCATTTCAATGCCTGCGAAAGGCCGCGACGCTTCGGGGAAAACTCCGGGGTCACAGCATCATCGGCCAGAAACCGGCGATGGCCAGGATCTATCTCAAGGACGCCGTCCCGGACGTGATCCTTGTTCCAGGTGTGCTCGACACCCAGGACAGCGCGGCGGGCTATTGGCGCGCCAAAACCAAGGCAATCGGAGGACTCGCAGCACCCGTAGGAGCGACTTTGAGGGGGCCCGATGAAGTTAGCGCTGCCGAACAACTGGCCCAGGCGGACGCCGTTATGGACGTTGGAGTCGCCGCGTGCGCCAGCAACGGTCAATCCCCCAGTGACGAAAGCAAACCCTGCGGTCTCGGACCGGTCGCATGCTTCGTCTGCCCCAACGGCTACAGAACCCCCGAGATTGTCCCGGGTCTGCTTGCCACGGTGGAATTCACTGAGGACATCCGGAAATACGAACCCGAGGAATGGGTTAGGAGTGAAGCTCCAGTGCTCAATTCGCTCGCAAGAAAGGCTCTGGCCCAGTTTCCTCAACAGTTTGTCCTCGGCATACCTGATGAAGAGATTGCCAGGAGCAGGGTGTTGATCGCCTGCGTGTACATGGAAGGTCGGAGCAATGACTGAACTTTATGAAGAAATGACCGAAACCGAGTCCTCCGTCAGTCCGTTGCCCGTGCAGGGAGCCCGACCGACTCTGGACGACTCCTTGGATTTGAGACTCATTATCCCCGGTGCAGAAAGCGTCGAAGAACCGATCCGCTACGGCGATTCAGCGTGGAATTTCGTCGGTTACCCTCGGGTAAACCAAACCGACCACTGGCTCGACTTCGAGATAGTTCCACCACGCTGGCGGGGCCCGGTGAAAGACTGGGCGCTCCTGCGGCTCAACCCCAAACTGGCCGAAAGCGGAGAATCAGGTCTCCACGTAGAAGATGTCATGGCCCAACCCGCCGCCGCCGAAAAGCCCCTCAAGCTCCACAGTGCCTTCGCTTATGTCCTCGGGCTCGCCAAGTCCCTCACTGTGATCGACCGGTATTTCGGAGACAGCCTCGGACCTGAAGACTGGAGAGCGTTCGCGCAACACCTTGCTGCCGAAAACCCCAACGCCTCACCCGTTACACTGGCCGCCTACGCCCGCCCCCTCTTGTCGATATGGTCATACCGGGGATTACTCGGCGTCCCGGACATGTTCGGAGGGCGCCCCCTCGGCGGGCATACACCGGACCGCGTCTTCGGGGTACCCCAACGTGATCTGAACGTCGAACGACCGGCTCCGGAACTGTGCGGACCAGTCCTCGGTCTGTGCCTATGGGTCATGGATCATTGCGCCGAAGACATTTTGTCTCGACTCGAAACACTCGCCTCTGCTCCGGACCGGACCGGGCTGCCCCGAGAGGAACAAATCGAGGCAGTCACGGACCTTCTCATGGAATGGGAACTGACTGGCCGTCCGATGCCAGGTGTAACGAGCTTAAGAGGCAAGACCGTCACTCCTGCCTGGGCGACCTTCGTCAAACTCGCGGGCTGTTCTCCCGAGGCCCTGCGCAATCCTGTGGGGAAAGCGAAGAAGGTGCTGGAGATGCTGCGGCAGAAGGTGGGCGCCTCGCTATCTGAAGATGGGTTCGATCTCCCCATCACAAAGGTGCCTGGACCGGGAGGGCGCCTCGTGCCGTGGATAGATAGCTTGGCACCAACCCGGTACGGTCCTTCGCTCGACACGTGGACGGGCAATCTTGCCTATTGCTGCACAGTGGTCATCGTCCTCCTGACCACCGTCCGCGACAGGGAGCTAGCCGCGCTTCCGCACGATTGTTTGGTTGACGGAACATATGAACGAGGCGATATGGACGTGGCAGTCACACGCATGCGCGGATATCTGGTTAAGAACAGGAGCGCCCCGATGCCTGCGGACTGGATCGTAGGCGACGACGTAATACGTGCCGTCCAAATTATCCACAGACTCAAGGCAGCACTCCGGCTTCAGCCCCGCATTCACCCCCAAACCGGGCAGGAAGTGCTCCTGCACCCGGGCCTGGGACGAGCGCAAGGGGAACAGAGCGCCGACACACTTCAGCTCGCCTCCGCGTATTTGAGGAAGATTCTCGCCACTGGAGCCCATCTCTCTGAACGCGGCGTCGTGGTTCCTTTGCCGCCTATGCCCGCATGGCTCCCACACCGTACCCTGCGTATCACCGGAATTGAGGCCTACGCCAGCCAGGCGTGGGGCGACGCCCTGGCCGCCGCCCAAGCCCATTGGTCAAATCGCACCGTGGCGGAAGGGTATCTAGGACACCTACCCCGATCCGTGTTTATTGCTGATCCGCAGTCCGTCGAAGAGGCGCGTCAAATGGCCGTAGGGCAGGCCCTGCTCGATGTCGCAAGCGACGCCGGGATCGATGATGCGAATGTGGCCGGAAACGGTTCAGGGCGCCTTGACGCGGTCCTGGAGAAGGCCAACGCGTACGAGCTCGTCACCGGTCCCGTCACGAGCCGACAGGCGCGGCAGATAGCGAAGACCAACCCGAACGTAGCCGTTGGCGAGCTAACTATCTGCGTATTCGGACCAGGCGGCCTTTGCGGCAATGAAAGCGAAGCTGAATTCAAGCTCTGTCGTCCTTACGCCTGCCGAAATTCAGCAACGACCCGCGCGCAAAGGGCGCGCAATGAATTGCGTCGAAGGGGATGGGTTGGCCTCACGGGCGTGTTCGAGAGAGCGAGACGCAAAATAGAGGCAGACGTCCCGGGGATTGCCAAGGAGTTCGCGGACTTGGACGACAAAGCGCTCCGGACGCTCATCATCGAGGACATGCCCGGCCGCTACCAACGGCTGGCCCAAGAGAGCGCCGACAATGAAGAGTAATGAACTCGCAATCGCCATCACCGAAATCCTGAGGGCCGGGGGAGTCGTCCCCGTACCGCTTCGTGCCGTGATAGCCGCCACGCTGATGTCTGAGCGTGGCGGAGCTCCAACTCGGAACGGCATGGCCAAAGTGGGCGGATTCTCCTATGGGAGCTCCCAGAATCACTACTCGGACCTACTCTCAGCCATCGTCGAAGAACTCCCGCGCGTTTTGGCCGACATGGGGTCAGGCGGGTGGGATCCGGTCCTTGCCGCAAAACTAAGGTCGGACCTGCAGGACCGTGATGCCACCATCAAGCAGTTGCGGAGCAAAGTGGCCGAACTCACCGATAGTCAGAAGCACGTTCGACGCTACGCCCTCGCATTACACGAGAGGGTTCGAGAATTAGACGCGCAGGCGGCGGCCGAGTCTGGTAAGAAAGTCAGCCCACTACGCCCTCTCCCGTGAATTCTGCGCGGACGGTCAGAGCCGTCGGTGCGGCGTCTCTACGCGGCCGGCGTCCTGACTATTGGCAGGCCATAATCGATTGATCAGTCGTGTGGGTTACCCGGGATGACGGCCGTTCCGCACTCATCTTTCACCTCCATGGACCTATGCGCGGTCTCGTTGGGATCTGTCAGGATTTGAGTGTGGCCGGCTCCCTAGGACCTTTGCGGAGGGGCTATCTCGATCTCCAGACTTCGCACTGCCAGCCCGGCAATATCCATGGCTCTGATGTCCTTGTCTCTGTCGTGCCACTGAGGGACAAGGGAGAGGAACTGCCAGAGATCATGCACCGACACTTCTTGTGTCAGATCGAGAACGACTGAGATAGCCATCGCATTGCCTTTCGTGCTCTTTGTGTTCTGCGTCTCGTCTCCCGTTATGTATCACTAGTGATACAGACAAGCATGTTTCATTTTAGTCCCATGGTGTGTGCCCATCAGACCTTCTGAAACCCCACTCGCCCGGTTGAATCAATGGCAAGAACGCCGCAAACAAGTTGGATCGAGAATCCGTGAGCTCCGGATAGCTCAGGAGCTCACACAGGAGGCCTTGGGTTTAGAGGCGGGCTTGAGCCGGGTCATGATTATTGGAATCGAGTGGGGGAAGAAGAGCCTCGCTTATGAGCGACTCTGGGACCTGGCTGATGTCCTAGGGGTAGATATAAGTGATTTGTTCTCGCCTGCGTCCAGCACGCCAGCGGTGGAACCGCATCGTCGCGGAAGAGTAAGAAGTAATACTCGCAACCGATCATCAACCGCACCGGACGGTAAATGATCCGCCCCAGATCTGGCGCCGGAGATCACGATTCCGCGACAGAGCACACCCGCTCTTCCTCAACAGGCTCGCCAGCTGTGTCGGTCCGGTCAATTGGCTTGCCGGCTGTCACTCTCAGCGCGAAGAGTGGCGGAGTCGAGCAAACCGGGGTCGTCAGCCGACAAGCATTAGGAAATCTCCGCTGCGGAATTGAGTCAGAATTGCTCAATGACTTTCAAAGGACCCGTATGTTCGGTCATTCAAGGTGACGCACGGGAGGTACTGCCAGAGCTGGCCCGGGACGGGTTGGCAGGTCAGGTGAAACTCGCGTACCTGGACCCGCCTTACAATACGCAGCGGTCCCATCGATTCCGGGGGCATTATCGAGACAACAGGACCAAAGCCGAATGGGCGGCTCTGATAGAAGACGTCCTTGTGGGCGTCCGGGAGCTGCTTTGTGAGAACGGGTCAGTCTGGCTCCAGACGAATGCCAGCGAGTTAGGAACAGCTCAACGACAGGGAGACGAGGTTTTTGGGCAGGACAATTTCGTGGGGACGATCACGTGGGAGAAGACGAGACGTCCGAGTTTCAGCCACGCTCAGCTGGCTTCCACTACTGATTTCCTCCTGATCTATGGGAAGTGCCGCGCCAAGTTGGCGGCATTCACATCAGGCAAAACGGAAAGCGGTAAACGCGTTCCTGTCGCTCACCGGGGGAACAAACGTGTGGAAATCTGTTTTCCGCCAAAGGCAGTCAGGTTCGGTGGCCCCGACGGTGTTTACGCAGCCGGGGATCATTCATCGCCAGGGATCGACGCGTGGCTCCAGGAAGACGTCACCATGGCAAACGGGCGAAACGTGACGCCGCTGCGTCTGATGTTGCCATCGCGTTACTCGCCGGAGTCGGTTTACGAGATGATCGCGAAGGGAGGCGACTTCTTTATCCCTCGGAAACCTTTCCGTCCCAGCTACATTGCCCGGGGCGGGGCCCCCAAGCTCATCAGCAACCTGTGGTCCTGGCGGCTTGATTCCGAGATGGAAACGAACGAAGACGGAGCGAAGCAACAATCAAAGCTCTTCCCGTCCAGCCCATTTCCCTATGCAAAGCCGGAAGGCCTTCTGCGCCGCATCATCGAGTGCGCATCCGAACCGGGTGATATCGTGCTCGATTGTTTTGCTGGATCAGGGACCACCCCTGCGGTGGCGGAGCAGATGGGACGGCGGTGGCTGGCGATCGAGGAAAATTCGGACACCATCCGCGACTACGTGATCCCAAGGTTGGCTGGAAGAGTTCAAGCGCAGCCTCGGCCCGTGGTCTTGGCTGATAATCTTTCCTCGCTCCCTTGAGATGAAACCCAGTGAGACCGGGTAAGAACCAATAGCCGCCTCACGCGAGCTTCAGGCTGAACACGTCAAGTACCAAGGTCCTCGTCAAATGGCTTGTTACTCGGCTTCGCTAATCGGTCCGGGAATTTTCGGATCGTTCCGGTGAAGGAAGCGCGGCCGAGAGTACCAGTAAAGACAGCGAAGAAAGTCCATCCACTCTTTCCCGGTCGGCACTTCCATATCGTCGGACTCCACCGGGAGATCGGGCAGCTCCCACCCATAGAGGGCCTTGCAAACCAGCTGAATCAGCGTCCATGTTTTCGTCATGGCGTCCATGTGTGCGGCGCAGAGAGAACCTCTCACCGGGACCGCCGCTTAGGGACAACCAGACGCCAACTGGGAGATCGGTGGCGACCCCGGCGGTCGCCAAACATGACAGATTCAGGTTCGAGGCGGGTCGAAATGGTGGCTGTTTGGCTTCTGACTTGGGTGGATGGGAGAGGCGAGGTTGACGAATATGTCCGCGTTGCCGCGATTACCGGGAGGAGCAGTCCGGTGAAGGGTGGGACATTTGCTATAGAGTTCTCCGTGGTCCGGTCGCTTGCTCACGAGACTGTGGGCAGAACTGATAACCAACGACGAATGTCGTTCACCTTCGCGGGTGTGCTCGCGTGCGGGTATTGATTGATAGCAGGACGCTTCGGACCATCCGATGAGCGGCCGGACCTTCAAAAGGATGGGGAGAGCGTGGGGGCACTACAAAAACTCGAAACTCGGTCATACACGTCTTACAAAGGCCGCATGTACGCCTCACAGCGGCTGGCCCTCCGGGATAAAGCGTGGAATACCTCGCTTCTGTCCCTCACGGTTGCCACAACCATCGCGTCCGTCGGCCTCTTGGCCAACGTGCGAATGTATGGGGATGCCGGACCGGCTCTCTTCGTTTGTCTGGCCGTCTTGTCTCTCGTTATTTCCCTGGTGGTCGCGGGGCTGAACTACGGAGCGCGAAGCCGCGACCTTTTCAACAACTACCGCAGGCTCCAAAGGCTTTCTTCGGAAGTAGAGCTCCTGCGTCTGAGCGATGAAAACCCGAGCGACGTCCAGGCTCGGGCGCTTCTCAATCGTTACAACGACCTATTGGATGAGTCCGAAAATCACAACCAAAGTGATTATCAGAGAGCGATCAAAAGTCACCCCGTCTCTTGGGCTATAGTCACGGACTTTGCACTTTCCGCTGTTCCCTTCATCAGCCTCATAATTCCGGTTCTCGTTCTCGTGCCCTTCGTCCTATGGGTCGTTCATGCGAGCTAGTGACCGACCAGCGAGTCGAGTCTTCCGCGAAGTGACCGCGCCGTTGAATCTCAGAAGGACATACGAGGCGAACGTCCGTCACGGAATGGCCAGGGGCCGGGACGGCGTCGTCGCGTCGGCGTTGGAAGGAAATATCGACGACGTCTGTCGCCTGATTTCGCGCAAGACACGAAAAGGCACCTATTCCTTCACCTCCTACCGGCAGCTCCTGATGTCGAAGGGTGCTCATCGCAACCCGAGAATCCTGTCCATCCCCGCGGCCCGAGACCGTATAGTCCTCAAATCGCTTGCATTCCTTATTCAGGAGATCTTTCCCGAAACCAAAGGGAAGGTGGCGCAACAGAAAGTTGCAGAACTACGAAAATCCCTCGAAAAGAACAGTTTCGACGCTTTCATCCGCCTCGATGTACAGAACTTCTACCCGAGCGTTTCGCACGAGGCAATCATGCGCGCCGTCCGGAGGAAGGTTCGAAAACCTGAGATCCTCTCACTGATTCAGGGCGCCATCGAGACACCGACCCTTCCCGACAGCGCACCTAGGCTCGACGGCCAGGCCACCAGGGGCGTCCCGCAGGGTCTGCCTGTTTCAAACCTGCTTGCCGAGGTTGCGATGCTGCGGATCGACAATCAATTTTGCGGCGTCGCAACGATGAAGTACATCCGGTATGTCGACGACATCATCATCCTTTGCGCCTCGGGCGACACCGAGGCAATTTGCCGGGAAGTCACGGCCGCCTGCGCAGCAATCGCTCTGACAGTGCATGAACCTCGTCCGACAGGTTCAAAGTCAAAAATCGGACTTATCGCTCACTCATTTGACTACCTGGGCTATGTCTTCGCGCCAAACCGGATCACGGTGAGGGCAGAAAGCGTCAGCAAGCTGAAGTCGTCTATCGCCCGAGTCTTCACTCGATACAAATACGAAACTGCCGGAATGCCGCCAGGAGATCCATCACGGGCGAAAGCACTGTCGGAATGCCAATGGAAGTTGAACCTTGTAATCACGGGATGCATTTTTGATAATCAGAGGAGGGGGTGGCTCCACTACTTTTCACAAATAACTGACGTCTCGATACTCAAGAGCCTCGATGCCACAGTCCAGAATTTTGCCAGACGATTCGGTCTACCCCCAGATTTCCAACCCAAAACATTCACACGAACCTACTGGTCCATCACTTCCGGCGACGATGGCGATGACCCGTACGTCCCAAACTTCAACAACTACACCCCAGAGCAGAAGCGACGAGTCCTGATCGAGGTTTTTGGGATGGATCAAGCCGAGGCATTCAAAGACGATGCGGTGGACCGGGTGTTTCGCAAAGAGGTGAAACGGCTCGTAGATAAGCTGGAAAGGGACTTTTCCGGTCTGTCATGAACAGTCCTTAGATAGATCGTTGGCTGGCTAAGAAGCCTCTCTGCAGCGCGGCGGCCACCGGATTGCCGCGAAACATGGCCAGCGAGCTACGGGCCTTTCCGAAAGAAGACACCGGACTCGTGACCACCACACACGCTCTATGCTTAGCTGAGTGGACAAGGAGTACACCCTGCCACTCCCCACAAAAGATGGGAGGCCGTTTCTGGCAAGTTCCCTCGGGCCCAATCCTCTCGCAGCGTGATCGGGCATAATGGCGTCCATGACCGGCCTGCGCGCTACTGCCTCACCGGGGAGCGTCTTGACGTCCCTGAGCCACCTTCGCGGCGAATTGGAAAACATCCAGAGCGGCCCCGATCAACCGTCTGAATGGCGCAAGCGTTATATCTACTGGACCAATGAAGCTTCGCGACTGCTTCGCGGTCAAATTCGGCAGGCACAACTTGAACACCTCGTGACCAGCCATCGCTACTGGACCTTGCTGAGCATGGATGTGCTTGGCGTAAACGAAGAGACCGACCGCCTTCTGGTGAGTGTCATAAGAACCGAAGTCCGCGAACGAATCACCGAATTCGACGCCGCAATCAAGTCTCTCGAACAGGAATTGGACCTCTGGAAGAACCTGGATGCCCCAGTTGTCGCCGTGCTCGATACCAATGTCCTCCACGAGCATCACGACCAGTTAAGCGCATTTCCGTGGAATGAAAGGCTTGACTTGCACCCGAACCGAGACCTGCTCCTGGTGGTTCCCATCGCCGTGGTTGACGAGCTGGATAACCAAAAACTCAGCAACCAGAAGTCTGCAGACGGAACCACACCTCTACGAACCCGCGCACGTGCCGCGCTGAAGACGTTGGATGGTCTCCTCCAGCCGGACACCGTCACCAACTTGGCGAAACGCTCGGTACCGGATGGCTGCAGCGCGGTGTACATCCGGCTTCTCAACAACGACCTGGAACACGGTGCGCTGGATGACGCAGACTCCGAAATCATCGATCGTGCACTCACCCTTCAGCCATTTTCAAGGGAAGTACTTGTCGTTACCTATGATTCGGCAATGGCATTTCGTGCCCGCCACTTTGGACTCAAGGCCACAAAGCTCCGCTATGACTGATCGAACATTTTCCATCAGCCTGCGGCATGGCAGCACTGTAGCCAGACACTACGGCTGAGTTCGACCGTCTCGCGCAGGAGCTGGGCGGCGGTTGAAGTCAAAACCGACGGTTCCTTTTGACGTCGTGCCCCCATCCGCTGCCCCGGATGGCGAGAGTCTCGACGCTCAGAAGCGCTTCGGGTCACACAAGCCCTCCGTTGCCTTAGCGGAGTGCTCAATATCGAGGACATTTACGCCGGATGCGCTTCCGTCAGGGTGGGCAGCTGGTGGGTAGGCAGAAACCGCCAAATGCCGTTGTGTTCGTTCCCTGACATAACTCGTCCGAAGCGCGGCCGTCGGTGCCGCTGATCGTGTCAAATATTTCGGGCCACCGTAGGACGTTTATCTTTGGCCCCATTTCGCGAGCCGACGTGACAAAGAGTCACATCCACGGGCGTGGCGTCGTCGCCTCGGGGCGCGGCAAGGTTTCGGATCAGATTGCGCCTCCGGCCGTTGCCGCCCAGCAATCCGAGGGTAACCCCGGCCCTCACAGCGATGGACAGGACTTTGATGACCTGTGTGCCCCCGAGTCCGTCGTGAAGTTTTTGATAGGTATCAAAGGCTCAACGGCCGCACCCCCAGCCGTCATGGCAAGACTCTAACCGACGCGGCATGCACGGAGGTGGAAGGTCCGCAGACAGGGTGCCCAGGCCCGTCCGTCAAACGGCCGCCCGCGCGGATGGCCCCGATGCAACCGCCATCCAAAGAGGGATTCCATAGATCGCGGGCCGCTTAGCCACACGGTTTCACTCTGGCCTCGTGGCACAATCGACGAATGCCCCTCACCCAGGTTTTGAATATGTCGCCGGCACCCCAATTCAGCCCTTGTGACGAGGCCTGCACCGCAAACGCAACCGCTCTAATTCCCGGTTGGCCGTGGTTGGAGAAGTCTGGCCCGGTGGGGCTCTCTTTCATAGCAAGTTTTGGCGAGGCCGATGTGACGCCCAGTCCACGCGATTACCGAGCGAGTACATTGAGATGCCGGTGAGTTCGCGTTTCCTCCGTTTCAGGCTTCGGGCAATGGAGTCCAAGCGTTACTGGCGATTTCGTGCATTCAGCAAATCGAGCAGGGTTCACCTGACCGAAGTTGGCGTGGGCGCCATGTCTCGCCTAACCGAGTTCTCGAGCTTGCTCAGCCTTGGTGGGCGATCTCTCGCGGGGGCTGCTCTGCTCTTGATGGTGCCATTGGCGGCAATCTTGGTAACGCAGTCTGTAACCGGGCTTCAAGGTCAGTTGCATGCTTTGAGCGGTTCAGTCCCCGAGTGGTTTAGGGGCCTTGGCCACTGGCTGACCTCGCCAGTCCCGTCGGGTGTCGACCCGGCAGCACTGCCAACAGCAGCCATCAGCGTGGCCGGAATCTTCGTGGCGGTTTACTTCGCCACAGTGACGTTCGTCGTGTCGACGAGCTACAGGGACGCGACGCGCAAACTCCGGGACCAAATTGTGCGCCAGCCGGAATCGCGGTGGTACGTGGTCTTCTTCACCCAGGCCGTGGTTTACACCGCCTTCGCGCTTGGTCTAAAGGTGGCGGGATTCGATGCGACGCACCTAACTCTCGTAGTTTCGGGATTGTCTGCCGCTCTTGTTGTGCTGTCGTTCGGACGCATCTGGGTGACGCTTTTTGTGCTGCTTGAGCCGACGTCCCTCTTCCCTCAGATCCGAAGGAACCTTAATAGGTGGACGCATCGGGCCTACCTTCTGGGGAATCGAAAGAGCACATCGGACCTCAGAATTCGGCGGGCGAACGAAAAGATCCGCGACAACCTGGACGCGCTCGACGACCTTGTGACCTTGATATTGGATAGGGAACATGAACGCGCTGGTGATCGCGGGATTGAAGCAAGCTACGACCCAAGAATCGGTGTAGCCGTTCGTCACCTTCGCCTGGTCTGGGAAGGCTATGCGCGCCGAAAGCACATCGTCCGGGCCCTTCCTGACTGGAGCCCAACCCGCCTACAAGCTAAGGACTGGTTTCTTTCGTCTCACTCGGAAGTAGGTATCGCACTTGCAACGGGCACGACGCTCGCGGCTAGCGAGGTAGTGGATGAGCTTTGGTTCGAGCGCCGGATCGCCAACCTCATCGAGCGACTCCTGACGGCCAGAGATATCCGCTCGCTCGAAAGTGCGCTTCGAGGGTTACCTCCGTTCTCGCGAATAATCGGGACTCTCGGTCAGTTCGAAGAACTCCGACTGTGGATCACATCGACGACGTTCGCGCCGATGACTATCCTTAGCAACTACGCGCTAGAGAGGGGGTCCATCGATCTCTCAACGGCTCGTTCAGATCCGGTGGCTGGCCATTTGTCGAGAGAGCAGCATTTTGCTCTTCCCGGCGAGGTGAGCGCACACAACCTCGCGGACTTCGTTCTACTTGAGGCGCTCGACGGGTGTCTGGGCTATATCGACTATTTCAAGAGAATGAAGCAGGTGCTGGCTGGTGCGGCCACACTCATTGTCAACGACACGAGGCAACCGGCGGCGGGCAAGACTCTGCTTCAGATCCTCTCGGATCTGCGCATGGCGTTGGCCACGGAAATGAACATTGAGGGCGAACGAGTGACGCCTGACAATGCCCTCCGGCAGCTTGTTGCACGGGTCCTCGCCTCAGAGACCATGGATGAGCTCGAGCAGTTGTTGACCTTTTTGGAGAACGAGATCTGGCCGTGGGTCCTCGACCTTGGCAAGTCGAAGACCTGGGCGGCAGGCGCAGCGCTAAGTCGCGCCTTTGAACTGACGCAAAAGCTCGAGACGACGCTTCAGTCGGCCGGAAAACTGCTTGCAACCTGCGAGTCATCTCACCTAGAGCGAGACGACCGGTGGCCGGATACGAATATCGATGCCATCAAGGCACGGTCGCAGACGCTCGGAAATCTGCTCGAGTTGCCCATTGCTAGGTTGGCGGCGACAGTTGACTCGACGCCCAAATCAGATAGTCCCGACCATTTCGGGTGGGCTTACTACACGGCGCATGAGAATCTGGTCAGACGCGTCCTCGACCGGGATCCCGGTGATCTTGGCGAACTTCAGCAGAAGGTTTCCCTGCTGTATTGGACCGGCGACCTAGCCACCCGGCGCCTACTTGCAACTGTGCGGCGCCACGACCAAGGTGTCATCAACTCCTACGTTTCCGAGCCGTACGTCAGATTCATGCAGCTCAGCGGCATTGCCCTCGTACTCTCGAAGGTGACGCAAAATGACGGCATCTTCGCACCGTTCGGGACGCGCTGGTCGCAGCTGCTCTCCAACGCCGATCAAGCCACCCAGATCCTTGGCCGTGCGGCTGCAACCCTGTCTTCCGAATCTTCCGTCTACAGCCTCACACCCGGGAGAGTGGAACGTACCAACATCGAGAATCGTGCCAACCAGATTCTGGACCAGTTGGGCGTTCCACGCAGGCTGTTCGACTTGGGCGGCTTCGGCGATCAGTTCGTTACCAGCAGTTCGCTACCTCCGCTAGGTGAGGACGCATTGCGTCTTCTCCGGGCCGTGCGTCTCGGACACTTCGAGGGCATGTTCTACGCACGTTGGCTTCGTCCTCAGGCTATCGGCAAAGGGGCCGCCGCTCCGAGCGGAGTCGAACAGTACCTCCGTCACTATGACCTCGATAAGGAAGGCTCCGATGGGTAGGTCCGAAACGCTGACGGAAAGGGTGAGTGCGTACCCGTCAATGCTCCACTACTCCGATCGCCTTTCAGCGAAGCGTAAAAAGCTCGATCGAGACGGCTTCTATGTCGGGATGCTGAAGGATGACATTCGGAACCAGCGCTACGCCTACGAGGTGTCTCTGGTAGCTCAGGGTGCGGATATGGAGGTCGCCTCGGAGACGCTCTTCGCGCTCTTGAACGACTTCAATGATCGCGGCGTCGATCGCGACCCTACCGATCCTTTCTTTTCCTTCGTTGACCGGCTGCTCGAAGAGTCCGTCGACGGCAAGGGCATGCTGCTGGAGTTGCATTTACTTCCGGAGGAGCACAACACCGCACAGCAGTCGCGGCGTCGTTTTCAGCGGGCGGAAGTCGATGACCAACAAGGGACATCAATGCCGTCATTTGGTTACCTTCCGAGATGGTCAGTGCTCAGCAGTGGTCGGGGCGACGTGTTGCAGGTAGCGACTGCGGAAAGTGCCGCGCCAGTTTCCATCCCAAGGGGTCGCATCTGCCAGGCCGAAATGCGCCAAGCAAACCGATCCAAGTGGCGGAAGACCATCAAGGAGTTGAGACAGGTCGACGACGTGAAGATGTTCGGCGGCGCGGATCGTCTCGGCTGGAAGGGATACACGTTCTCGGAACAGGTGGAAACTCAGAACCTCGCGGTAGCTTCAACGACGGCTCCAGTTGGCTGGGATGCACGTGGAACGTTCGGCGATTCGGTGACTTCGCCCTATATGGCATTTCGTCGTCTGCGGTTCGCGAGCTTCTGGGCTGAAACCGTAGAAGACACAATTGCCTTTCTCAACCAGTTCACAAGCGACAAATCGCTGTACGGGGAGTCTGCCTTTGCATTCTCCCTTTCCGGAATTCCCTCGCCACGCGATCTAGCTGCGGCAATGCAGGACCTGCGCGCCGGTCTAATCACAGTTGAGGATGCCCATAACACCTACCTGTTGCCGAAGTACGCCAAACGAGTCGCACAAACTGCTGAACCGGAGTCGAAGGGGACGGAATGACACCTGGCCGTACTCTCAGCGAGCCTAAGCGATGCCACGGCCTGCGACGAGAAAGTTCGTCCCAAGCTGACGGGTGAGCTGCCGCACGACCGAGCCGGCGACGCCGGGCGAAGGATCCGTCAACGGGCAGTTTGATCTGAAGCCATCATTTAGGTGAATCAGCATTTGCAGCGTTCGACGCCCGAACGGCCGTCGAGGATTCGGAGGTTCTTGCCGCCGATTCGCTCGTCCGATTTCCCGGTTGGCTTTTCGCCACGGTCATCGTGAGCGGCGGACGTGAAAGCCACCCCTGCAGGTGAAGAACCGGGCGCGGCGGTAGCGGTAAGTAAGGAGCTAATTAACAGGTTGGCCTGACGGGCTTTGCGCGGGGCACGGCTCAGCTGGCCTTCCGGGTTTGCCCGGACGCACGGGATCCAGGGGCGATCTTCCTTTATTTCGCGAGGAAATCACTTGGCTACCCACGGGAAACCTGAAACGAAGGCATCATGATGGGCAGCGAACCGCAACTGATTCCAGGACTTCGGGCTCGAGACTGGAAGATGGTGAGGAACCTCCAGCCGGATACTCGCCGGAAGGGCCGAGAAAGCCCGCCGCTGGCTGACAACCTGTGCGGTGCTCATCTCGGCCCTGATGCCCTCAGTGGTCAGAATTATTGACCACTACTGGCGTTAGTGACGCTCCACATCCGAAGGGTCGATTGGATAGGCTACCGTCGGCCCCTCTGTGTCACATGCTAGACCGCGCGTAGCTCCCGGCCAAGAGCGGACCCGAGCCGAAGACCTAACGAAACGCGATTTGGCACGTCATCGTCACCGCCGGATCGACACCCCGCCAGCGCAAAGGGCCTGACGCAGACGGGCCGCGTTACCTGCTCTCCAGATCGCGGGCATGGATCCAGAGGCCCAGGCG
Organism: Arthrobacter sp. efr-133-TYG-120; assembly: GCF_030209785.1. NCBI lineage: Bacteria > Bacillati > Actinomycetota > Actinomycetes > Micrococcales > Micrococcaceae > Arthrobacter > Arthrobacter sp. efr-133-TYG-120. The sequence goes on from NZ_JARVRI010000014.1 coordinate 104,061, forward strand.
GGAGAACTCGACCGGGGTGCCGGACTTGATTCTGGCCAGCCACCGCTCGGTGGCGTTCGGCAGGACCGTGACCACCCACTCGTCCTCTAGCGGCTTGGGTTGCGTCCAAGGAGGCTTGGGGATTCCGAGCCGATCGCATTCGCGGCCAATGACCGCGGCAAGCAGCGTGTCCCACCGCAGGGATCCGGTGGAGCCCGGGGCTATCAGGAAATCCTCATGATTCGACGGTGATGCATGACGGAAGTCATCGATGGCGGTGACCATGATCCGGAAGGCGAAATCAAGGTCTCCGTTCGCCAGCTCGCGACTGATGATCTCGGCGGTCCTTCGCGAGCTCAGCCGGTGTTCGTCCGTCATGGCCATGATCACACCATAACCAAGACTGACCGCAGTCCGGAGTCCGCATGTGCAGCCGCTGCGGTTTGCCAGCGCCGGTCGGGCTGGCTAGGGTCCCGGCCTGTCGGCCGTCTACCCGGCATCCTTATGGGGCTTCGCCCGACGGCGTCTTGGTTTCCGGTGCCGGAGGTGCGACCTGGATGGGCCCGAGGTCATCCGTCGTATCGCCGGTGAGGTTCTTCACGTCGCGTTCATAGTCCCCGTCGACAGTGGCCCGGATGCGAAGTACGTCGTCCTTGGTCAGGAATGGTTTTTCCTCCACTAATCTTGCCTCCCGTCAGCGGAATACACCCTGTCGAATGATCCGAAGTCGTCCAACGGCAATGGGAAGCATCACCGTTGGTGAGAAGGTCCACGGGCCGTGACCCTGGAAGGAACGGCTCGAATCCCTGAAGCCGCGGCAGCAAAGTATCCGGAGTCATCGGGATGAACATCCGACCCACCATCGCATGGTCATTCCGGCCGCCGGCGGTATCGACGACAACGTCTTCCATGCCCACCAGCCTAGACCCTGATCGCTGCTTAACGATTGGCCGCTGGCGTCCCGTGGTCCCGCTGTGTCTCACCGAACGCCATAGCAGCCGGTAGGTCAATTGTGCAAAGGCGCTTTGCACAATTGGCGACCGTTGTCGGTGTTCCCAGTGATGAGATTTCCGTGTCGAATTTTCCGATCAGCAAGATCCGGCCTGAGGTTGCCGTCCCGCCGGGGCGGATCGGCAACGACATTTCCGCAGACCAACTGCTTCTCCAGACCATGCAGAGCGCGGAAGCTTGCGGGGCCTTCCTTGCAACCCGTGTACTTGTGCCCGAGAGTTCCCTAATCGACCATCTGTGCACCGACGCCTTTGACAGGATGCTCCGGCAGATCGCGACAAGCCTCACCACGGTGGGTGACGAGGCCGCGTGGCTCCGGTATTGATCAGGTGCAAGGATCTCGTGGACAGCTGCAAGCGCTCCATCGGGCAGTAGACGCCGGAGTATCGTGGGGCGCATGGAAGCCGTGACGAGAGAAATAAGCACACGGGGGCTTCGAAGCCACCTGTCCGACGTGGTGGGACGGGTGAGCTACGGCGGTGAGCGAATCGGCGTGACCCGAAACGGCCGTTTGGTCGCCGTCGTGATCAGCGTCGGCGATGCCGAGGCGCTGGAAGCGTACGAAACCGCCCAGGACATCGCCGCAGCCAAAGCCTGGGTTGAGGCCGATCGGCCCTCGCGCCCGGCCGGTGAGCTAAGGAAAGAGCTTGGCATTTGAGCCAGCGAGACTGCATACCTCTGCAGACTTCGAAAAGACAGCCCAGAAGATCGTCCGGGCAGCGCTTTGCCGCGGTTTCACGTACCTAGATCAGGTGTCCACACTGGTGAAAGCCTTCAGAATCCAAGGCTGAACCTGCTGTGCTTCGAATCCGACCAAGGCTTGTTCGGACCGGTGCGCCCAGTGGTCCGGTCACGACGTTGACGCCACCTAGGGTGCCCGATCAACGCAGCCGCCTCGAGTGCCTGCTTCGCGTCGGTCACTGCCGGGCCCCGCGTGGATCTCCACACCGTACCGGGCGCTGACACCGCCAACGTCATTGAGGCAATGGCCGCATCGGGCAGACCGTCCAGGCCCGGAGTGAACGGCTGGCAGCGTTCATCCGGTGCGGCAATTTCAGCCGCCGCTGCCCTCACTTTGATGGGCGGATCCACTCCTGTCGCTGTTGGACCTTTTATACGCCTTTATACCTTTCATACCTTTTATATTCTTTATACTTCCGGGGCCCTTGACGGCGAGTGAAAGCAAGCCTCATGGACGATCGCCCGGGCGGAAACGATCCCGGGCCAGTCGACAGGTGCGCCGCTAGGGGTTGCGCCGGTAACGCTTCTTTACGCCACGAGCCTGAGTGGTCGTTCGCCCAGGTGGACAGCGATTTCCTGGCCCCAGGATGCGGTGAGGCGGTCTTCTTCCATGCCGTCTCCGAAGACCACGAGTTGATCGGAGCCCACAGTGATCCGGAGTGCCTGTCCCGCTTCCAGGGTGCCTTCGGTCAGGGAGGCTCCGGTGATCGGGGAGGGCCAGGCTTCGCGGACGAACCACGCGAGCCGGGAATCCGTCGGGGCGGGCAGGTTGCGTCCTCCGCGTTCGAGGGCGATCGATGCGCACCAGCCCGTGGCGCCGGTTCCGGTGGAGACGATCAGTCCGGAGGAGGACTGGCGTTCGGTCTGCCCTTCCGGGGCCGTGAGCCGGTACCGGGCCGATTGGTGGGAGGCGTGCCCGATGAAGATCTCGTTGAGTCCGGAGAGTTCCTGGCCGTCGTCGAGCCGTGCCGTCACTGTGGACAGTTCCTGGCAGGACAGGTGCTCCGCCGCCTTGGCGGTGGCGGTGTCTTGTAGCAGTTTGGTTGCTGCGTCGGGGGTGTGCCGGACGAGGACGCCGGGGTTGATGCCCGGCTCCGGATTGATCCCGACGACGGGCTGGCCGTTGAGGTATTTGGCCGTGTTGGCCACGAGTCCGTCCTGGCCGACGACGGCGATGATGTCCTCGGTGGTGAACAGGAAGCGGCTGAGGTCCGCGCGTTCGACGTCGGCGTGGCGCCATTCGGCCGGGACCGCGGCTCGGATGGTTCCCAGGGCCGCGGTGAACCGGTCGTGGTGGGTTTGGACTTCCTGGATGGTGCGGCCTCGGGTGCGGAGGAAGAATTCGGCTTGCCCGCGGGTGGCGTGCCGGTCCAGGAGTTCCTGCAGTTCGGTGCGCCGGTGGACGATGACGAGGCGGGGGTTGGGCATGACGGTAGCCTACTTCCCGGCCCGGCCGGTACTGCCGGACGCCGCCCCGGCCGCGGCGGGGACAGCGTCGCCGGCCGGGTTCTGGAAGAGTCCGGCGAGGGCGCCGCTGAGCAGGTCGGGGGTGATGGTGAGGTTGCCGATGCTGGGCAGGGATCCGGCTGCCTCGCGCAGGGCCAGTGCGAGCAGGGTGGCTTGTTCCATGCCGCGGTAGACCTCCATCGTGGCTGCCTCGCGGGCCGCGTCCGCCTCGCCGACGAGCCGGATCTGGTTGGCTTCGGCGGTGGCGTTGATGCCTTGGGCTTCGGCGGAGGCCTGGGCCTGGATGAGTCCTGCGGCGGCCTTTTCCTCGGCTTCGCGCCGTGCGTTGGCGCCTTCCTGGGCGACGAGGTGTTCGCGGCGGGTGGCCAGTTCGATCTGGCTGGCCATTTCGTTCTCGGAGATGGTCCGTTCCCGCTCGACGGCGACGGCCCGGCGTTCGTACACCGCCCGGTCCGCTTCGGCCTGGAGCTGTTCCCGGACCGGCGTCTGCAGGGCGCGTTCGACGTCGGACTCCGGACGGACGGCAAGGACCTGCACCCCGAGGATCTCGATGCCGGTGGACGCCAGCCGGGCGTCCGCACGGAGGGCGTCAGTCAGCACGCTGCGGAGCTGGCTGACCCCGCGTTCCAGGGCCTGGGCGAGGGTGGTGGTGGCGATCTGGTCGATCGCGTGGCTTTGGCATAGCTGGCCGATGATCGTGGCGACCTGCTCCTTCCCCGTCGCCTGCGCCGTGCCTGGCCCGGGGCCGGCGGGTTGGAGGGCGAAGTCGAGCCGGGTGGACACGGCGACGGGGTCGATGAAGCGGTAGGTCACGTTGGCCTGGACGCTCACGTCCTGGTGGTCGCGGGTGATGGCGTGGAAGAGCGTGGGCAGTTCCTGGTCATCGACGGGGACCTCGCTGAGCACGGAGTTCACCGGACGGTACCAGAACGCCTGGCCCACGCCCTGGTGCCTGACCGTGCCTTTCTGCAAGTGGACGACGTAGCCGGTGGGGCTGCCCAGGAAGTGGCTGATCCAGGGGTAGCGCTTGATGCTGGCCATGGGATTCTCCTAACCGCTCAATATTCTCGTCAATCTGACGATAATGAAACGATAAGCTCGATGCCGATTTATTGTCAAGGTGACGATAACTACCTAGGATGGGTCCATGCCCAAGTCATACCCGGCGCCCGCGCGTTTTCCGGTGACCGTCGACGTCGTCGCCCTCACTGTTTCCGAGGACGTCCTGAATGTTCTGCTGATCACCCGCCGCATCACGCCGTTCCGCGGCGCTCTCGCCCTGCCGGGCGGGTTCGTGCTGGCCGGTGAAGACCTGGTGACGGCGGCGGCACGGGAACTGGCGGAGGAAACCGGCGTCGAGCAGATCCCGGGCCATCTCGAGCAACTCGGAAGTTACGGCCCGCAGAACCGCGACCCGCGCGGGGAGGTGCTCACCGTCGCCCACCTGCTCCTCGCGCCCAACTTCCCGGTCCTGTCCGCCGGGAGCGACGCCGAACACGCCGCCTGGTACCCGGTCAACCAGGTTCTGGATGGTGAATTGAAGCTCGCCTTCGACCACGAGCGGATCCTCGCCGACGCCCTGGAGCGCGCGAAATCAAAACTGGAGTACTCGCCCCTTGGAGCAGCCTTCTGCGGGGAGGAATTCACCATCGCGCAGCTCCGCGCCGTGTATGAAGCCGTGTGGGGTACGCGTCTTGACCCCCGGAATTTCCACCGTAAAGCCACCGGTACGCCCGGCTTTCTGGAAGACACTGGAAGGATGACAGCGGGGGATGCCGGGCGCCCCGCGGCGCTTTTCCGCCTCGCTGAGGCAGCCCGTCTTTCGGTTGGTCAGCCGGCGCGGGCCGTACTCAACCCGCCACTCATGCGTCCGCGCGACTGACGCTCCACGCAAAGTGGCTGAGACCAGCCGACTGGGAGAGTTCATCTCGCCCCGAGGCGTTGGATGGATAGCACAGATCATGTTCCGTGGGGCCCAGAAATGGCGCGCCAGCGGCAGTGAGTAGTCGTTCTTCGAATTCGTGGCTGACCTGCGGGCCGATCTTGAAATGGCGAACCAGGACCGTCCTCCATCGAGGATGCAGGCCTGCTTGAAGCCCTGACCCGGATTCAAGCGGGCGGGGACCGCGACCGCTGGGCAGGGCGAGGCACCATGGGGTCCGCGCCTGGTATCCCGGCGCCGCCCGAACCCTTGTCGCTAGCCGAGGAAACGATCAAGCGCCTCTTCCAAGTAGTCAGGGGGGACACATGGTCCGAAGGTGATGCCCTCCTGTGGCTCACGTCTCGATCCACCTTGTTCCCGGGGCCTGGGCTTCGCGGCGTCTATCATTTTGATGATCCCGGATATGTCGCCGAACGCGCAAAGGGGGAATTCGGATGCTGGTAGTCGATTCCCGGTCTTGATTACAGGCGCGGCACGTTAGAGCGGGTCGACCCCAACTCCACCGCACGATTCGCGGACTGCAGCACGGCGGCAAGCAAGCCAGGGAACCGGGTCTCCAGATCGTCGCATCGCAACGCACTAACGCGGGACGTGCCGTGATACTGCTGCCGAATGACGCCAGCATCTCGGAGCACACGGAAGTGGTGCGTGGACGTCGATTTACTGACTGGAAGTCCGAAGGCCACGCAGGCCATGTCCTCGTGCCTGTCGGCCAGCTCTCGTACGATGCGCAATCGGATGGGGTCCGATAGTGCGTGAAGCACGTTCTCAATACGAATCTCTTCCGGTTTCGGGTGATTCAGCGAACGCCCGGCTCCCGCTGATTCTTCCCTAGGCGGCATGGGTTTCCTTCTCTGTCGATGCGTGCATTTAAAAGTACGATGAACGTCGTAGTTTGACAAAATCCGTACTACGAGGATTATCGTATTACTGTAAGTCGGTGCACGACGCCGGTGCTCGCCCTCCATCAGCCCCAAGACAAGGAGCTTTCCCTTGAGCAGTCTTTTCGCGCCATTGAAACTTAGGGATCTGGAGATTCCGAATCGAGTTTGGATGGCCCCGATGTGTATGTATTCTGCAGCCTCTGAAGGGCCTGAGACCGGTGTGCCCACGGACTTTCACCTGACACACTTGGCAAGCCGCGCTGCCGGCGGAGCCGGCCTGGTTATGGTTGAAGCAACGGGCGTTCGCCCCGACGGACGTATCAGCCTGTGGGACCTGGGCTTGTGGAATGACCGTCAGCAGGAGTCCTTCTCACGCGTTGCCGCCGCGATCCGTTCTCACGGCGCTGTGCCGGCCATCCAGCTGGCCCATGCCGGGCGGAAGGCCTCCACGGATAAGGCGTGGTTATCCGACAGCTACATGACCCAGGGTGTCGGTGGCTGGCAGGCTGTCGCTCCCAGCGCGGAGCCCTTCGAGGGCTTGCCTATTCCGCAGGAGCTTTCCGTCAAGGAGATCGCACAGCTGGTCGCCGATTTCGCTGACTCTGCCAAGCGAGCGGCGAAGGCGGGCTTCGAGGTGGTCGAGGTCCACGGAGCGCACGGATATCTGATCCACTCCTTCCTGTCACCCGTGTCCAACCAGCGAACCGATTCTTATGGCGGCAGCTTCGAAAACCGTATTCGGTTTGCCCTCGAAGTCGTGGACGCCGTCAGGGCGGTTTGGCCCGAGGACCTGCCAGTCTTCTTCCGTGTATCTGCCACTGACTGGCTAACGGAGAATGAGGACGATTTCCGCGAAGGTTGGACGAGCGAAGACACCGTCCGCCTGGCCAAGGAGCTTCACGCCCATGGTGTCGACTTCCTGGATGTTTCCACTGGTGGCTTGGTCCGTGACGCCAGGATCCCGGCAGGTCCGAACTACCAGGTTCCGTTCGCCGCTCAGGCTCGTGACCAAGCCGGCATCCCTACCGGCGCCGTCGGCCTGATTACCGACGCCCATCAGGCCCAGGAGATCCTTACCGAGGGACAGGCTGACGCCGTTTTCCTAGGCCGCGAACTCCTGCGCAATCCGTACTGGCCGCAGCAAGCCGCCGATGCCCTTGGCCTTGAGCCCCGCTGGCCCGACCAGTATGGCTACGTCGTGCAGCGACGCAAGCACTAAAGGACCCGCCGACGACAGGCGGTCAACAAGCTCAACTCGTTGGCCAGCGCACCCGAAGCTGCGGCCCGCGCCGTGTTCACCCCCTGAACCAGCAAGCCAACACTAACGTCAACGATCTGATCATTTCCGCACCCGCCAATACTGGTGACCAACCCAGGAGAATCATGCCTACTGTTAACGCTTATGCGGCCCCGTCCGCGACCCAGGACCTTGTTCCCACTGCAATCCAGCGGCGCGACGTCGGCCCTCACGACGTTTTGATTGAGATCAAGTACGCAGGGATCTGCCATTCCGACATCCACACTGTCCGCGGCGACTGGGGACCGCAGTCGTATCCGCTCGCGCCGGGGCACGAAATCGCCGGCATCGTCACTGAAGTCGGGGCGGAAGTGACCCGGCACAAAGTCGGGGACCGTGTCGGTGTCGGCTGCATGGTCAATTCATGCGGAGAGTGCGCCAATTGCCTTAAAGGCGAGGAGCAGTATTGCCTGGCCGGGAACACCGGCACCTACGGTGCCGTGGACCGTGACGGAACCATCACCCAAGGCGGTTACTCCACCCACGTGGTGGTGACCGAGGACTTTGTTGTCCGGATCCCGGATGCACTGGAGCTCGACGTCGCCGCACCCCTCCTGTGCGCAGGCATCACCACTTACGCTCCGCTCCGACACTGGGGCGCCGGCCCCGGTAAGAAAGTCGCCGTCGTCGGACTGGGTGGACTTGGCCACATGGCGGTCAAGATCGCCCACGCCATGGGTGCCGAGGTCACCGTACTTTCCCAGTCGCTGAAGAAGATGGAAGATGGTTTGCGTCTAGGCGCCGACTACTACTACGCCACCAGCGACCCCAGGACGTTTGAGACCCTCGCGGGCTCTTTCGACCTGATCATCAACACGGTCAGTGCGTCGATCGATATCAGCGCCTACTTGCAGTTGCTGAGCCTCGATGGCACTCTGGTGAACGTGGGAGCGCCAGCCGAGCCGCTGCCGGTCAATGCGTTCGCACTGATCACAGGCCGCCGTTCCTTTGCGGGCTCCATGATCGGTGGTATTCGCGAAACCCAGGAAATGCTGGACTTCTGCGCCGAACACGGACTGGGTTCTGAGATCGAAGTCATTCCGGCCAGCAAGATCAATGAGGCGTACGAACGTGTCCTCGCCTCTGACGTCCGCTACCGCTTCGTCATCGACACGTCCACGCTCTAGCTGGACGAAGTAATGACCCGCAAGGAATTTCCTTGCGGGTCATTACTGGTTTTCGCCGCCGTCAAGACCTGCCTTTCCACCCGAGGGCTGGGCTTCGACTCGCAACCAACCCCGCCTGAGGCTCAGGGATCCAGGGTCGTCGCCCGTGAAGCCTGGGAAATGGACGCGCCGAGATCGTCGCCCACCCTCAGTGGGTTCCGGGCAAAGATGCCCTCATGAGCGAGGACCGGTCGGTTGTCACCAGCCAGTTCCGGGTATTTAGCTTCGAGCTTTTCCCGCTTTTCGATGGCCTTCTGCCACTCCCGAACCGTCTCCGGATCCCCTTCGTTCGTCTGCGCCCAGCTTCGTGGACGTTCAGCCTGCGATGGCCCCGCATCAGCCCGGCCGTGGAGCCGAACGGCAGCAGGTCGGCGCTGGGTCGAGGCTTGGCAAGCCGGGCACGATGGGTTCTCCGAAAGCATCGACGTCAGTCCGGCTTCGAAGCGATGCCCCCCGGCGCAGAGGAAATCGTAGAGAATCACTGGTAATGCCCAGCCGGCGCGAGTCGCAGCTCGTTCAATTGCCCGGAATCATGCCCGAAGATCACCTCGGCGTTGGTTTTCTCCGCGATCCTGCGGATTTTCTCGACTGACTCAAGCCAAAGGAGATTGTTCCAAACAATAGCTGCGCCGACCGCTGGGGGACCAAACGAATCCCTGAGGTAGACAGCATCCGAGGTGAAGATTTTGGTGCCGTCTTCGGGCAGATCAACCATAAGGGACATGGTTCCCCAAGTGTGGCCGGGCGTGTCTATGACGCTGACCCCGGGCACGATGGTTGTGTCCCCGTCGATTGCCTCGATGTTCAAGCCGTCGAAGTCGACCTTCAGGTGGCCGCCGAGGGAATCTCCGGTAATGCCGCGGACGCCTTCGAGCTCTTTGCGGTTCGCCAGTATCCGGGTTTTGCCATTGTTGAACAGGCGCGCGTTTCCGGCGTGGTCGAAATGGAGGTGCGACAGGACGACGATGTCGATGTCTTCGGGGGCGAGCCCGACTTGAGCGAGGGACGAGTCGAGGTAGTCGGATTCTCCGGCGGAATCGCCCTTGACAGGGAAGTAGTCAACGAAGCCGCTCGGCTGCCAACGTTTTTCCCAATCGCGCGGCACTCCCGTGTCCCAGAGGATCTTTCCCTCTGGGTGATCGATCAGGACCGCATGAGTAGGAATGTCGCCCCATTCTCGCTTCATTTCCTTGTCGTGACGGTCAGCGATGATTCGACCGGGCTTCAGGAGTAGCCACGTCATATCGGCTTCCATGGTTCCGGTTTCAAGAACATGGACCTTCATTTGATCTGCCACAAAGCGCTCCCATCGTCGTCGATGCCTTCAGCAATTCTTATATTTTGGCAGAATGTCAGACGATCCTAGAATATGCAAGAGCCCATCAATCTGACGTTGGCGGGCGTCTATGGTGCTGCCTCTTGCAGCCCGGCGCAGAGAGGGCACCGCTGGCCGGGCGGCGAAGCTTGAGTCGGCGGCGTTCACCAGTGGGGCAACAAACTGTTGCGTGTGGCATGCCTCACTCCTATACTCAACCCAACGGCTCGTTATGATTGTCGTACATTCGTCATTAATACAAAGCGGCCGTCGTGCATTCTCCGTTGGACCCGGGAGTCATTTTTGGCCCCAGCAGCGGACTATCAAAAAGGAGTAGCAGAATGGTCAACGAAGACCAGGCCCGTGCACCACGGCGTCGATTGAACAGTCGCGGAAGGCGGAGGCACGCTGGGTGGGCATTGGCCCTCTGCGGCTTGTTGGCTCTTACAGCATGCGGCAGCGGAAACGACTTTGCAGGGGCCGGGTCCTCGGCCAGTGCCGGGGCCACATCGCAGAGCGCCCTATCCTCGCTTCCAGCGGATGCGCAGAAAGCGTATGTCAATGCAGACGCTTTTACCGGCCCGACACCGTATGTCGAGGGCTGGAAACCAAAAGGACCGCCACCGTGGACCATCGGGTACGCAAGTCCGTACGCCGGCAACTCATGGCAAACCACCGCCATGAACCACCTTATGAATGACGTCTTGCCGAAATACAAAAAGGCAGGACTCATCAAGGACGTCATCGTCGCTCAGTCGGGTGGAGACGACACCGTCCAGAACCAGCAGATCCGGCAACTCGTCGACCAAGGCGTCGACATTTTGATTGCCTGCTGCTCGGCCAAGACGGCCCTCAACCAATCGATTCAGTACGCCTACGACAAAGGCGTCCCCTTTGTCGCTTGGAGCGGGCACGTTGATTCCCCCTACAGCGTGAGTGCTGTCACCAACTATAGGGAGGCTGGAAAGGTCTTCGCTAAGTCCGTGTTCGACAAGATAGGCGGCAAGGGCAATGTTCTTGACGTCCAAGGCGTTCCCGGCGCAACGAATGCCATCGACTTCGAATCCGGAGTTCAAGACGCGCTGAAGGAATACCCGGGAATCAAGCAGGTGGGTTCTGTCAACGGCATGTGGTCGGCTCCGGTGACGAAGACGGAGGTCCAGAAGTTCCTTGCGACCCACCCTGGCCAGTTGGATGGCATTGTCGCGCAGCCGGCGTCGGCTACCGGAGCCCTGCAGGCGCTCCAGCAGTCAGGGCGACCCGTGGTGCCCATCAACATAGGCGGCGAGACAGGTGCGGCCTGCTACTGGGTCAACCATCCTGAATTCGCAACCACGGGCTACAACATCTGGCCTCCCGAGGGCGAGATGGATCTCGGCATCGAAACCGCGGTGCGCATCCTTCAACAGCAGGGTCCAAAGATCCAGTCCATCGTGCTCAGTGTGTCGCCTATCAGCTATGACCAAGTGAAGAAGACGCTTGGAACGAACTGCGACCCCAACGCTGATGGTTGGCTCGAGCCCGCCGACGGGTGGCTGACCGGAAAGAAGCTTGACGCTTTCTTCACCAACCCGAGTGATCCCTTCACCTGGAAGAAACCATAAGTCCAGTGAAAGCGAAGAAGTTCCGGGCAGGATTCCTGTCCGGAACTTCTTTGTGCCGGTGTAAACGCACTGCTGCCACAAAATGAGGGGCCGTTTTCAAGGCCAGGCGCGCCGCGGTGGGGAGGTGCCGTCATGAGGAAAAAGGACACAAGAATGAACGAACTGTATACAGCAACAGCCGTTGCGCTCGGAGATGGCCGAAACGGTCATGTTCAATCGCCTGACGGATTATTGGACACCCCGGTTCGAACCCCAAAAGAGCTTGGTGGGGCCGGCGGCGCAACAAACCCGGAACAGCTTTTCGCTGGCGGCTACGCGGCTTGCTTCCACCAGGTAATTAAGCTGGTCGGGACGAGGGCGAAGGCTGACACATCGGACTCAGAGGTTGTCGCCGACGTAACCCTTCTGAAGCAACCGAACGGGGCCTATAGTCTTGCAGCCCAGCTCGAAATCACCCTTCCAAAGCTCGACCGTGCCACCGCAGAGGCGCTCGTTGCAGAGGCGCATCAGATCTGTGCCTACTCCAATGCCACTCGCGGAAACATAGAAGTGGAGCTCACAATAGTCTGAAGACCGTGCAGGCGAGTCTCTAACGCATAGTGACAAGCGCCTTAATCCAGGCTTCGGCGGTTGCTTTGCACCCCGCCGCGACTGTGCACCCTTGGTTGGGCTGGAGGCGACGATATTTGCGGCTGACCCGCGGACATTCCAAACCGTTCCCCTACCCGAAGCCAAAGAGCCGCCGCCGTACCTTGCACGGTACGACGGCGGCTCTACGGTTCTGTCGGAACGACCGACCGGGGCGTTAGGCGCCTCGGCTCGGAGCGGCTTCGGCAGCTGCCTCAGTATCGAGGACCTTCTGGACCACGCGCATGGCAGCGAGCCCGGCAGGTGCGCCGCAGTAGGCGGTTGCTTGGATGATTGACTCCACGATTTCGACAGGCATAAGCCCATTGCGGAGCCCGCCGCGCACGTGTACGGCAAGTTCGTGGTGTTGGTTGAGGGCGACGAGCATCCCGATGTTCAGGAGGCTCCGGCTGCGCCTGTCCAAACCCGGCCGGGTCCACACGGCCCCCCATAACGTTTCGGTGATGTGGGTCTGGAGTGCTTCGCTCTCCGTACCAGCTGTGCGTTCCAGGGACTCGGTGACGTACGAATCGCCCAAAACCTCCCGGCGCACTTTGATTCCTGCTTGCCACTGTCTGCTCTGCTGTGGCGGTTGGGTAGCTATCGGGTCTTTATCCACTGTCATTTTCCTTGGCATTGGGCGCATTAGATTTGCTGGCGAATGTGCGGGTTGCGTGCATAGAAACCCACCAGTGGGACGATGAGTAGCCCAAGGACGAACTGCTGGGCATTGTTGTTCAGCCCATAACCCACCAGCAAGGAGGTCAGTGCGATGAGCACTAGAACACCAAGCAAGGTGCTGCCATAGCCACCGCGTCCGCCCAAGAGGGATGTCCCACCCACCGCGACGGCGGCGACGGTGAGGAACAGGTACGGGTCGCCCACCCTGACGAAGGCTCCGCCCGTGAATCCCAGCAGTAGAACGCCCGTGACTGCGGAGAAGAGGCCACTGATGGCGTACACCGTCACCCAGCGGCGCGGTTCGGAGATCAGCATCAGCCTCGCTGCTGTCCGGTTTCCACCCAGTGCATAGGTGCTTCGACCGAACCACGTGTATCGCATCACGAGGACGAGGGCGGTCGCCAGAAGAATCCAGATGACCACGATGGGAGGTACGGGCATTCCGAAAGTCTCACCGTCGAGGGAGGAGATATTGGCGAGCCAGTCAGGCACGACGCCGCTGGTGCCGCCGGCGTTAGACGCGCCTGCGCTGGTCAGGATTTGGGTTGCACCCACGGTGGCGAACCCAACGCCCAGTGTCACGATGAGTGCCTGGTTCTGGAGGTGCAGGCTGAGGAGCCCGTTAAGTATGCCGACTCCAAAGCCAAGAAGGAGAACGATAAGGATGGCCAGTCCAGCCGGGATGCCGGCGCTGATCATGTAGAGGGTTCCAATGTTGGCGGAACCGATGAGGTATGGAATCGACAGATCCAGGCCGCCAAGGAGCGCACACAAGGTCTGGCCCACCGATGCGAGGCCCAGGAATGCGCCCAACAGGAGCATTGACCGGATGTTTGAGCCGGAAAGGAAGCCTTGGACAGTGGCGGCGCCCACGATCAAGAGGCCAGCCAGCATAATCAAGCCGAGGATGATGTTCTTCTGGGACGAGACTCTTCCGAGCATCGTGCTCTTGCGTTCTGTGGGTGCAGTCTCGATGGTTGTCATGCCTTTGCCTCCTGGCGTTTACGCCATACTGAAGGGATTATCACACTGATCAACAGCGCGAGTACCAAGATGAGTCCGTACGACAACTGCACGACGAACGAGGCGAGCGTCCCGAGCGAGAAGGTCGTCAGGGTGAAGGAAATCAGGGTGACTGCAATGGCTCCTGGAATTGAACCCAAGATGCCACCACGCCCGCCCGCGAGGCTGATGCCGCCCAAGACAAGCGCCGTTATGGCAGCAAGCGTGTACGTTCCGCCTTGGGTTGGGTTTCCCGAGGCAATCTGACCGGTGTAGGCCAAACCGCCGGCGCCGATGAGCAGCCCGGAAACGCCGTGGGCGACAATCCGGACCAGTGCAACTGGAACACCGCTGACAAAGGCGGTCCGCTGATTGGAGCCAACCAGCCGGATGCTCGTGAACAAGGGAGAGCGCGAGAACGCCCACCAGCCCACTATGGCCACCAGTAGCACTATGGTCATTGGGGCAAGAACCGATCGTCCCGCGCCCCATTCGGCCAGCCAGCGGGGAGCCTGCCCCTCCGGCTGCGTGAGAATTACCAGATTGATGCCGGACAACGCCAGGAAGGCGCTCAGCGTGACGATGACCGGTTCAATTCGTGCAACTGTGATCACCACGGCCTGCAGGACCTGAATGAGCACGCCGATACCGAGCGCCCATGCGACTACCAGTGCCGGGCTGCCGATCTGATTATCGAAAAGGACCCGAACAAGGGTGACATTGATGAAGATCATCAGTGGTCCGGCGGACAGATCGACTCCGCTGCCCACGAGGGCAGTCACGGTTAACCCCATGACGATCAGAACGAGCGGTACTGCAGAGACCAGTAGCCCCCCGATGCCGCTCGCGGTAAAGAGGTAGGGTGCGCGAATTGCGCACACGATCAGTAAAACGATGAGCAGGCCCCACGCTGCGAAGGCATACGACGTGCGGTTCGTGAGCCTACCGAATGGGCTTTGAGGCTTCATGATTGCTCCACCATTGCTTTCTCGACGTCGAAATCGGACTCCAAGTGACCAAACATCCCCGCAAGGATCCGGTCGGAAGTTATTTGCTGCCCGACGACCCAGCCCAGCAACGCGCCGTCGCGGAACACTGCGACCCGATCACATAGGCCAATGAGTTCGTCGATTTCGGTGGACAGGTAGATGACTCCAGCTCCGGTGCCCGCGAGTGTGTCCAGCTGGGCGTATAGTTCCCGCTTCGTCCTGACATCGACTCCACGGGCGGGGTCGTTCAAGGCAACAACACGCGGTTGCTGGGCCAACTCGCGTCCGATCAACACTTTCTGCTGGTTTCCGCCGCTGAGTGAAGTGATGGGGTTCGATGGCGCTCCTGCCCGTAGCTTCAGGGTGCTGGACATGTCCTTGAACTTTGCACTTATCGCTGACCGGTCGATCATTCCTCTGCGTCTGTGGCGGCGGTACAGGGGCATGCCGAAGTTCTCCGCGATGCTCAGGTTAGGGAAGATTCCCTCCTTCCGGCGATCTCCGGAGATGTAGGAGACCTTGGCGTCAATGCCGCCCGCCAGTGAAGTGATGGGGAGGACTTCCCTTTCGGACGAAAGAGCCGACACCGTACCAGCGGCGGCAGAACGGACTCCGGTCAGTGCCTGCAGGAATTCCGCCTGACCTTGGCCGTCCAAGCCGGCGAAGCCGACGATCTCGCCGCTGCGAAGCTCGAAATCAGACGGCCGGGCACCTGGGATTGCCACCAGGCCCTCGGCACGAAGCACGATATCTTCCTGTGGATGGTTGGAAAGCCGCTGATGATGCTGTGTGCCCGCCGCGAGTCCGCCCTTGGCGGAGACGCCTGTCATCAGTTCGATCAGGCGGCTTTCGGTGATCTCGTCGCCGCTTAGCACGCCGACGTCGATTCCGTCCCGGAGCACCGTGGCCCGGTCAGCAAAAGTAGTCAGTTCCGCGATGCGGTGCGTGACGATGATGACGCACACCCCGTCGGACCGCAATCTTTCCATTTCGGAATAGAGCCTGGCTGCCCCCGGAAGATCAAGGGCGGCCGTCGATTCGTCAAAGATGATGACCTTGGGCGCACGGATGAGTGCGCGCGCTATGGTGACCCATTGGCGATCGGCAAGCGATAGCGTCTCCACCATGGCGGTGGGATCCACAGAATGCCCCATCAAAGATTCCAGCAGCTCAGCGGAACGCCCGTTCCGTTCCTTCCGGGACATCCGGGGGCGCCATAGCCCTTGTGTGCCGATGAACACGTTGTCAGCGATGCTCGCGCCTTCAGCAACAAGCACCTCCTGAAAGACTGTAGCAATGCCATTGCCCAGCGCCTCGGACGGGCTCGAGACGGTAAGGCCGTTGACAGTTACTTTTCCGGCGTCGGGTAAGACGATGCCGGACATAATCTTCGCGAGGGTACTTTTGCCGCTGCCGTTCTCGCCCACAATGGCGTGGATCTCGCCTGCGGAGGCGGAGAATGTTGCCTCTCGAAGCGCCTTGGTTTCACCGAAGGACTTGACCACATGACTAATCGTTACCCTGGATCCGCCTCTCCCGGCTTCGGTTGGGCCATTTCGAAGCGGGGACCGCGGCTCAAGTTTGGCCATCTCAGCACCCCCACTGCTGGGCGGCCTGAGTAACGGGGCTGAAAGCAGGCCGCCACAGCGGGCCGCCTTGCTTGGGCCGCTGTGGCGTGGCGCCGACGTTCTGGTCTTCGTTGACCATTACCTACTCCTCCGAGAGTTATTGGTGCGCGATGCGCACCGTTCGGGCCTTTGTTTAGGCCTCGTGCGGAAACATCACTTTCGAGTCCGCAGGTTGTCGTAATGACTTTTTGTACGACAATAATGCGTTCGTTTGATGAGTATAGAAGCCACTTAGCCGGGGCGCAATAGTCTGCTGTGATTCACAGCACGGGGGCCCAAGAGCCGCCAGCGTGGATAATCATGGCTGGCGATCCCGCGCAGATGCGCAACGAAGTCAGCCCGCAAAAACAGAAGGCGCCCGTCCGGGGAAGCCCCTGGGACGAGCGCCAACTGTGCCCTGGATTCAGGAACACAAGGACTTACAGAATGGGACCTGTCATGCATCTCCCGCGCTGGTCGAGAGAACCTTGCCGAGACGTTCGTACGCTACCGGCCGCTTGGTTCGCAGCCACAATGCCACCAGGAAACTGAGGGCGAACCAGCCAACGCAGAACCACGGGATCAACGTCACCCAAATGATGTCACCGCCGAGCGTGGTCAGGTTGCTCCAGAGGAGGTAGAGGGCGCCTGTGAGTCCGACGGCTCCGATGCCCGGAGCGACCAGCGTGCGCCACCAGTGGGAGTATTCGCGGTGCTCAGGGAGTCGGTGGTACCTGATGGTCGCGACGGAGCAGAGGATCTGGTTCAGCATTACCCAAAAAGTGCACGCGATGGCGAACCATCCGAACACCTCCGAATAGGCGGCGGTGGTGAAGTCTCCGCTGGCGAAAGTCTGAGCGGACGGAGCGGCGAAGTAGAAAGCGGTGAAGGCGGCCAGGATGAAGGCGGCTCCGGCGAAGGTTGCGACGGCGGCCCGGTGGGGGCTTCCGTAGCGGGGGTGGGTGTGGCCCAGGGATGCCGGCAGCAGCACCTTCTCGCGGGCGATGGCATAGACGTAGCGGGACACCGTCTGGTGCAAGGCAAGGATCGAGGCGAAGCAGCCCGTGAGGATCAGCCAGTTGATGCAGTCCGCAGCCCAAGTCCCGACATATTTTTCGGCAAGTCCGATGTAGGAACCTCCGAGCTGTTTTGTGGTTTCGGCAATGACGTTGTCAACACCGAAGCCTGTAATGGTGGCCCATGCGGTGACGAAAAGAATCAGGCCGATTCCGAGGACCGACAGGTACGTTGCGAGGGGAACGAGCCGGCGAGGGTTCTTCGACTCTTCGGCATAGTTGGGGACGACTTCGAAGCCCAGCCAGGACCAGAACGCGAAGAAGATGCCGATGCCGGGTGCAATTCCACCGAAGGCATTAATCGGATTGATCGGTGCCAGGCTCACGCCCTGAGGGCCGCCCTGGAAGAAGATCGCTGCGTTGACGATCCCGAGCATCACGATCTCAGCGAGGAACAGCACACCGAGAACTCTCGTTGAGAGCTTCACATCGAAGTAGGACCCGACAGCAGCCAACACAAGCGCGACCCCTGCAGTAACGAGCCACGGAACCTGGATGTGGAACGTGCTTTCAAAAGTGCTGGCACCGAAATAGCCGATCGCCCCCAGGACCGCTACTTCTACGCACAGGTAGCCGAGCATCGACGACAGTCCGGCCGCGAGGCCCAAAGACTTGCTAAGGCCCCGGCTGATGAAGGTGTAGAAACCACCCGTTGAACTCAGCCTTCTCGTCATCGCGACGTAACCGACGGCAAAACACATCAGGATAATCGCTGCGACGATGAAGCCCGCTGGGGCGCCGATTCCGTTGCCGTAAGCGACGGCTAGCGGAATGTTGCCGAGGCAGCCCACGAGCGGGGCGGCACTCGAAAAGGCAAGGAGCAGGATGCCTGTGAGGCCAAGCGTGCCCGGTTTGAGCCGATGCACCTTCTCACTTGAAGGGGCGTCGGATACAGCGCTGGTTGGTTGCATGGGAATCCTTGGGGGGAGGTTCTGGTTTGAAACGGGAATAGAGGTCCTGGAAGCCAGGAATGCAAGGGGTTGAATCCGAAAAGGCGCCGCTAAAGGATGGGTCTTGTTGGGGATTGCTGTGAAAATGGACCCGGGCTCGGCGCCGGGGGAACGAGGTAACCCGTGTGAACGTACACGGTAACCTGAGACTTGAATCACTTTCATATTACGGTTCAATTGAAGCAGTGTAAAGAGGTGCGGCCAAATGATGTGCGCCTCCTAGTAGGCCTCCTTCAGGATGGCTCGCACGTCGTCGGCGGAAACCGGACGAGGTGCCTGCCGGATCACGGCTTCAGCCTCGCCCATAGTGGCCTCCACGACGTTCTCCAGTGCCACTTGGGATAGGTCGAAATCTCCGATGCTCGTTGGCACTCCGAGCTTCGCGAACAGGAGTTCGATTTCATCGGCGGCCGGGAGCTTGGCGCTGCTTTCCCTTGCCCTGGCGAGAACCTCGGCCATGGCGGCTTGTTGCTTTTTAGTGGCGGGTTCGAAGAAACGCATGACGTGGGGCAAGGTGATGCAGGATGTCACGCCATGCGGCACTCCGGCGGCTCCGAGTTGGTGTCCGATGGCGTGGGAGAGCCCCACGGGGACGTTGTGCACGCCAATGAGCGACATCCATGCGGCCTGATGGCACCGCAGGGCCGCTTCGAAATCCTGGGGGTCCTGGGCGGTGCGGGGGAGGTCTCTTGCGAGAATTTCCAACGCTGCAGTGCACAACGCTGTTGTAAACGGGTGCGCATTGGTCGCGTACGCAATCTCGACGGAGTGATCGATGGCCCGGACCCCGGTGGTCGTCCACAGTGGTCTTGGGGTCAGGGCAGACAGAGCAGGGTCAAGGACGATAGTTGTGGGTGTCAGCTCGAGGTAACGCGAAAGCTCCTTACGGCGCGTCGACTCATCCACGAAGGCAGCGACTCCGTTCCATTCAGCCGCTGACAGGGTCGTCGGAACAGCGATGATCGGCAACGGGTTCCCCGCGAGGGGCGGCAGTCCATGGGAAATGCTATAGCGGAGAAGTTCGTCCGGCTGTTCGATTCCTTCGCTGATGCCGAGGGCTGTGAGCTTTGCAGCGTCAATGGCGGATCCACCGCCGATGCCGATAACGACGTCGGCTCCGCTGGCTCGTGCGGTCCTGATCAGCTCCATGATTCCGGTGGTCGGGTTGTGCGCCTCCACTTTGGAATGGACCGCGACCGCTGTCGGGCCGAGATTATCCAACAGCGTGCGAAAGGGCTCACTCGCGCCGATAGTTCTTCCTGTGATCACTAAGGCCTTGTGAAGCCCCCGATCGTTCAACTCTGCCGGGATCTGGAACAGCGTCCCGGGGCCTTCGATCACGCGTTCAATACGCGGCATTTCGAAGATCCTCATTGTGCTCATGATTGTCCTCCACGTGCGACGGCGCGCCCCTTGGGAGATACTCAAGGGACGCGCCGTCGGCTATTTTTTTGGAACAACTGGTGCCGGCTTCTGTTAGCCGCGGGCCGCGGCCGATTCTGCCGCCTTTGAAGCAGCCTCAGACGGCGGCAGAAGTGCGGAACTGTTGTCTGCGGATTCCGCGGCCGCGGTCGCCGACGGAACCGAGGACCCATCTCCGACCTCGGCGTTCAGGTCCTTGACTACACTTGCACCGGCCACTCGACCGAACGTCATTGACCGCAGCGACGACGTAGCCGGCGGGTACTCGTGGTAGAACAACCCGGTGATTTCACCTGCGGCATAGAGGCCCGGAATCTTGACTCCACCGCTGGAGACTACGCGGGCCTCGGTGTCGACCTTCAGGCCGCCATAGGTGAATGTAATCCTTGCCTCCAACGGGTAGCCGTAGAACGGGCCGGATTCAATTCGGTTGGCCCAGTTGGACTTCGGCGGAGTGATGCCCGCAGTGCCCAGACCGTCGAGGATTTCGGGCTGGAACGGGCCCCCAGGCGTTGCCGCGTTGAACTCTTGTACGGTGGCTTCCAGAACCTGGGGATCAAGGCCAAGCTTGACCGCAAGTTCGGCGAGCGTTGCGCCCTCCTCCGGCTCCAGGTCGGTTGTTTCGTACACCCAACCTGGACGCATCCGGTCCATGACCGGCTTGTCGGTGATGAAGTAGGCCTTCTGGTTCTGGTTCTTCCAGACTTCGTAGGCAAGAAGCTCGAAGTGCGCGAAGAGGTAATCTTCGCCCTCGTCGAAGAAGCGCTGGCCATCTTGGTTGACGCAGATGCCGTAGTTGTGGCCCCAGATCACAGCGTCGGGGCGCTCTGTTCGGGAGTCCACCACCTCGGAATGGAACATATCGAACTGGCCGGAAGTATCGGCGCCGATTTCCATGGCCATCCGGATGCCGGCACCCTTGTTCCGGACCAGTCCGGGAACGATGGGTTTGATGTCGACCGCGTTGTTCCCCAAGTATTGGGTCAGCATCTCCGGGTTGCCTTCGAAGCCGCCGCTGGCGACTACGACAGCATTGGAACTGAGCGTGCGGAGCAGGCCGTCCTTGCCGCGAACGACAACTCCATTGACGCGTCCCTCATCGGAGAGACTCAACTTGACCGCTTCCGTCTCGTACAGGATTTCGGCGCCGTCGAACTTCTTGTAGTGGTTCAAGAGGTTGTTGACGATCTGCAGGCCGCCGCCCACGGGCCACTTTATGCTCTTGTCGGTTTCGTACTCGAGCGCGACGTCCTTCTCCCAGTGCTGGTAGATCTCGATGCCATGGTCCTCCAGGTACTTCATGGTGCCTGGCACTTCGCGCTCGAGGGCCAGGCAGTAGTCCAGATCGGCGAGGCCTTTGGACGTTTCCATGACCTTGTCTTTCCATGCCGCATCAAGCCGGTTGTCTTCGTAAACACGAAGCCAGGCCATCGTCCAGCGCGATCCGCCGGACCGCTCGCTTTCTGCGCCGACCTCCACAACGGCAACGCGCCCGGACCTCCCGTGCTTCGCCGCGTTTTCGCAGTAGCTCAGCGCAGCGGACGCGCCTGCGAACCCACTGCCAATAACTATCAGATCGTACTCGGACATATCCGTCTCCATCCATCATCTTTGATGTTTGTCGTACAAAAGTACTGCCAAGCGATATTATGGGATCGAGAGTTGGGGTGTGTCAACCATCACAGCCCGAGTAGGGGTATCACCCGGAAACATAGGCGCCACTGGACCCTTGAAGCGCCCCGTTTTCTGCAATAACCTGAAACTCGAAACATTTTCAGAATTATCGTAATACGCACTTCGAGATGCACCGAGCTCTCTCCGGTCCCGTATGGCAACGGTGACCCGGAGAGTGGTTCGTGAACAGGATGGTTGAATTGGATTCGCGCAAACTTGGAAAATCCGACGTCCGCATTACTTCGCTCGGCCTCGGCACTGTCCCGTTGGCCGGATTCAGGACTAAGGCCAGCTACCGGGACTTTGAGGCTGTCGTCGAAGCTTCGTTTCAAGGCGGCGTTCGCCACTTCGACTGTGCGCCCATGTATGGCTTCGGAAAGGCTGAGTACTACCTTGGTCACGCCGTGAGGGAGCTTGGAATCCGGGATGACGTGGTGGTCAGCACGAAGGTCGGCCGGGTGCTGAAGCCTGCAAGCCGCGTGCAGCCGAAGGAAACGGCCTACGGCATCGATTGGGTGGACCCCCTCCCGTTCCTTGACATCTACGACTACACCTACGACGGGATCATGCGGTCGTTCGAAGACAGTCAGCAGCGTCTCGCCCTCGATTACATTGACGTCCTTCTCGTACACGACGTGGGCCGGGCCTGGCATGGAAATGACGCTGGCATCTATCACGAACAACTGCGCGACAGCGGCTATAAAGCCCTTGAGGAGCTTCGCGGCAGCGGTGCCGTTTCCGCCATCGGCCTTGGCGTGAACGAAACTGAATCGGTGGTCCAGGTTGCCCGCGAATTTGACCTCGACTGCGCGCTGATCGCGGGGCGTTACACGCTGCTAAACCATGAACCGTTGGTGGCCGACTTCGCAGAGCTTCAGCACCGCAATGTTTCGGTGATTGCCGGTGGCGTCTTCAACTCGGGTATCCTCGCGACCGGCACCAAGGGCGGAGAGATGACGTACGACTACCAGTCCGTCCCTTCCGACGTCGTCAAGAAGGTCGCTGCCATCGAAGCCGTCTGCGCCAAGCATGGCGTGGGCCTGGCCGCTGCTGCCATCGAGTTTGTGGGAATGCACCCCGCCGTCGCGTCGGTGGTTCTTGGAGCCCAAAACGTCGCGCAGGCAGAGCAGAACATTCGCGCGGCAGCCAGCGAGGCTCCGCAGGAATTTTGGGCCGAGCTCAAGCAACAGGGGCTGCTGCCGGAGAATGCACCTACCCGCTCCCGTATCGGGACCGGCGACTCCGCCCTTTAGCCCACCGAGGATCAATATCGGAACCGAATTATGTCTGACCATCAGTCATTCTGGCGACTACACAAACGCACGTAGTAGAGTAAGTTTCCACGGGCAATGGAGGTAGTGATGGACGCACCTAGTGACCTGCGGATACAACGCGAGGACACCTCGCTACGGAAACGCGTAGAAGTCGCACTGCGGGATGCCATCCTCTATGGCTCCTTCTACCCCGGCCAGAAACTCTTGGAACGGGACCTCTGCGCCCAGCTGGGCGTCAGCCGAACCCTCCTGCGGGAGGCCCTTCAGCAATTGCAGGCCGAGGGACTGATTACAAACGTCATTCACAAGGGCCCTAGCGTTGCGGTCATCAGTGAAGAGGACGCCCGCGAGATCTACGATGCACGGCAGTTGATAGAGGGCCATCTTGCCTACGGCTTCACGGAGCGGGCCACCGAAGACGACATTGACCGGCTTTCCCGAACTATTGATGCGCTCCGTGTACCCGGTATAGAAGCAAGCCCCTCCGAATTGCTCAAGGCCAAGAACGGGTTCTATGAAGTGCTCTTCGCCGGCTCAGGCAACCAGGTCCTCGCCCAGATGCTGCAGACGCTCAACAACCGGGTGACGATGCTTCGCCGACGTACGATCTCAACACCTGGCCGGCTTGAACAGTCGGTGGCGGAGCTTGACGGAATCGTAGAGGCGATCCGGCGCAGGGATGCCGCGGCTGCGAGCACTCTCTGCCGGGCCCATGTGGAACGGGCCGCCAGCATCGCCATTGCCAGCTTTGCCACCGAGAAGCCCAATGTGGCTGCAAAGAAAACCAGGCGCTCCGCCCTGGCCACCCACTGAGCAGCGCCGGTCACTCACTGATTGTGAGGATCAGCTTTCCACCGACGGCTCTGTCGCCCAATCGTTGAAGCGCGTGCGCCATTGCCGTCCACGGAAGGACCTCGACCACGTGCGGGTTTAGTTCTCCGCGGTCCGTCATGCCTAGAAGTACAGCCAGGTCTCGGCTGAACGGTACCGGGTCGAAGAACAGTTCGAAGCCCAGAATTTTCACGAGGGCTCCGTTGTAAACGTCTCTGACATTAAAAGTGGTTTGTGCGTCCGACGTATTCCCGAAGGTAACCAGCTTGCCGCGTGGATCCACCATGGAGAGCGCCTCTCCTAATACTTCGCCGCCTACGGATTCGATGATTACGTCGAATCGCTGGCGAAGCTGCTCGAGGCCTGTCACCACATGGTGTGCGCCCAGCGTACCGATTCGTGCCACGTCGTTGGCCCTGGCAACGAGCCCGGTCACATTCGCTCCTGCCAGGACGGCAAGTTGGACGGAGAACTGGCCGACGCCTCCGCCGGCGCCGGTGACCAGAACACGGTCGCCGATCCCGGCCGCGCCCAGCCGCAAAGTACGTAAGGCAGTCAGCCCGGCGGTTGGTACGGCCGCCGCCTGAGCGAAAGTCACGTCGTCAGGAATGGGCGCAATCCAATCTCGCCGGACGGCAACAATCTCGGCCCAAGCACCCTGTTCTACGATCCCAGCGACTCGAGAGCCCTCCTTCAACTGATCGTCGATGTCCTCCGTAAGCACTCCGGCGAAGTCCCAACCGGGGATGATGCCGGCATCCGCAGTACGAAGGGCCCGCATCTCACCCCTGTTCAACGAGAAGGCGCGAACAGCGACCAACACTTCGCCCGGCGCGGGGACGGGCGCCGCGACGTTGAGGACGTCGATCCGGCCGGGAGCTGCCGGGCTCACGACCAGCGCACGCATGTTTGACTCTGAATTACGGGTGCGGTTCATTTGAGACCTTTGATAGTCGGAGCGGGCAATGACCGAAGAAAGGTGGGTCATCCTCACGCCGGCGTGAGGATGACCCCTTCGCGGTAGTCAAAGGCCCTGCGCCTGTATGGGCGCTCAGCAACGATCCAGACCACGCCGAAATTCTCGGTGATGGCATCGACAATGGCTGGGTAGGGCTCGCCGACGGGCTCCTGCACTGCCACCTGCTGACCGGGTTGCAAACCGGACCAGTTCTGGCTCATTCCCGCTTCGCCAACTAGCGAGGTTGCTTTCATGATTGGGCCACCTTCGGGTCTAGGGCGCTTCCGCGGGACCATCTGTGCTGATGAAAGTGGTGACGGTCCGTGATTCCAGCTCCGGGATGATTTGGGTAGCGCCGATGGTGAGGAAGTGCTGGGTTTGGCGGTGCAGATCGAAATCCTCGGGGGTGTGGTAGCTCTCGAGAATGACGATCTTTCGGTCGTCCTCGACTCCGCGGAAAAACTCGTATGCGATGTTGCCTGGCTCGTTGCGGGTCTCGGCCGCCATTTCTCCCAAATGCTTGAGAATTTTGTCTGTGGTTCCGGGCTTGGTCCGGTACCGGGCTACGACGTTGAAGCGGTTGGTCATGGTTTCTCCTTAGGTGTGTTTGGTGTCCTGCCAATGGCTATTCCGCTCCCGGCAGGGAGTTCCTCGCATGCGCGGAAACGCGTGAGGACGTCCGGGTCATGGCCTGGAACCACGGTGAGTCCTCGGGAAGTGGCTTCCTCCCGGATGAAGGCGAATGCCGCGTACATGGCGGGGAGGTCGCTGATGGCGGTGAAGGGCATATCCCGTTCCAGCTCCTCGTAGAAGTGGACGGCATCTGATGCCAAAAGCACTTCGCCGTCCGAAGTGGAAACGTAGACGATGGACTGGCCTGGCGTGTGCCCGCCTACTTCCACAAGCCTCAGTCCCGGTGCCGGCGCAACTTCGCCAGTGAACAGCTTGAGCCTCCCGTCGGCTTCGGCGCTGCGCAACTGGTCAATTTCAGAGGCTTCGGAATAGAAAGAGAACTGAACGTGTCCGGCAGTGGGAGAGATCCAGAACCGGTACTCAGCCTCGGCCATATGGATCCGCGCGTTAGGGAAGAGATCTAGGTTGCCAATATGGTCGTAGTGCCCATGAGTGACAATGACGTCCTCAACACCAGCTGGATCGATGCCCAGGCGGGCAAGGGCTTCGGCTGGATGCAGGAGTAAGGTTCGATTCCGCTTGCGACCTGCGTACTCGTGGAATCCCGTATCGACCACCACGGTTCCGTGACTGCCTTGGAGGACCCAGAAATAGTAGTCCACGGTGGCCGGTCCGTCGTCCTCGCCGTACAGCCCGTAATTGAGATAAACGTCGCTGCGCTCGGTGGCCCGGGTGCCGACGCGGACGGCGACAACCCGGTAGTCGCCGTCGTTCTCAGGCGGCGCCACTGCCGCCCTCGTGGGCTACGACAGTCGGTTCGATTCCGTCAGCACCCACTACCTCGCGCCACGCTTCGAAGCCGGCCTGGAAGGCCACGACGCCAGCTTCCGGCAGCGAGATCTCGATGGCCTCGAGGATTTCCGTCGGGGTCACGCCAAGGTCAAGGGCAACCCGGATGTGGCTCTGGATGTGGCCCTTGGAGGCACGCATGACCGTCAGGCTGACGATGAAGATGAGCTCCTTCGTTCTGCGATCCAAGGTGCGCTGGTCCAGGTAGGCGGCGGAAACCACGTGGTTCGCTGCCTGTAGCACCGGGAAATCATGCTTGGCCATGACCTTGTGATAATCGAGGACGTAGCCGCGCTTGCGGGCCATGTCGTCAATGTAGTCCTGGGCTTCGGTGGTCTGCTCGTCGAGGGAATCGATGGTCATGCTGAGGGTCCTTTCAGTTGTTGCGTCCGGTCAGCCGGCGCGCAGCGGAGTGCCGTTGAGTTTTTCGTAGTAACGGACAAATTCGGTGTGGTCAGGTTGCGGGCCTTCCAACAGTTCCCTGGCCTTGACAGCGGTTTCTTGCGCTGTGAGGACGATGGGAGCTTCCGAAGACCGCTGTTCAATGAGGTTTCGCGCGATCTTCAGGTCCTTGAGCATCAAGTCCATCGCAAATCCAGAGTCGAAGGTTCCAGTCAGAATGTGGCGGGGGTACTTGACCTCTGATGCCTGGCTGCGGCCGGTTGAGCCATTGATGACCTCGAGCATTTTCTCCGGGGCAATTCCTACTGTCGCCGCGATGCTCAGAATCTCGGCCGCAGCGGCCAAGTTGGTTGCCGAGAGGAGATTGTTCAGGGCCTTTGCTGCGTGCCCGGTGCCGGCAGGGCCTACGTGCGTGATGGACTCGCCGAGATGGCGAAGGTGCCGTTTGGCGCGTTCGACGGCGGTGATTTCGCCGCCCATCATGATGGCCAGCTTGGCGGTCTTAGCCTTTGCGACCCCACCGGAAACCGGAGCGTCCACGTAGTCGATGCCGAGTGCGGCAGCTTCGGCCGCGAGGGAAGCCGTGCTTTCCGGTTCCGAGGAGCTCATGTCAATGATGAGTGAGCCCGCGGGCAGCCGTTTCAGGAGCCCCGGGCTGGTACGCAGGACGGACTCGACGATCCTGCTGTTGGGAAGCATGAGGATCACTGTCCGGACGTGAGCTGGGATGTCCTCCAGGTCAGGCAGTGCCGTACTCCGCGTGACGGTGGCCACTTCGACGGCGGCGACGTGGTTCGTGTCGTAGACGAACAGCTCCCGCCCCGCAGCATAGTTGATGGCCATCGGCCGGCCCATGTTGCCAAGCCCAATGAACAGGGACGCATGCAATTCGGTGGCTACCATGCTGATGTTCCTCCATCAATTGTCAGGACGGAGCCCGTGGCAAAGCTGGACTCCTTGGCTGCAAGCCACACGATCGCCTC
Source organism: Arthrobacter sp. efr-133-TYG-120 (assembly GCF_030209785.1). NCBI lineage: Bacteria > Bacillati > Actinomycetota > Actinomycetes > Micrococcales > Micrococcaceae > Arthrobacter > Arthrobacter sp. efr-133-TYG-120. The sequence continues at coordinate 131,425 of NZ_JARVRI010000014.1, forward strand.
GGCGATCTCCTCCGGGCGGCCCATGCGATGCATCGGTGCCCTGCCGTTGAGCTCATCCAGAAGTGCCTGCGGGTCCGCCGACTCTGCGATCATCTTGTCGAAGTAGGGCGAGTTCACCGTGCCAGGGGCAACGGCATTGACTCGGATGCCCTGATCCACGTGGTCCAAGGCCATGGCGCGGGTCAGCGCCGACACGCCGCCCTTCGAGGCGACATAGGCGGCGCGGTCACGGATGCCGACGCCGGCGGTATACGAGGTGGTGTTCACGATTCGTCCATCACCGGATTTGGCCAGCTCGGGGATTGAGTACTTGGAGCAGAGATAGACGCCCTTGAGGTTGACAGACATGAGTCGGTCCCAGTTGTCCTCATCAATCTCCAGGACGTTCCCGGGGAAACCAAAGCCGGCGTTATTGCACAAAACGTCGATGCCTCCGAACTTGTCAACAACGGCTTGCACCATCGCGCGAACGCTGGCAGAGTCGCTGACGTCTACGGTGACGGCCAAGGCCTTGCCGCCTGCCTCGGCTGCTACTGATGCTGCAGCCGTTTCGTTCTTGTCTGCGATGGCAATGTTGGCGCCAAGTTCAGCGAATCGGAGTGCTGTTGCCCTCCCGATACCGCTTCCGGCCCCGGTGACAATGACAGTTTGGTCGTTGAAATTCACGAGGCCCTTCCCTTAAGATCAATGATCTGGCGGATGACTTTGCCTTCGCGGAGTTCATCCATGGCATGGTTGATGTCGTCCAGGGCAATTGTGCCGGAGATGAGCTTCTCCACCGGCAGGACGCCGTCGAGGTACATCTGGGCGTACCGGGCGATGTCTTCAGACGGAATGCCTGAACCCATGTAGGAGCCGATGAGCTGCCTGGCCTCAACGACAAGGCTCAGGGGCGAAATCTCCAGTCGTGCGTCGGGGCGGGGCAGGCCGACGGTGACGGTCCGCCCGCCCGGCTTCGTCAAATTGATGGCCCCTGCGAGAGCGGCAGGGTTGCCCACACACTCAATGACGGCGTCGAACTTCAGTCCAGCAGCTGCGGCCTCGTCCGGGGTGTACGCGGCAGTCGCGCCAATTTCCAGGGACGTCTCGAGCTTGGCCCGAAGCATGTCGATTGCTGTGACTTCGCTGGCGCCAACGGCTTTAGCGACCAGCGCCGCAGCGAGGCCGACGCCTCCCATCCCGACGATGGCAACGGATTCTCCCGGGCGGATTTTCGCCGCATTGATGACGGCACCGCCGCCGGTGAGGACAGCGCAGCCCAGAAGCGCACCGACATCGGCCGGCACGCCGTCGGGCAGCGGCACCACAGAGTGCTTGTCGACGACGGCGTACTCGGCAAATGCGGATACGCCACCGTGGTGGTCAAGCGGCTGGCCATTGATACGGAGGCGGCGCTCTCCGTGAAGGAGTGTTCCTTCCGCATTTGCTTTGGTGCCTTCAAGACACAGTGCCCAGCCGCTGGAAGTACAGGCAGCGCATTCTCCGCAGCGCGGCATAAAGGTCATGGTGACGCGTTGTCCAACCTTCAGCTCGCCGCAGTCTTCACCGAGTTCCTCGATGATGCCGGAGCCTTCGTGTCCCAGGACCATGGGAACTGCGCATTCTCGTACGCCGCTGACTCGGGAAAGGTCCGAGTGGCAAACGCCTGCCGCTTCCATGCGAATGAGCAGTTCTCCACGACCGGGGGAGTCGAGGGTCAGCTCGGCCACATTGATGGGGGTGGAGTCCTGCCAGGGGGTCGGTGCCCCGATTGTCTCCAGAACTGCTCCTCTGAACTTCATCGTCCTACTCCAGTCCCCGCCGTCACCGGCGGAATAAATCTTGTGAGCTGTACTACGCGTAAATCCAGTATTACAGTAATACCAGTGCAGGTGTCCAGTCCCACATTCGTCTCTTTCGCGTATGATGGTGGAACTCTCAAGAAGGAATGTCATGACTATCGATGCCATCCGAAGGACCGCAGCGCCGCTTCGTACCGAAGTGGTTAACGCACTTCGTCGCGCCATCGTTGCCCAAGAATTTGGGCCAGGCGAGCGTCTCGTTGAAACTGTGCTGTGCGAGAAGTATGCCGTCAGCCGGACGGTGGTTCGTGAAGCCCTGAGGCAACTTGAGTCCGAGGGGCTCGTGAGCATGGTTCCGAACCGCGGTCCTGAAGTTGCCACGCTGAGCATCCATGACGCCGAGAGTCTCTACGAGGTACGGAGGGCACTCGAGTCGCTGGCGGGCAGCCTCTTTGCCGAAAGGGCAAGCGACGCGCAGTGCACCGAGCTCGTCGCCCGCCTCGGAGAAGTCAAGGCCGCCGTGGCCTCGGGTGACCCGCACAAGCGACTCGCTGCGAAGGACAGGTACTATGACGTCCTCTTCGACGGGACCGGGAATGCCGAAATCGCCCGCATGTTGCGGAGTGTGCACGCTCGCACGCAGATGCTTCGCACACTCTCCTTGGCAGTACCCGGCCGGGAAGGCCGCACCATTGCGGAACTGACCCGCATTACCGCGGCTGCGGCCGTCAACCGCGATCCGGACGAAGCCCGCGTTGCTTGCGAAGAGCATGTTCGCAATGCCGCGGAGGCGGCATTGGGAGAGATGCGAAGGCTCCACGCGGGCTAGTCCAACCTCTGTTCAGAGCCCCGTTCCGCCACCTTGGCGGGGCGGGGCTTTCGCTTTGGCTTGTCTCGGTTGACGTGGGGCAAGTCACCCTCTAAGCTCGTAACACCGTAATACGGTCTTACGCTTAGTGCCGGTCGAATTGGCCGGTCTCCCAACTCCGTTTGAAAGGTTGAGCGTTATGGGCGCATCATCGGCCGCGACACTGGCGTCGCCGCCTTCACCGGCCAAGGTCGCTTTGGCAAGCTTCATCGGCACCACCATTGAGTGGTACGACTACTACATCTTTGGCGCAGCCACCGTCCTGGTGCTGAATAGCCAGTTCTTCCCGACTCTTGACCCGTTTGCCGGGACGCTAGCCTCATTCGCCACGTTTGCCGTGGCCTTCATTGCCCGTCCTTTTGGCGGCGCGTTCTTCGGCCACTTCGGCGACAAGATTGGCCGCAAGAAGATGCTGGTGTGGTCCGTCTTGTCCATGGGCCTCGGAACTCTCGTGGTTGGCTTGCTGCCCAACTACGCCACAATCGGGATCTGGGCGCCGATCTTGCTTGTTGTCTGCCGATTCCTTCAGGGTTTCGCTGTCGGAGGTGAATGGGGCGGTGCAGTGCTCATGTCCCTTGAGCACGCCCCGGCCAACAAGCGGGCCTTCTTCGCCAGCTTCCCGCAGGCGGGCGTTCCCGCAGGCACGGTTCTCTCGAGCGGTACCTTCGCCCTGATCGCCCTCATGCCGCAAGAGCAACTCGTGGCCTGGGGCTGGCGCATCCCCTTCATCGCGTCCGTCCTGTTGGTGGCTGTTGGTCTGTGGATCCGCCTCAAAGTCACTGAGTCTCCTGAATTCCTTGAAATTCAGGAGAAGAATGAAACTCCGAAGGTTCCGGCCTTGGAAGTGTTCAAGTCCCACAAGCGCTCCCTGATGCACGGGATCCTTTGCGGTTTCGCGCCCAACTTTACGTTCTACATTGCAACCGTGTTCCTGGTCAGCTACGGCCCCAAGCAGCTCGGTATTCCCTCCGGCACGATCTTTGTCGCCTTGATGATCGCCGCATCGCTTCAGGTCTTTACCCTGCCGTTCTTTGCAACCTTCGCCGACAGGCACAGCCAAAAGAAGGTCCTCCTAACAGGTTGCGTCCTCGTAGGGGCCGGAGCGTTCCCGGTCTTTGCTCTCTTCAGCACTGGAACCTTCTGGGGCATCCTTCTGGCCTTGGTTATCGCTTTGCCTATCCTCCACGGTGTTTCCTATGGCGTGATTTCGGGGTTCACGGCAGAGCTTTTCCCCACCGAGGTGCGCTATACGGGTACGTCGCTGGCGTATCAGCTCGGCGGCATCGTCACCTCTGCTCCTGTACCGATCATCGCTACGCTGCTCATTCAGCAGTACCACTCCAGTGACTCGGTTGCTTGGTACATGGTGATCTCCGCTGTACTTGGCTTCATCGCCATCGCAACGGCCCGGCGGAGCCGTCGGAAATCGGACAATGTCAATGTCCGTGTAGACGAACTAACGATCTGAGCTGTCCCGCGGCGCCCTTGGCCCGCGACGCCTGGTCCTAAGAATCCGCAGCCCGAACGCAGAAAGTTGTTCATGACTTCAATAAACCCACCCAACACAGGTTCAACCATTTCGGAATCGTGGTTCGCCCACCTCGGCAACGCCGTGCAGGGCGATCGCGAACTTCAGGTCATAGGGAAATACAGCGACTTCTGGATTGATGCCATCTCCTCCGGCAACTGGAGGGCGGTTCTCAACTTCCGCGAGGGCATCCTCCTAACCGTCCCGCCTGACGAGCTCCCTCAGGATCACATCGTCATTTCGGCTACGCAGGCCGGGTGGGGGCAAGTGTTTGATCCGGAGCCAAAACCCCTGCAGCACGACCTTCTCGCCCTCTCCAAGAACAGCCCCGACGTGACGGTGGGCGGCTCCGCCGTCGAACTAGTCCGCAACCTGAGAGTCCTCGCACGACTCGTAGATCTCGGAAAGGCCCTTCATGTCCAGCACTGAGACACCAACGGTCCTGATCGAAGACGTTGTTGGCCGCTATGTCCACCTCAATTCGTCCGGCCGCGATCAACGCATCTACTTCGAGGAAGCCGGCAACGGTCCGGTACTGCTGTGCCTCCACACCGCAGGCGCTGATTCCCGGCAGTACAGGCACCTGCTAAACGACCCGGAGATCACTAGCCGGTTCCGGGTTGTGGCCTTCGACCTCCCCTGGCACGGCAGGTCCCTGCCGCCGGAAGGCTGGTGGGAAGAGGAGTACCTGCTGACCGCCGATGCCTACGTCGCGATTGTCCGTGATTTCGCCGCGGCACTGAATCTCGAGCAGCCCACCGTCATTGGCTGCTCGATGGCCGGCTCATTGGTGTTGGAATTGGCCAGGCGCCATGCAGACGAACTCGGTGGAGTCATTGGCCTCTCTGGGGCTCTCAAAGTCAACGGCCGTTTCCAAGACTGGTCCCTCCGGCCGGACATCAACGCGCAGCAATCCGTTCCCTCCTGGACGTCGAGCCTCATGGCCCCTCAAAGCCCTGAGGTGTCACGGAGGGAAGTGTGGTGGATCTACAGCCAGGGCGGGCCTGGCATCTACCGGGGAGACACGTACTTCTACTCCCAAGACCTCGATCTGCGCGGCCGCGGCCACGAAATCGACACCAGCGTGTGCCCGGTATACCTCCTCACTGGCGAATATGACCACGCCTGCACACCGGCTGACACCGCGGACGCAATCGCTGAAATCCCGGGAGCTAAGGGCGGCGCTATGAAGGAGATTGGGCACTTCCCGATGGCGGAAAACTATCCGCTGTTCAAAACCCACCTCCTGCCCATCCTCGACGAGCTCCACCCAACGAATAACGAAAGCCGGGACAACGACTCCCTGGCCTTGGAAGGAACCCGCCATGCATGAAACCACCACGGTTACCCCTGAGCTTGAACGCCTGCTGCTTTCGACCGTTCCCACGGGCCTCTTGATCAACGGAGAATGGCGGGCCGCCACCGGAGGCGGCACGTTCGCCGTCGAGGACCCCGCGACGGGCAAGACGCTCCTGGAGATCGCGGACGCGACCAGCGCCGACGCGATGGCGGCTTTGGATGCGGCCGACGGCGTGCAAGCATCCTGGGCGCGGACCGCACCGCGCGAACGGGCCGAGATCTTGCGCCGTGCCTTTGAATTGGTGACGGAGCGGGCCGAAGACTTCGCGCTCCTGATGACTTTGGAGATGGGCAAGCCCCTCGCCGAGGCCCGCGGAGAAGTCACCTACGGGGCCGAGTTCCTGCGCTGGTTCTCCGAGGAGACAGTCCGCGACTACGGCCGCTATCTCACCACTCCAGAGGGAAAGAACAAGATCCTCGTCCAGCACAAGCCAGTAGGCCCGTGTCTCCTCATCACGCCGTGGAACTTCCCGCTGGCGATGGCGACGCGAAAGGTCGGCCCCGCCGTAGCGGCCGGTTGCACCATGGTACTCAAGCCCGCCAAGTTCACTCCGCTGACCTCGCTACTGTTTGCCCAGGTGATGCAGGAAGCCGGGCTGCCAGCGGGCGTGCTGAACGTGGTTGCCTCATCGTCCGCGTCTTCGATTTCCGGCCCTTTGATGAAGGATTCGCGCCTGCGGAAGGTCTCCTTTACGGGGTCGACGCCGGTAGGCCGCCGGCTGCTCGCTGATGCCTCAGAGAACGTGCTGCGCACGTCCATGGAGTTGGGCGGGAACGCTCCGTTCATCGTGTTCGACGACGCAGATCTAGACAAGGCAGTGCAGGGTGCCATGGCTGCCAAGATGCGCAACATGGGGGAGGCGTGCACGGCAGCGAACCGCTTCCTGGTCCACGATTCGGTGGCGGAGGAGTTCACGGCGAAGTTCGCCGCCGCCATGGGTGCTCTGAAGTTGGGCCGCGGCACGGACCCGGGTTCCGCCGTCGGGCCCGTGATCGACGGCGGCGCGCGCAAGGACATCCACGCGCTCGTCACCGAGGCTGTGGAACAGGGAGCGACGGTTGCCACGGGTGGTGCCCCGCTCGACGGCGCGGGCTACTTCTACGCCCCCACTGTCCTGGCAAATGTGCCCAACGACGCCACGATCCTAAAGAGCGAGATCTTTGGCCCGGTCGCCCCGGTGACAACGTTCCGCACGGAGGAGGAAGCCATCCGCCTGGCAAACGCCTCGGAGTATGGCCTTGCGTCTTACCTCTTTACCCGTGATCACGCCCGGATGCTCCGGGTCGCCGAGCAGATCGAGTTCGGCATGGTCGGTTTCAACGCCGGCGTCATCTCCAACGCCGCAGCGCCCTTTGGCGGGGTCAAGCAGTCCGGCCTCGGCAGGGAAGGCGGCGCCGAAGGCCTCGCCGAATACACCACCACACAGTACATCGGCATCCCCGACCCGTACGCAGACTAGTCGCGGCGAGCCGCACGAGCACACGTAGAGCGTGTGCGGCCCCGCTGCTCCACACACTTGGCCCCCGCCCTTTGCTCGCAACAGGGGCGGGGGTCATTCCATGCTCGAAACAAAAGTCAACAAAGAGGTTCGTCTTGATACAGAGCGCAACAACAGTCGCCAACAGCACGGTTTTGACCCCGGCAACCCGCCGGAAAACGGCCCTCGCGGTGGGAATCGGCAACTTCATGGAATGGTTCGACTTCGCCGTCTACGGTTTCTTCGCCAGCACCATCGGAAAGCTCTTCTTCCCCGAGAGCACGCCGATCCTGTCCCTGCTCAGCGCGTTTGCGGTCTTCGCGGTGGGCTTCATCATGCGTCCCCTCGGCGCGTTCATCCTTGGCCCCATCGGCGACAAGCACGGTCGGAAAGCAGCACTGGTTTGGTCCGTGCTTCTCATGGGCTGCGCCACGACGGTGATGGGGCTCCTTCCCACGTACGCCGCAGCCGGTCTCCTTGCGCCCATCCTGCTGGTCCTGTTGCGCTGCGTGCAGGGTATGGCGGCGGGCGGAGAGTGGAGCGGATCCGCAGCATATCTCGTGGAAAGTGCACCCGACAACAAGCGAGGCCTGTACGCCAGCCTCATCTCCGGCACCGCGGCACTCGCGTTCATCGTCGGTAGCTTCGTGGCTCTTGGACTCAGCTCTGTATTGTCCCCATCAGACCTGTCGGGTTGGGGGTGGAGACTTCCCTTCCTACTCGCCGCACCGATGTCCATCGCGGGCCTCTACATCCGCATGAAGCTCGGGGATACGCCGGTTTTTGAAGGCCTGAAGTCCGAAGATCGGGTGGCCGCCTCACCCCTGGCCAAAGCGGGAGCGAAGGGCCTCAAGCCGATTCTGATTACCTTCGCGTTCTCCAGCGTCTCGGGCCTGGGGATCTACTACCTGGCCACCTATATGAACAATCACCTAACGACGTCGCTAGGCTTGGATCGCGCGTCAGCCCTATCGCTCAGCGGTGTTGGGCTGTTCGTATACATGCTTATGTGCCCCTTGGCAGGTCTCCTGTCCGACCGGTTCGGTCGACGCAGCCTGAATATCCTGGGAACCGTGGGATTTGTGGTCCTGTCCATACCGGCATTCTCACTGATGGCAACCGGCAACGGCGTTGCCATTGTGGCCGGTTTGATTCTCTTCGGGGCATGCCAGGCACTGTGCAGCGTGACCAACGTCGTGCTGCTGGTGGAGTTGTTCCCGGCTTCCACACGGTCCAGCGGCAGCGCCCTCGGTTACAACCTGGCACTCGCATTCGTCGCCGGACCTGGCCCGTTGATTGCGGCCGCGATTGCCAGTGCTACAGGAACATCAACGTCAGCGGCGTGGTACATGGTGGTTGTCTCCCTGGTTGCCACGCCAATCCTGGTCAAGTGGCTGCCTGAGACGTTCAAGAGGGACATCCACACGGGGTAGCATGCGACCTCGACATCGAATACTCGCGAATTTTCGACGGCGTGATCGAAGCCGAAGGTGTCGTAAGGAATGCTTGCAGAACCTCTGCGCGTGGGCCAACGTGTGGACGTGTTCTTACTTTGGTGATGGGATCGACCGCCAGTCGAGGATGTGGACGAAACTCGGATTGACCTTCTGGCTGGGACGGGCGCCATGGCCCCGGAGCTCGCGCAATGGAAAGGACCAGACTTACCCAGGGGCAGGCCACTGTGCAGAACTTTCAGGCGAGAAAAGTGGCGGAAGGCCTCGTCGCCGCCGACTAGGTTGGCCTCGTGCAACCCCTCTCCCTTGGACGTGTTTCCACGGTTTGGCCTTAAGATGAGACCTATGACAAACGAAGTCACCGCTGTCTCCGTTCCCCAAGGCATCGCAGAGCACATCAAGGGGCTCATCAGGCGCGGCGAGCTCGGCCCGGGGGACAAGCTCCCGCCGGAGCGGGAGCTCGCCGAATCCCTTGGCGTGGCCCGGGTGAGCCTTCGGGAAGCCTTCAAGTACCTCCAGGATGCCGGATACATCACGTCCCGGCGGGGCAAGTCCGGCGGGACTTTCGTCACGGCCCTGAGTCAGCCACTCGCGGAATGGCGCCGTGACGTGCTCGAGCAGGATGGCGAACTTGACGACCTGACAGCCATGAGGGTGGCACTCGAATCACATGCCGCGGCCCTCGCGGCGGAACGCAGATCACAGGATGACTTGGATGCCATGCAGACGGCGATCCGGCAGCAGGCCGAAGCCTCGAACCGCTCCGAGTTCCGGCTCGCAGACACCACGTTCCACGACGCCGTCGGGAAGGCGGCTCGAAGCAGGCGTCTCGCGCAGGCGATCAGGCAGGCGCGGAGCGAGTTCTTCACTTCAGCGGACCTCGTGCGGCACCCCGACCCTGTAGAGGACCACCAGCAGCATCAGGACATCTTCGAGGCAATCAGGGACGGCGATCCCGCGCGGGCCAGTGCAGTGATGTGCGCCCATATCGAGAACACGCGGCAGGAGCTACGCCGACTGCTCGGCACCTGACGCCCCCTGCCGGGCTGCCCGCCCCGCGCGCGGTGACTACTTTAGGTCCGCGGCGAGGCGGTCGCTGCTAACGCAAGGCGCCCACCGCCGCGGCGGCGACGGACAGGACAGCCGAGATCCGGTCGATCCCGGGTGACCCATCGGCCAGGCGCCGTTCGAGATCGTTGCCCAGACGACGACGGACGTACCTTGTCCCGGCGTGAACGACGGGACGAGGCAGGCGGGTATGAAGGGTGGGTATCCGCTCATGGGGGCTGGTCCTTCGGGTACGAGGTCGGTTGCCCCTGCTTTTAGGCATGAAGCTCATACCTTTAGAGCCATGCCGGCCGCAACCTCGTCGCTTGCATCTTGACACCCCCGAGCGCGTGCTGTCTCATGGTGATAAAGGTATTAGATGCAGACCAAGAGTTAAGCGCATCGGATGTCCTTCGGGGCGAACCCTGGGTGTGCGACCGCATCGAAAACACTTAGAGGAAATTCAATGACCATCGCTGAGCAGCGCACCCCCTGTATCGCGATTCCCATGCGCCTTGCTGATTCCGAAACCATGAGGTCCGATCCCCGAATTGGGGCGGCGCGCACCATCTTTAACGCCGTGGTAGACCTCATCCGCCAGTCGGCGCAGAGCTGGTGCTCATCAAGGCTGGTTCCGAGAAGAATCTCGAGAGGGCCGTCTTGAGCAGCCACGAACTCTCAATCCACCATGTGAGTCTCATCGGGGGAACCGCTGCTCGGCCGCGTTCCGTTAGGTCCCCCAGATCGACGTGACGTCCGGCCATCACCAGGCCGTCGACGACTTGGGTCCTGGCCCCCGCGCGTCCGCCGTCGCGGCGGACGCGGTTGTCGAGGCGATCGAGACGAATGAGGGCGACACTTGGGCTTTACCTTTACGCAACGACTTTTTGAATCTAGCTACCTACCAGATAGGGAGAAATCATGATGGAGCCAGACACTTTCGTCCCCCATCGGACGGGTGATGACCGCAACCTTCAGCGTCGGCTTGGCTACTGGTCGCTCGTCGCCATCGGGATCGGTAGCGTTATCGGGTCCGGCTGGCTGTTCTCGGCCATGTACGCGGCGCAGGCCGCTGGTCCGGCGTCGCTGGTCGCTTGGGCGGTCGGGGGCGTGATCATGCTGGCTCTCGCCCTGGTCAATGCCGAGCTCGGCATGACCTGCCCCGAGTCCGGCGGGCTCACCCGATACCCCCTCTACTCCAACGGGCGCCTTACGGCCGCCGTCATCGGCTGGTGCAGTACGGCAGGAGTCATCGGCGTGCCCGCCCTCGAATCTGCGGGCGTAATGCAGTACGCGAGCTCCTACGTGCCCGGCCTGTACCACGACGGAAGTCTCACGCCAGTGGGCATCGGCAGCGCTGCCGTCCTGATGGCCGTCTTCACGGCCTTGAACTTCTTCGGCGTAAAGCTCATGTCGCGCAGTAACAACATCGTCACCGCGATCAAGGTCTTTACACCGGTCCTGACGGTCGTCGCGCTGCTGATCAGCGGCTTCATCGGCGGAGGCCAGGCGGGCGGCGTGTCGAACTTCGTGGATGGCGGCGGCTTCGCTCCCTTCGGCGTCCCGGCCAGCCTCGGAATCATTGCCACGGCGGGAATCCTGTTCGCATACAACGGCGCCCAGGTCATTGTGACGCTCTCCGGCGAGGCCAAGAACCCGCGCCGGACGGTGCCCGCGGCGATGATCACGACGATCCTCTTCACGATTGTGCTCTACATCGGCCTCCAGATTGCCTTCCTCCTCGCGGCCCCGCATTCGAGCGTCATCCAAGGCTGGGCGGCGGTGAAGTTTGATTCGCCCTTCGGTGACCTCGCGATGATCGCCGGCATCCAGTGGCTTTACTGGATCCTCGTCGCAGATGCGGCAGTGTCGCCGTCTGGCGCGGCCATCGTAGGTGTCGCCTCGAATGCTCGCAGCGTCTTCGCTCTCGCCAAGAATCGTTTCCTTCCCGCCTGGCTCCAAAAGGTCGACCCGAAGTGGGGTGTTCCGCGCCGGGCCCTTGCGGCGAATTACGTCATCGGGCTCGCCTTCCTGCTCCCGATGCCCAGCTGGCACGCGCTCATCGGGATCATCGGCCTCATGGTGGCCTTTACCTTCGGCATCGCCTCGATCTCAGCAGGCGTGTTTCGGCGCGTCGGCGTGACGACCCAGGCCACTCGCATCCGGGGCGTCGGCATCCTGGCTCCGCTCACGTTCGCGGCAGGCGGCCTCGTGGTCTCATGGGTCCCCTGGTCGCAAGTCGCCGCAACCCTTCCGCTCGTTGCGATTGGCCTGCTCTGGTATGCAGTGAACTTCTTCGTCCAGAAGCACGATCGCGCTGAGATCAGCGGCGGCCTCTGGCTGCTGGTCTTCTTCGCCTTCCTCTATCTCATGACCTACCTCGGGAGCTTAGGGGCGCAAGTCATCGCGGCACCCTGGGATTCGGTCATCGTCGCCGTAGGGGGACTCCTCTTCTATCAGTGGGGCGTCGTCGAGGGAACTCGATACATGAACCGCTACCCCCAGATCGCCGAGGACATCGGGTCGACGGACGACGGCGAGCTGAAGCCACACACCGTTCCGGTGGAGTCCTGAGATGATCGCCGAGGCCACCGAAAACACCGAGCCGATCTACAGCATTTTCGTCGCCGACCGAGTCGGCATTTGGTACCGGAGCTGGCCAAACAGGTCGTGGAACCGCAACGCAACGCCACCCAGGTGCTCTGGCTGGAACTAGGGCCCCTCGGGGCGTTCTCCCGGCCCGTCATCGGCCCCGGGGTGCCGCTGGACGGCGACGAAGGAACCCGCACGAGATATTGCGTATCGGAACTTCAACGCACCTGGACATGGCAGAACGCCGACGGCTGTGGACTTCGGCGCTCTTTGGCGGTGTTCTGGGGTCGCTCTTTGTCGTTGGTTTCCGATGACGAGGATGCTCGGGCGGCTTCGATGACGTCGCCGGGATGGTTTCGAACTGGTTCATTTTCAGGACGCGGGTGACTTGAGGGAATGGCCGCTCGAGGAGCCGAAAATTGCCTCGGGGTAGACGCGCGCCAGCTCGTCGCTCAACGCCTCGTCAGGTTCGGCGGCAGGCAGTGCGCGTTACGTGATGCCGAGTCGGGCCACCCCTGGAAGGGGCCGTCGATTAGAAGGTGAGGACGATTCGGCCGCGAGACCCGCCTGCTTCGACGCGGCGGTGGGCTTCGTCGGCGTGTTCTGCGGGCAGGACGTCGGCGACGCGTGCGGATAGCGCTCCGTCTTCGACGGCCTGTCGGAGCGCGTCGAGCTTTGCCTGCGAGTGGTACTCGTCGGACACGGAGACAGCCTCGAATCGCATGTCACGGGTTGGTTCGCCCTTCCAGCCGCGGACTGAAATGAACACGCCTCCGTCGCTCAGGGCGGGCACGATTTCTTCGTGGAGGAGTGCTGTGTCTGCCACTGCGTCCACCCCGTCCGGGAAGACTGAGCGGATGCGGTCTGCGAGATTATCGCCTCGATCGACGATGTGGTCGGCTCCGAGGGACTGGACCATGGCCAGGTCCTTTGGTGCTGCGTCCGCGATCACGGTTAGGCCCTGGACCTTGGCTAGTTGGATGAGGTAGTTGCCGAGGGTCCCTGCGGCACCGGTCACGGCGATGACTCGTCCCGGCTGCAGTGCCGCGAGTTCGAGGACCTGCGTTGCGGTGAGTCCGTTCATCGGCACAGTGGATGCCTGCTCGAGCGTCGAGCCAGCGGGTATGCGGGCGATGGAGTCGTCCGGGGCGACGAGGTATTCGGCGTACGCGCCGCCGTGCTCCGAGAGCGGCAGTGCGATTGCCATGACTTCATCTCCGACCTTCCAGGTGCTGCTGGCGCCGACTTCATCGATCACGCCGGCGGCGTCCATGCCGGGGATATAAGGGGGTTCGAACCCTGCGGTGTTGTATCCGCCTCGGCGAAGGTCGACGTCCGTCGGGCTGACGGCGATGGCGCGGACGCGAATCCGCACCTGTCCCGTGCCGGGGTGGGGTTCGGGAAGGTGGTGGACGCCGAGGGCTTCGGGTCCTCCGAACTCGATGACTCCAACTGCTTTCACGAAAAGATCAACTCCATTGACTAGCTATATGTGGCACCAAGGGATGGGGGCATCCCTGGTTTTGGGTGGTTTAAGGCGCGTGCCAGCACGCCGAGTCGTCGGGTGAGGAAGGCCCGTCCACGCCCGGTGCGAACGTCTTCTCTTAGGTTCCGAGATGCGATGCGTCCCCGCAGCGATTGGAACTGCGCGACTAAAGGACCGCGGGCTCCGCGGCGGGTGCCGACAATTCGTTGCGGGGGTGATCCCGCGGGTGGCGAGCCACTGGCGACCCCAGGTGTTCAAGGTCTGCAGCAAGGGTGGGAGGGTCAGCGCTTCGTCGGTGAGGCTGTACGCGACCTTCGGCGGGACGACAGGGTAGACAGTCCGCACAGCGAGTCCATCTTCCTCAAGCTCGCGCAACTGCTTCGTGAGCAGTCTCGGACTGATCCCCGGCATCTGCCGGTGCAGCTCGTTGAACCGCATCACAACGTCCAGCAGGTGGAAAAGGATGACGCCCTTCCATTTGCCGCCTAGGATTGCGACGTTCACTTCCATGGCACACCCGGGAAGGTCGTCGGTCAATCGCATTCCGGGCGTGTTCGTCTTATTCCCGGGGTGGGCCACACGAGCGCTGTGAATCCTACGCCGCGACCGTGTCGTGGAGCGGTGCTGCGGGCAGCGGGGGCTGGCTGCGCTGCCATGCGGAGCCGTACCGCGTGTATTGCGCCGGCGGTTGGATCGGATGCCGAAGATCGTCCGCGGCGGTGCGTGCCCAGAATGGATCCTTGAGCATTTCGCGTCCGACGAAGACCATGTCAGCGCGGCCGTTGCGAAGGATGTCCTCAGCCTGCTGCCCCGTCTGGATTAGCCCCACCGCGCCAGTGGGGATGCCGACTTCCCGGCGGATAAGCTCTGCAGCGGGGACCTGATAACCGGGGAACGCCGCAACCTTGACCGGTGCGCTGCCGCCGGAGGAGGCGTCGATGAGGTCCACGCCCTGCTCTTTCATCCACCTGCCGAAGACGATGAAGTCCTCCGGGGTGTTGCCGCCCCGTACGTAGTCGGTGGAGGAAATGCGCACGAACAGAGGGCCGCTCCATTCGGTGCGGACTGCGTTGAGAACTTCGCGGACGATGCGGTAGCGGCCCGCGTGGTCTCCACCGTACTCGTCGGTGCGCTTGTTTGACACGGGGGAGAGGAACTCGTTGAGGAGGAAGCCATGTGCGGCGTGCACCTCGATGACGTCGAACCCCGCCTTCTTCGCGCGCGCCGCGGCGGTACGGAACGCACCGACGATTTCGGTGATGCCGTCTTGAGTAAGTTCCTCGGGGATGCGGGAGTCCGGCCCCCACGCGATCGCGGAGGGAGCGACGGCAGTCAGCTCGGGGAGACCGAGCTGTCGGCCGGCATGCCCGATCTGCATGCCGATCCGGCCGCCGACCATGTGGACGGCGTCCACGATGCGGCGGAGGTTCGGGATGTGCGCGTCGTCCCAGATCCCAAGGTCGCCAGGACCGATCAGGCCGTTGGGAGCGACCGCTGCCGTCTCGGTCATGACAAGGCCCGCACCGCCGAGGGCGCGGGATCCGTAGTGCACGACGTGGAAGTCAGTGGCGACTCCCTGGGCTGTCGCGGAATGCATGCACATCGGCGACATGGCGATGCGGTTCCGGAAGGACACCCCACGGATCGCGTAGGGCTCGAGAAGTGTTGCAGACAAGAAAGCTCCTTAGATTAATGCCAGCGAAGGGCTGTTGAGTTGAGCGTGTGCCAGGCATCGCGCATGCCAACAGGACGGTTATGTTTTTTCCGTTCGGAAGGGGGGGCATCGGGGCGGCGCGAAGGGCTCGCCCCGATGCCGGCGGGCGTCAGCTCGCGGGGGTGGAGTGTGTGTAGAACGTCTTCGCCACGATCTGCCAGTCACCGTCCGCCTTGAGCAGGTGGAAGAAGTCGCTAAAGCGGAACCCGTCGAGGTCGTCGGTATCCACCCGCGCGCTGGCGACATTGCCCACGATGTCCACGGTTGCGACGGCCGAGTTCGGGTTCGACGGCTTGAAGTCGCTTTCGATCCCGTCGAACAGCGCTTGGATTGGCACGCGCGACACCGCGGATTCGGCGGTGGTGAACATCACCGCGTCGGCGTGGAAGGCCGGCCGCATGATCGAGCCGTCGGCTTTTGCGCATCCGTCGATGTACTTCGACAGCGCCTCCAGCACAGCGTTGTATTCCTGGACGTAGGTTTTCTCTGACACCAGCACTCCTTGAGTTCAATCTCATTCTGTAGCGGTCGCTACAGATGCTACTGTAGTGATCACTACAGTAAGTCGTCAACTCCGTGAGGTGCCTATGTCCACGTCCAATGCGAAGCCGCGAGACACCACGCGCGGGCGACGCCGGGGCTTCGACGAGAAGCAAGCCCTTGAGGCCGCGATGGACATGTTCTGGGAGCACGGCTACGAGGCGACCTCGGTGAGCCAGTTGTGCGCGGGCATCGGGATCAACCCACCGAGCCTGTACGCGGCGTTCGGCAGCAAGGCACAGCTTTTCATCGACGTCGTTGACCACTACGAGCGCACCTTCTGGGACCCAGTGTGGGACGCCTTCGATCAAGAACAGCAAGTAGTAGATGCATTCAGTCGATTCTTCAACGACTACGTGGACGTGATATCGGCGCCGGGGGCCCATCTCGGATGCCTCGTAGTCCATTCCGCAGTGAGTTTGGAAGACCGCGAAACCGACGTCGCGCGCGCACTCGCTGCTATCGGAGATGAGGGAGTACGCCGTATTCAAGGCAAACTCGACTTCGGTATCCGAGACGGACAGATCCCCGCGGGCACCGACACTCTCGCACTCGCGCACGCCATCAATATCCTCTCTGAGGGGCTCGCGCTCCGAGCGCATGACGGCGTCCCAGCAGACATGTTGCGGAGGCAAGTGGCGGCGGGGCTGCGCATGATCCCAGAAGCCGAATAGGAAATATGGGAGCGGGGGCGATTACCATCAGGCCGGTCCCCAGTCGGTACAACCGACCCTCAAGTATGGCTACCAAAATTGCTTCGCTCGATCACCCGAACCTTGAACCCCGCAACAGCGTCCATGCGTCTTGGCCGCACCCGTCGAGCCCCACTTTCTGATCAGAACGCCCGCGCCTTGCAGGGAATCCGAGATACGAACCGGATGCATAGGAACCCTCGACGTATCCGGTTAAGATACGGCGGATTCCATCGGTCGACGCAAGCCGGGCTGGGACTGACACAGGGTTGCGGATCCTTCCCGTCCGCGGCGGCTCCCACGGCGCCGGCTTGGTATGACCCGATGTCGCGGCGCATCTCGCGTCGTGGGCAGGTGTCCGTCCGGGCACAATCAATCCGCCGGTAAGGTCAAGTCCAGCCACGCCCGCCCGGGAAACAAATACCTCAAAGGCGCTCTCGGGATCGCCTCCGTGGCGGCAGTCAGTACCGAGGGCACCTTCTGGCAGTCACGTTACAGACGGTTGACCTCGCGACGAGGACCGATGAGGGCGCTGGTCGCCATCGAACAGCCCAAGATCGTCCCGGTGTTTTCGTTACTGATGCCTGCGGGAGGAAACGTTCCAAAGTTGTGGAATCGGCTCATTCTGAGCGGGCCGTGTGGTTCGGTCTTGCGGCGAACCACACGGCACTGACATTACCCATCCGATCGTGTCGTGGCGAGGTTTAGAGGCGCCCGGCCTCAACGATTTGGCGAAGGAACTCGCGCGTGCGCGGCTCGATAGGGTCCCCGAAAACTTGCTCGGGCGGTCCCTTTTCGAGGAGACGCCCTTGTTCGAGGAAGACCACCAGGTCTGAAACCTCGCGCGCGAAGTGCATCTCGTGGGTCGCGAGCATCATGGTCATGCCGTCAGCGGCGAGCTCGCGGACGATGTTCAGGACTTCGGCGACCAGCTCCGGGTCGAGTGCTGAGGTGATTTCGTCCAGGAGCACCGCCTTGGGCTCCATCGCCAGAGTCCGCACGATCGCCACACGCTGCTGTTGGCCGCCGGAGAGCTGATCGGGGTAATAGTCGGCGCGGTTCCCGAGATTGACTCGCTCAAGCAGGGAGCGGGCGCGTTCGCGCGCGACATCCGGGCGGATTCCTTGGAGCTTGATGGGCCCGATGGCTATGTTGTCTAGCACCGTCATGTGCGGGAAGAGGTTGAAGGACTGGAACACCATCCCTACCCTCCGGCGCAGACTGTCGACGTTCACGCCGGGTCCGCTGACCACGTCCCCGTCAATGTGGATCTCTCCGCCGTCGATCGGCTCGAGGGCATTGATGCAGCGCAGCAGGGTGGACTTGCCTGATCCGGAGGCACCGATCAGGGTGACGACTTGATGTTGCTCGACCTGTAGGTCGATCCCCTGGAGGACGGTATGGTCGCCGTAGCTTTTGTGCAGGCCGACCAATTCGATGAAGGACATCACTTACCTCTCTTTCGGCCACGGCGGGAAGCGCCTCGTTCGAGCATCCAGTCGACGAAGCGGGTCTGCGGGATAGTGATCATGATGAAGAGGACGGCGACGACCGTCACGGACGAGAGGTTGAAGTTTGCCGAGGAATAGAACTTGGCCTGGTTGAAGGCGTCCATGGTGCCGATGATGTTTACCAGCGACGTGTCTTTCTGCAGGGAAATGAACAGGCTGAGCAGTGGCGGGATCACGCCGCGGATGGCCTGGGGCAGGATAACGTATCGGAGTGTCTTCCCGAAGGAGAACCCGAGCGAGCGGGAAGCGGACCACTGTGACGGGTGGATCGCTTCAATGCCGGCGCGGTAGGTTTCAGCGGTGTAGGCGCTGAACGTCAGGGTCAGCGCGATGATCGCAAACCATTCAGGCGGAAGGTCGGACAAGACCGGGAGCTTCAATAAAGGCAGGCCGAAACCCACCAGGTAGATGACGATGATGGCGGGCACCGCGCGTAGGCAGTCGATGTACGCGATGGCGATTGCCCGCACCGGGCGCCCGGCCCGTCCGGGGACCAGGCGGGCGACGGCAAGAAGCAGACCGAATGCCAGAACGAAGATCTCGGTCACGACCGCGATCCGGATGTTCAGCCCGAATGCGGCGAAGATGTCGCCGGCGCTTTCGGCCATGAAGTCCCAGCGGAGGAATGTCTTCTGGATGATCGCGTCGTTCATGGTGATCATCACTGCGCCGGCGACGACGATGAGGACAGCAGTACCCAGCCCGAAGGTGAACTTAGCGTCTTGAAGGGATGCTGCCGCGCTCGCCCGGGCGTCAAGAATCCGCCCCTCACTCATCTCGCGGGAGGCGCGGAACGACCGGCGGAAGGCGCGGACTGCGATCCACAACACGATGCCTGAAACGAGCACGCCGGCAGTGCTCAACAGCCAACCGACGGTGTATGGCGTGGTACCCGGTGCAGTCCCGTTCATCCCGGCGGTGCCGAGTGCCGCTACGAACAGGAGAAGGGCGAGCGCGACCACGGCCGACGCCGACGAAAGTGCACGGCTCCTTGGCGGCGGGCTCAAGCGTGGGGCCGCGGCTAGCGGCGAAGCTGCAACCGAAGTCACTTCACGCTCCAGAACGGGACGGCGTTAGGGTCAACTCCGAACGTCGGCTGAAGGTACTGAGCGCCTAGAGCCTTCAGTGTCCCGTCGGAATCCAGGTCGCCGACAGTCTTGTCGACCACGGTGGTGTTCTCCGAGCTTCGAGGCAGCACGATCCCGTAGCCCTGATCCAGGGCTATCTGCCCGGGTACGACGAGAGCCCCACCGGTTTCTTTCACGCTCGTCAGGGCGATCGTCGTGTCGGTGACGACAGCGTCCACCTGTCCGGCGCTGAGTGCAGTGAAGATGTCGGGAGCGGACTGGAAGACTGCTGCGGGCTTGGTGGGCTTGAGCACGTCGGCAACCCACTGCGCGCCCACGTTGCCCTGGAGGACCCCAATCTTCGCGTCACGGAGAGTGTCGGCCGTGACCTTAGAGTCCTTCTTGGTGGCCACGCCCAGGTTCGAGGAAAAGTACCTGCGTGAGAAGTCGAAAACCTGCTTGCGCTTGTCCGTGATCGTCACCGTTGCGAGTCCGATATCGTAGCCCGAGGCCGTGCCCGAGATGAACTGGTCCCAAGCGAAGTTCTTCAGCTGGACCGACTTTAGGCCCGCCCGGTAGGCGATGTCCGCGGCCATGCAGTACTCGAACCCGCTCTTGACCGCATCCGGGTTCGTGCCGTTGGACCACCCGGGGTTGGGCAGCACGACAGCGACCGTCAGAACATCGGGCTGCTGGGTCTTGAGCTTGATGCTGGCCTGCTGACCGGTGACCTTGCAGTCACCGAAACCGGACGTGCTGCCTGAGCCTGCCGACGCGCTCGAGTTCGCGGAGCCGCCGCATGCGGTGAGGGCGAGGGTCACGGCCGTCACGGTGACGGCGGCGAGGGAACGCTTCTTCATTGGATCCTCCTAGGAGACTGATGGGGAACAAACCGCAGCCCATGGGTGGACTACGCCCGGCCGCGATCGGTTCGGCCCTGAACCGGGCTATGGTTTTAGGTATGGTCCAAATACCTTTAACTATGAAACAGGACACACTTTCTGGTGTCAAGGAGTTCTGGGTCCGGTCTCGGTGTTCACGGATGGCCCCTCGATGCAGCCGAGCGCCTCGCGCCCTCGCGTTGCGACGGATCCTGACCCTATGCGCGCTGAGGTCTTCGAAATGGCGCGCCCTTGAGTTGGTGCTGAGGCGCGACGGAGTAGTGCCCGCCCAGCGGCAGGCTTGACCGTGGGGAACCGCCAATTGCGGGCACGCGAGCCCTCGAGCCCGGTCAGTTCCTCGAGCGCCGCGCCGGCAAATTCACGATATCCGTACAGTCCGCGGATCTTCCGGGCATGCGCGTTCGCTGTCACCATCCGTTAGGAATTCCGCTTAATCTGTAACATCGAGCTGGTCCGCGAAATAGCCAACAACCGATTACGCGAATTGACTAGGCAGCGGCCAAGAAGCCGCTCCGCGCCCACCTGCGTAGCGAACCACCGCGTGTTCTGCTCTCCCCGCAATGGCGCGCACACGAACTTCACCGAACGCAGCCATCTCTTCGCCCTTTAGGAACTCCGGGGGCGTTCATCCACAGTATCCAGACCTGCTTACTGGGGCTGGGCCGAAGTCCTCGGAGGAGTGGTGCTCATGGTTCTAGGCCCCCTGGCGCTCAAGGAAGCTATCAGTGGAGCCGAGCACGCGTTCCGCTTCGGCTTTCAATGCTGAGAAAACGGGAAGTCGAAGTTCGGTCACGGGGATGGGCGCCTCGGGGTGCCATTGAATTCCGAGCACCCAGGCTTCGTCCTCGGACTCGAGTGCTTCGATGAGGCCATCGTCGGCACGGGCCGAGATCCGCAGGCCGGAGCCCAGTTCATCGACGGCCTGGTGGTGTGCAGAAGCGATCTTGATTCGGCCGACGCCGCCGAACACCGCCGCGCAACGGCTCCCGGGAAGGAGCTCGACCTCGTGGACGGCGAAGTCCATGCCGCTCGCGCCCTCCTTGTCGGCGTGTGCAATGCTGCCAGCTTCAAGATCGATGTGGAGGGTGCCACCATAGACGACGTTCAGCAGTTGCAGGCCGCGGCAGATTCCCAGGACCGGGAGCGCGTTCTCAAGCCCGTAGCGGATGGCCGCGATATCGAGGCTGTCCTGTTCGGCGTCGACGCCGAACAGGGTTGCCTCGTCGGCCGCCCCGCCGAAGAGCGTTGGGTCGACGTCGCCGCCGCCGGGGAGGATGAAGCCTTGGCAAGTACCAAAGACGGTGTCAAGCTCCTCCGTGGTGCCGGGCGCGATCACGACCGGTTCGGCACCAGATTCGCGGATGAGCTCAACCACGGCGTCAAAGACCTTCTGTGCGGCTTCCATGCGCGGATCCATGGACCCGCACCCGAGGCTGGACAAGCGGATAGGAATCCCGATCCTGGGGATGGTCGACTCGGCGATGGTCAATGTGATCTCCTCACGGGATGGCTCGGCGGTTGCTTCGCTCTGCTTAGATAGAAAGTCAATTCGGTATTAGGTATGAACCAAATACCTTAAACAGAATGGCGTTGCCGCGTGGTTGTGTCAAGGCGGCATCGCCGGCGGCGTATTTCCTGCGAATGTTCTGGGCGACTGCCGGCGCCGATCCGGAAATGCCATCCCATGACGGAAGACTTGAGCAGGGTTGTCAAAGTACGCCGGGTGGCGCCTCGCGCCTTCCGGCTAGGACCAGGAGCGGCCGCACGCGAAGCCATGTGCCGTCACATCGAGGATGCGCAGGGAGTTTGACCAGCTTCTCGTGGACGAGTGGCCGTAACGGTTCGATGAGGCCCTTCCAAGTGCCTCAGGAATGCGGCGCCGTTCGAATAGCTTTAGTGGGCCTCGTAGGAGCCCCAGGCCCCGACTCTCAGGGCAAGAAGGTAGCGAGATATGCGATGCTGGACCGCTTCATCTCTTGGAGCAGGGCGTCATTGCCTATCCGCGGATTTTCCCTATAGGCCAGGTCAACACCCTTGTCGAGCATGCCGACAAAAACCTGGGTGACGATGTCCAGCGGCACATCTGGGGCGTCCGGACGAACATCGGTGATGCTACGGGCAAGGAAAGCGGCAAGCTCATTGTCGTGCATACGATTGGCCACGATCATTCGACCGGAGAACTCCGAGGAGAACCACAGAGCCCGGACAGCCGGAAGATCCGCGAAGTACTCAATGTGGGCCTCGACGCCGGCTTCCGCCTTCTCCTTCCAATTCGGCCCGCTGAGGTCGAACTCGACATTTGCCAGCCGCCGGTCGAGGTCCCGGAGGCCCGTCACAAGGATCTCCTCGAGCAGCGCCTCGCGACCTTCGAAGAAGTTATACAGCCAGCCGACCGATATTCCGGCCCGTGCCGCGACCATCGTGGTGGTGACCAGCTCCGGTCCGCCCTCTTCGAGTAGCTCAATGGTCGCTTGGATGACCCGTTCAAATTTGGCTTTACTGCGCTTCTGAAGAGCAAAGCGGTGGGCTCCGACCTGGGATGCGGCCTCGTCCATGAGCTCAGCCAGGGACTTGGGGTGATCGGCGGAAGCGGAAGCGGCGGGCTCCGCCTGCTTGCCGTCCTTCAGAGCGCCAATGCTCCTATTCATCGAATCGACCATCCTTCGCCGCCTGACTCCGAGATCCTTTACAGTGCCCCGACTGCCGCAGAGGGCGATTCGTTTGGAATCTCCGAGGCCTCTGCTCTAGAACCACATGTTTCATACTATGGGAAAGGGGTGAGCCGCGGGGCAAGGCTCGGTTGACGAGAGCACTGAAGGCGGCACCCCTGTGTGGTGCCGCCCTTATGGTCGCCTTCATCGTCGCGACTTTCGACGTCGGATGATCGGCGCAGGCACTATCTAACCCATAGGCTTTCGCACCGGCGATGACTCCAGCGACGGCGCCGATTCGGACGTCTTCGGCTGTTTCGCGGTTGTCCGCAGCTTCTCGGTGACCCTCAGCGAAGCCTCCTAATGACCCCGCGAGCTTGTATCTCCTCGTTCGTCGGCTGATCAGCGGTGCATTCTGGCATCACAAATGCGCCCCTGTTCAATGGCTCGGGCGGCGTGCCCGCGAGACATTCGGCAGCGGTCAGCTCGAGTGGAGCCGTGGCATCGGAGTTGCGAGAGCGGAAATGCAAGGCGCTAGGCTCCTTCAGTGACGGCTCGATTCAACGAACAGGAGGCCCTGCCGCAGGCAACGCCCGCCACAGAGCCTCCCAGCGGGTGCTCGCCTACTTCTCGTACTGGTGGTACACCTTGGCGATGATCTTCCATTCGCCGTCCTGCTTGAGCAGGGTGTGGAAGTCGGTGTAGTCGGCGCCAATGGCGTCGTTCTCCATGTCGACCTTTACCACGGCAGTGGTCTGGGTGATGCCGATAATGTCCACTCGGGTCTTGACGTCCGGAGCGGTACCGTTCTCGGCGACGAAGTCGTAGAGGTTCTTGATGGGGCCACCCAGAAGCTGGCCATTGGTGAAGCCGTACATAGTGGCGTCCTCGTGGAACGCCTCGGCGACGCCCTCGGGGCTGCCGACTCGCAGGCCTTCAACATACTTCTGGACGGTGACAACGATCTGGTCGTATTCCTCAGTAGGAACGACCTTTAGGTTCTTCGGCATGGTTACTCCTTGGCTGGTCGGGCGTCTGGATGACAGCCCGTGGGTGTTTTCTTGGTGGGAAGGGCTGGTTAGCGCTTCCGGATCACAACAGTCTTGTTGTTGGTGTGGGACGCGAGTCCTTCGTCGCCATGCTCAACACTCAGTCCGGACTGCTTGTGTCCGCCGAACGGGGCGTGATCCGGGTGGCTTTGTCCTTGGTTGATCCACACGTTGCCGGACTCGATCCGGTCCGCCACTTTGAGGGCACGTTCCTGGTCCCGGCCCCAGACGGTGGCACCCAGACCGAACACTGTGGCGTTGGCACGTTCGATGACGTCTTCGACGTCGTCGTATGCGATGACCGGCACTATCGGTCCGAAGGGTTCCTCCTGGACAATGCGGCTGTCCTCCGGGGGGTTGTTGACGATCGTTACGGGAACGAAGTTGCCGTCTTGTGTTTCGTCGATGACGCCGCCTAGCGGCACGTCGTATCCGTTTCGGCGGGTGTCCTCGAAGAGGTCGCGAAGCTTGTCGTATTGCATCCGGTTGTTGACCGGACCGAGATCACTGGTGGGATCCATTCCGTCGCCGACCTTCTGCGTTTTTGCGTATTCCACGAGGGCCTTGACGAAGTCTTCGTGGAAGGAGCGGTGTACGTAGATGCGCTTTGCCGCGATGCACCACTGACCGGAGTTTCCAAACGCGGCATTGAAGACCTTCGGCACAGCGTCTTGCCAGTCTGCGTCCGGAAGGAGGATCGCTGGATCGTTTCCGCCGAGCTCAAGGGTCACCCGCTTGATGGTGCCGGCGGCCGAGGACATGATCTTGGTCCCGGTTGCGGTAGAGCCCGTGAAGGTGATCATTCCGACGTCGGGGCTTTCGGTCAGGATCTGCCCGAGCTCATTTCCGCCCGTCACTATGTTGAATACACCGGGCGGGAAGACCTGGGCCGCCAGTTCACCGATTCGCAGTGCACAAAGCGGCGTGTACGGCGATGGCTTCAGAACCACCGTGTTGCCGGTAATCAGCGCCGGCACGGTCTTCCACAGGACGTGGAGGTAGGGGTAGTTCCAGGGGATGATGGCACCTACTACTCCGAGCGGGGAGCGGCGAAGCTCGATGCGGTGATCGTCATTTTCCTCAAGGACCTTGATGTCGAGCCTCGACTTGGCTGTCTTTGGGATCCAGGGGTTGGCGAGGTTGACCTCGAACGCGGCCTGGTTGTGACGGGGCTTTCCTTGCTCAAGCGAGAGAAGGGTGATGAATTCTTCCTTCTGCGCTTCGAGCGCATTGAAGAAGTCAACAATGATCTCTTCACGCTGGTCTGCGGACAACGCGGACCAAGCCGGGAAGGCCTGTTTCGCTGCGCCAATGGCCCGCTCCATGTGGTCCCGGGTGCCCAGGGGTGCACTCGCGAGGACTTTATTGTTGGCTGGATTGAAAACGTCGAAGCCTTCGTCTGTCATGACGATCTCGCCGTCAATGAGCAGTCCGTATGGCGCATTGAAGTCTGCGGGTTTGATCGCGCTCTTACCTTCCGCGATAGATACTCCCATGTACTCTCTCCTGTCGTGCTGCTTGTGTTGCTGGATTTCTGGGTGACATTCCCAACGCTCGGATCGTTCGTTCCGAGCCGAGGCATCGAACGATCCGGGGTTCAAGGAATGATGGAGGAAGACTGAAACAGATTCATGTTTCACTTTAGACGGCACTTGGCACAAGAACAAGGCCTTTTCGAAAATTATGAAATGCGATATTGTTTCAGCTTAGGATGTGATTGACGCCACGACAGGGTTGGCAGTGGTTTCCCCCACTGGTCCAGCACCGAGTCGTGGATCGCCCTGCATGATCGCCACGTCAAGGACCGCGCCATCGGCACCCGGAAGCGTTCCGAAAGGCCGTCCGACACAAGTAACCCTTTTCCGATGAAGCACAAGGAGCACAACATGAAACTCGAAGGAGCCTGCCTTTGCGGCGAGGTCACGTACACGATCGCAAGCGAACCGAAGTTCACAGCGGTCTGCCACTGCACCGATTGCCAGCGCCAGACCGGTGGTGCGTTCTCCCTCGTCATCGGCGTCGATGACGACAAACTGACAATCACCGGAGACTCGGTCAAGACCTTCATTACGGTCGGCTCTGAGCACAAGACCAACACCAACCGTACGTTCTGCTCGGACTGCGGTTCGCCGATCGTCGGCCGAATCGACGCAATGCCGGGGCTGGCCTTCGTCAAGGCCGGGACGCTGAACGACACCTCGTGGCTCAAGCCGACGGTGGAAGTCTGGTGCCGGTCCGCCCAGCCGTGGGTTGCCCCACTCCCGGGCGCGGAGCGCTATGACGGCGACATTCCGTCCTGACCGAAGCACGCGCGCTGGTCGCGCGCACCTTTGGGGTTGGGCGTGTCGGCGTATGGGGGCGGCGCGCCCAACCCTTTCCCGTCCGCCAGTTACATTCCGGACGCATCAAGCGGCGCCCGATTACATCGGGCGCAGCAACCATCGAAACGGGCGAGAGGATCCAAAGTCCGTGACTTCCATCGATAGCCGCATGGGCCCGCGAGGCGTGAATCTGGCGGAGCAGCCGCTTACAGTCTCTGAAGCCGAGGAGCGGATTCAGCAATCATGCTTTACCACTGGCCCAGCCGGGCGTATCGGACTTGAACTTGAACTGCTGGTCGGCCGCACCGGAGATCCATCTCTCAAGGGCTCGCTTTCTGACGGCGATTACCGAGAATTCTTTGAAGGGCTCAAGAGCGCAAGGGTCGATGGAAACCTCACTCTGGAACCAGGTGGCCAATTCGAATTCAGCTCGCTTCCGAAGGACAGCCTCCCTGAAGCTATTCAGTCTGTGCACCAGAGCATGGCCCTGCTACGCGGGCGGGCTGCCGAACTCGGCTTCGCCCTGACTGGTGCGGGTGTCGACCCTTTCCGGGAACCGAGGCGGATCACTCAGGCACCCCGTTACAGTGCCATGGAAGAGTACTTTCGCCCTTGGGGACAGGCCGGTTCCATCATGATGTGTTCCACAGCTTCCTTACAGATCAACATCGAGGCCGGCACCAGTGACGCCGAGATGCGCGATCGTTGGGATCTTTTGTATGCGCTTGGGCCAACACTTGCCGCGACGTTCGCTAACTCTTCATGGTTCCGCGGCAGGCGAACGGGCTGGAAGAGCAAGCGACTCGCGGCGTGGCTCGCGCTCGACCGATCCCGAACCGGCGTCCCGTATGCCGAAGGGCAGAGCGATCCCGCAGCCGCGTATACACAATGGGCTCTGGATGCCCCACTGATGATGCTTCGCCGTCCGCACGGCAGCTGGAAGGCCCCTTTGGGACTTACCTTCCGCGATTGGCTACTGGAAGGGAGGACGGCGGTTGCCGATCTCCCCCCAGCTAGTCTTGAAGACCTCCAGC
Source organism: Arthrobacter sp. efr-133-TYG-120 (assembly GCF_030209785.1). Taxonomy (NCBI): domain Bacteria; kingdom Bacillati; phylum Actinomycetota; class Actinomycetes; order Micrococcales; family Micrococcaceae; genus Arthrobacter; species Arthrobacter sp. efr-133-TYG-120. The sequence goes on from NZ_JARVRI010000014.1 coordinate 158,499, forward strand.
ATCACTTAAGTACCCTGTTCCCGCATGTACGGCCCCGAGGCTACTTTGAGGTCCGATACATTGACGCTCAACCGGGTTGCTGGTGGGCCGTGCCAGCAGCCGTGATCGCAGCACTCGTATCTGATCGACGAATCGCCGAGCACGCGAGAGACATCTGCGCTGACTCGCCAACATGGGAGGAGGCAGCATGTTTTGGTCTCGAAAACCCCATTACTGCCGTTGCTGCTGTGAAGTTGCTGACGCTGGCAGCTTTACAACTGCAGTGCAACTCGGCAACGGCCGTCCTTGCCAAGCAAGTGGAGGAGTACTTGGAGCGCTGGACGATCCAGGGCCGATCACCCGGTGATGATCATCCATCCGAGTGGGGAAAGCACATCCACGGCTGCGCCCAAGAAAGCTGCGTCGTCGGGGCCTGAACCAGGGCGCAGAAGCAGCTTTGATGCCTGATGACGGCAGGAACGCAGAGGGCTCCTGGCGCGTGCCGTGCGTCGGGAGCCCTCTGGCTGTGGACCTTTCTGGACCGGCATCTGACTCTCAGAGTTGGATACCGGAGTATTTGGTTTGCTGGTAGACGTCGCGGCCTTAGGTTCCGCCTTCGCGGTACAGCCCTGATTGGTGGTGCCGCCGAAGGGCGTTGCGGGATTGCTGACTTGTCCGCGGTTGATTCCCGTCGTGCCGGCCTCAGGGACGCGCAGGCCACGTGAGAGATTCTGGGCGAAGACCTAGGAGGCCAGGCCGTAGGGGGCGTTGTTGGCTTCGGCGATGGCTTGGTCCTCGGTGTCGAAGGTGTAAATCGCTGCGACCGGTCCGAAGATCTCTATGGTGCGCGTGTCGGCGTCCGAGACGAGCTGGTGGAAATCAATGAGCCCTACGGTCGCGTGCTGGCCTCTGACGTCCGGTACCGTTTCGTCATCGACATCTCAACGCTGGGTTGACGTCGGCTAAGCAGTAATGCGGGACAGTACGTGGTCGAGGTCTTTGAGGACGGCCGCAGCAGTGGCAGGTGTGCTGGATGCCCCGCCGAGGACAGTGAGTTCCCCCATTTCCTCCGTGAGAACCCGAATTGCCTTCATGCTGCCTTGGAGGCCGGCGAACGGGTGGTTTTGAGGGTACTCGCGGAGTTCGATCCCGGCCCGGACGGGCCCTGTTTGCCGATTGACGAAACCGACCAAGCGTGGCGCGACCCCTCGGGTTCTCCATTGCTCGACGTCGATGTCTGAGACGGAGCGGATGCCCTGCCTGGGAAGGGAATCGAGGTGCAGGTCCATGCCCAGCGCAGAGTTGGCGATGATGATCAGTTTGCTCGCTGTGTCCCATCCGTCGATGTCAAAAGTAGGGTCCGGTTCAGCAATACCTTTCTCCTGGGCCAAGCGGAGGGCTTCGTGGATGTCAAGGCCGCCTTGGAGCATCTCGTTGAGGATGAAGTTTGTGGTGCCGGTCAGCACCGCCTCGATTGCGAGCACTTTGGTTCCTGCGAGGTTGTGTTCAATGAGATCGACGGTGGGGAGGGCCGCGGCGGCAGCTCCGCTGAACCGAAGCGACACACTGTTCGCGGCGGCGAGGTGCTGAAGGTTCCTCAGATCGGTCACCAGGGCCCCTTTGGAGACCACCAGTGCGTGCATGTGTCGACGGAGTGCAGCGCGAAGGTATGTCAGCGATGCGCCGCCGGTTCTGTAGTCGCTCGGGCCCGCATCAATGAGTATGTCGGCGCGCACTGCGGACATGAAGAGATCGCCGCTGAGCCCAGGCGTGAACGCTGGACGTTCTTGCAGGCGCTTCGCGGATAGCCCATTCGAATCCACCAAACCTGCGGCCGACCCGCAAACGCCGGTAATCCGCACGTCGACGCCGAAACGTTCACGATATCCGTGGCGGCGCAATTCGAGCATCTCCGCGACATGTCGACCGACGTTCCCAAACCCTGTAATGGCTACGCCAAGTGGACGCATGCAGCCTCCTGCACCGGAATGTTGAATTTCATCGGGTCTCCCTCCGTGAGGTGGAGCGCGGTTCCCCCGCTGACAGCGTGATCCACAGCAGGACGGCTGCGCCAAGCGCCGAGGCGCCGCAACAAATTGCCGGGATCGGCCCGGAGAGATCGTGGCCGCCGATGCTCAAAGTGACGAGACCGGAAAAGACGGACCCTGTCATCCCGACGGACATCGCTTCACCAACGCCTGTGCGTTCGCGAAGGCCTGGCGTGCACAAAGCGGCGGCTGCCACCCCGGCACCGATGATCAGGAAAACAAGGATCGTGTTCATAGCTCACCTTCCGAAGTGGCTGGGCCGACCTGACTAGAGTTGGATGCCGGTGTATTTGGTTTCCTGGTAGGCGTCGAGGCCTTCGGTTCCGCCTTCGCGGTGCAGCCCTGATTGGTTTGTGCCGCCGAAGGGTGCTGCGGGGTTGGAGACGAGTCCGCGGTTGATTCCGGTCATCCCGGCCTCGATGGCGTCGGCGACGCGCAGGGCGCGGGAGAGGTTTTGGGTAAAGACGTAGGAGGCCAGGCCGTAGGGGGTGTCGTTGGCTTCGGTGATGGCTTCGTCTTCGGTGTCGAAGGTGTAGATCGCTGCGACCGGGCCGAAGATTTCCTCGGTGCGGATGTCGGCGTCGGCCGGGATGTTCGTGAGGACGGTGGGCGGGTAGTAGTAGCCGGCTCCTTCCTGGATGGTTCCGCCGGTGAGGAGCGTGGCTCCCTTGGCGACGGCGTCGGTGACGAGCGCAGAGACACTGGCCACTTGTTTGGCGTCCACGAGCGGGCCGAGTTCCACGCCGGGCTCCGCTCCGTCGCCGACCCGGGTGGCGGCCATTTTCTCAGTGAAGCGTTGGGTGAACTGTTCGGCGATGCCGGACTGGAGGTAGATGCGGTTCGCTCCGACGCAGGATTGGCCGCCGTTGCGCAGTTTGGCGACAATGGCTCCGTCGACAGCTTGGTCGAGATCGGCGTCGTCGAACACGATCAGGGGTGCGTTGCCGCCGAGTTCCATGGAGGTGTTCATGACGTTTTCGGCTGCTTGCCGAAGCAGGGCGCGGCCGACCTGGGTGGAGCCGGTGAAGGAGATCTTCCGGATCCGGGGGTCGGCCATGATTGCGCCGACGACTCCGCGCGAATCGTTGGTCGTGATGACGTTGACGACGCCGGCGGGCACGCCTGCTTCTTCCATGACCTGTGCGAGCAGGAGGCTGGTTAGCGGTGTTAGTTCGGCGGGTTTGAGGACGGTCGTGCAGCCTGCGGCCAGGGCTGGGGCGATTTTCCGGGCGCCCATGGCGAGGGGGAAGTTCCAGGGCGTGATGAGGAGGGCGGGTCCCACGGGGCGTTTGGAGACGGCGATCCGGTAGTTCCCGCCGGGCTCGAGACCGTACTGGCCCTCGAGGTGCAGGCGGCCGGCGGATTCGGCGAACCAGCGGAAGAACCCGGCGCCGTAGTCCACTTCGGCTTGCGCTTCGGGGAGGGTTTTGCCCATTTCGGCGGTGATCAGGGCGGCGAACTCGTCGCGGCGGTCGATGATTCCCTGGTAGGTGCGGGCGAGGATGTCGGCGCGTTCTCGCGCCGGGGTGGCTGCCCAGGCGTCCTGGGCAGAGCATGCCGCGTCGAGGGCAGCGAGGCCGTCCTGGACGGTGGCGGAAGGAACCTCGGCAATGGGTTGTTCGGTGGCAGGGTTGGAGACGGTGATGGTGGTCCCGGTGCTGGAGGGGACCCAGACGCCGCCGATTGGCATGAGTTTCTCCGGGAACCCCAAGGCCGGGGTGGGTGCGGGAGCGGTAGTGGTGGTGTGTTCCATGGGAATTCTCGTGCTTTCAGCGGCTGGGTTCCTGCCGGGCCGGTAGGGCCCGGCAGGAGGAAAGGATGTGGTTAGGACGCTTCGTTCAGTCTTGTGGTGAGCCAGTTTTGGAAGCGGTGGCCGTGGACGACGGGGTCGATGAGGAGGAGGGGGGTGCCGGGTTCGTTGCCGGGTTCGGTGCGGGTGTGGATGAACCAGGGGCCGGGTTCGGTGAGGGTTTGTTTCAGGGCGAGGGTGAGTTCTTCGGGGGTCCGGGCGCGGAGGACTTTCAGGTCCACGGATTCGGCGAAGCGGCCCAGGTCGATGGTGACGGCCTGGGTGGGGATGGAGGCGGTGGAGGCGTAGACGCCGTTGTCGAGCAGGACGATGACGAGGTTTTCCGGGGCGAGGTAGCCGGCGGTGATGGCGGATCCGGGGTTCATCAGGAGGGAGCCGTCGCCTTCGATGACGACGGCGCGGGGGACGGGGGTGTTGTTGATGGCCTGGGCGATGCCGGTGCCGACGGAGATGGCCAGGCCCATGGCGTCCAGGAGGTAGAGGTGGTTATCCCGGTCCTCGACCGCGGCCAGCTCGCGGGACGTGGCGGCGCAGGTCGCGACGACGGGGACGTCGGGGGTGGTGTCGACGATTGCTTTGAGGGCTTCGATGCGTTTCATGCTTTTGCCTTTGCGTCTTTGGGGTCGAAGAATTCCATGAGGACGACGACGGGTCGGAAGGTCATGCGGGCGTGGTTGCCGGCTTCGGCGACGGTGGCGCCCCAGTCTTGGGCGGTGTTGCGGCGGTCGATGCGGAAGACGGGGATGTTGGTGGAGGCCAGCAGGGCGGGGACGGGTTCGGAGATGGAGTGGATCATGGAGTTGTATTCGCCGAGTCCGCCGCGGGTGTTGGCGACGATGAGCAGTGGCAGGTGGTAGGACACGGCGAAGGTGGTCAGGGCGGTGAGGGCGTTGCCGAAGCCGTTGTCCTGCATGAGGATGACGCCGAATTTGTTGGTGAAGGGGTAGGCGCCGATGACGCCGATGGCTTCTTCTTCGCGGGAGACGGGGTAGACCAGGGGCAGGTCCCCGTTTTCCTGGGCGGTCAGGACGCCGTTGATGATCGGGGCGATGGAGGCGGAAGGGACGTAGGCGACGCCGTCGGGGGCAAGGGCGATGATCGCGGCCACCACCTCGGCATGGCGGTCCTGGGTAATAGTCGTAGACATGGGTCAAGCTCCCTTTGCGGTTGTGGCGGTCAGGGTCTGGACGATGCGTCGCAGGCCCTCGGTGAGGTCTTCGATGTGGCAGGCATAGGAGATCCGGATGGAATGGGTTCCGCCTTGGGGGTCGAACGCAGTGCCGGGGACGACGGCAACGTTGTGTTCGTCAAGCAGGCGCAGGGCCAGCTGTTCGGCCGGTTCGGCGACGTCGGGGGAGTACGTAAGGTAGAAGTAGAACGCTCCGTCCGGCTGGCTTACCTTGACGCCGGGGATGTCTTGCAGAAGGGCCAGCCCCGCCGCGCGGCGCTGTTCGAACTCGCCGCGCATCATCTCGGCGTCGGGTCCCGCGTGGTTTAGTGCCGCGGTGGCGCCGGGCTGGAGGAAGGTGGGCGCGCAGACGGTGGTGTATTGGCGAACCCGAAGGGCCGGGGTGATGAGTTCGCGAGGGCCGGCCAGCCAGCCCAGGCGCCAGCCATCCATAGCGAACGCTTTGGCGAAGCCGCCGATCACCAGGGTCCGCTCGCGCAGGGATCCGACCCCGGCAGGGGATTCGTGTTTGACATCGCCGTAGACCAGGTCGGCGTAGATCTCATCAGACATTAGCAGCGCGTCGGTCGGCTCCAAGACCGCAGCGAGGGCTTCGATTTCCTGTCGGGTAGCAACGCCGCCTGTGGGGTTGTTCGGCGTGCAAAGGATGACCATCCGAGTGTTTTCTGTGATCGCGGCAGAAATTGCCTCGATGTCCAGCCGGAAATCGTTGGCCGCGTCCAAGCGGACAGGGATCGGAGTGGCTCCGGCCAGGCGGATACAGGATTCGTAGTGCGCCCAGGCCGGGACTGGCACGATCACTTCGTCGCCCGGACCGCAGAAGGCCATGAGGGCCAGGAACACCGCCTCGTTGGCACCGATCGTGACGATCACTTCGGAGACGGGATCGTAGGTGGTCCCGCGTCGGTCCTGAAGGTACCCGCTGATGGCGCGGCGGAGTTCCGGGGTGCCTGCGTTCGGTCCGTAGTGGACTTCGCCCCGCGCAAGCGCGGCGGACGTGGCGTCCTTTGCGACTTGCGGCGTATCAAAATCCGGACGCCCAATCTCAAAGTGATATACCTTCTCGCCCGAAGCTTCCAGAGCGGCAGCACGATCAAAAATCGCTCGAATTGGAGAAGGTTTGATCTCCGCCAGACGTTCTGCAGATCGGCTGAATCTGGTGGCTGTGACGGTGCTCATTATGGGGAGTACTCCAATTTGGGTGGGATACGGATTGGCGGGGTGCCCTATAGCGGCCAGTACAAAGGTGTTGGCGAGTCCAGCGACCTTGCGTTCGGCCCCAATTGTCCAAAGGTGTTTGGAGGATTGGGGCCGAACGGCAACGGATCACCGGACTGAACCTGCGTGGCTGGGATAATCTTGGAATGACCTGACTAACGAGCTTCCAACTGCAAGAATGTTAACATTATGAAATCTGACACCAATACAAATGTCAAGGGCGGGACCCTTCGGGCGCCCCTGAAACGTCGAGGCATGGCGCAAGATGTTGCCGATCGGATCCGCGACGCCATCCTGGCGGGAGAGATTGAGCCCGGGACGAGGCTGAATGAAGTGGAAATGGCCGCATCGCTTTCCGTGAGCCGCGGTCCGGTACGCGATGCCATCATCTTGTTGCGACAGGAGGGCCTGCTCCAGGGGGACTGGCACCGGGGCTCGCGAGTGACGGTATTTACGCACAAGGATCTCGAGGAGATCTATTCTCTGCGGTATGTCATCGAACTTCTGGCCGTCCAGCGGCTCATCGAAGGTCGGACAGACGGAGACCTTGAGATTTTGCAGGCTCGGGCAGAAGACATAGAGCGGATCGCGGCCAAGGGGGATCGGAGCGAGATGCTTCAAGCGGACATAGCATTCCACGATGCGATCTACGCGTGTGCCGGCCATGACAGATTGGAGCAAGTCTGGCTTGGTCTCCGGTCGCAGATAGCGCTGCTCCTGCTGAATCGACAACAGGGACACGATGATTACCGGACCCGCATAGGTCCTGAGCATTGGGAGATGTTTAGGGTTATTAGGGATCGGGATACCGAGAAGGCTGAAGAGCTGGTACAGGACCATATCCAGACCGCCTTCGAGAGGATCAAGGCTGACCTGAACGGCCAGGAGAGGGCCGAAGACGCGAGTTGAAGGCTCGCCCCTAGCTGAGGCCGTGACTCGCTGCCAGTGCAGCGTTTCCCCGAATCGTGACGGCTAAGCGCTCAATTCTGTCCAGGACTTGTTGACGTTGGACTTGCCCAACCCTGTGTCATCAAGTACAAATGTTAACATTCGTATTTTCGTAACTTAGATCACAGGGCGTGTTGGGGTTAGCGCAAACAGCTCCAGCGAATCGCAACCGCCTACATCCACAGACAAGGCCGATCGCCGTTGAGGCGAAGCGCGGGGTTAGGCAACTGCCGAATCCTGTTGGCTGGCATGTCCTCCCTAGAACGAATGGCAACCATGGAACTGCAAAAGGCAGTTGACAGCTCTTCTGAAGCAGCTGCCAACGAGAAAACCGCAATGATTTCAGTTCGCGGGGTCAACAAGCACTTTGGACCCCTGCATGTCCTTCGCGATGTCAACCTTGAGGTCGCACAAGGCCAAGTCGTCGTCGTGCTCGGTCCCTCCGGCTCGGGTAAGTCGACACTGTGCCGCACTATCAACAGGCTGGAGACGATCGGATCCGGGACGATCGCCGTTGACGGTAAGCCCTTGCCCCAGGAGGGCAAGGCGCTCACGCGATATCGCGCCGACGTCGGAATGGTCTTTCAGTCGTTCAATCTGTTCGCTCACAAGACCATCCTTGAAAACGTCATGCTTGCACCGCTAAAGGTGCGCAGGTTGTCGAAGGCCGAGGCCAGGAGCAGAGCCATGGCGCTGCTGGAACGCGTGGGCATTGCTAACCAAGCACACAAACTTCCCGCTCAGCTTTCGGGTGGTCAGCAGCAGCGCGTTGCTATTGCCAGGGCGTTGGCCATGGAACCCAAAGTGATGCTTTTTGATGAGCCCACCTCGGCGCTCGACCCGGAGATGGTCACCGAAGTCCTGGAGGTTATGACGTCCCTGGCCAAAGGTGGCATGACAATGCTCGTCGTCACCCATGAGATGGGGTTCGCCCGCCGCGCTGCCGACCGCGTGGTCTTCATGGCGGACGGCCAAATCCTTGAAGACGCCACCCCGGATCATTTCTTCGCCAGCCCGTCTACTGCGCGTGCCAGGGACTTCCTGGGCAAGATCCTCAGCCACTGACCTCCCCAAATTTTAGAAAGTAGTTCATTGTGAAGCTCAAGTTCCTTGCCGTCCCTGCGGTCGCTCTGATCCTTGCCGGCTCAGTGGCCGGCTGTTCCGGGGCGACCTCCAAGCCCAAATCTGTCGAAGCAAGTGCCCAAAGCGGTCATCTGACGATCGGAATCTCCTTCGATCGTCCGGGTCTCGGCATTAAGAGTCCAAATGGTTCGTTCAAGGGTTTTGACGTCGATGTCGCCAAGTACGTAGCCAACAAGCTGGGTGTCCCAGAATCTTCCATTACTTGGAAGGAGGCCACCCCTGCTCAGCGAGAAAGCCTGATCCAGAACGGACAGGTGGATTACGTCGTGAATACCTACAGCATCAATGACGCGCGAAAGGAGAAAGTGGCTTTCGCGGGACCATATTTCCTTGCGGGCCAGTCTCTCCTGGTGCGGACCGATAACACGGACATCACGGGTCCGGAGTCCTTGAACGGCGGGAAGAAGCTGTGCTCCGTGACTGGGTCGACCCCAGCCCAGAACATCAAGAAAAACTACAGCAAAGACGCTCAACTGCAGGAGTACGACACGCCTTCGGCATGCGTCGAAGCACTGAAGAGTGGCGCGGTGGACGCGATGACGACCGACGACATTCAACTCGCTGGCTTTGCCGCGGCTAACCAGGGGAAGTTGAAGCTCGTAGGCAAGACCTTCAGCAAAGAAAACTATGGCATCGGTCTGAAGAAAGACGACACCGCCGGCCGCGCCAAGATCAACGATGCCATCCAGTCGATGATCGATGACGGCTCCTGGGCCAAAGCGTTTGAAACCAACATTGGTCCATCCGGCTACGCGTTGCCCGCTAAGCCCGTCATTGACCGCTACTAGCTCCCGCAGCTGCCAGACAAGACTGGACATAGAAAATGGATATCCTCAACGAATACGGGGACCAGCTTCTCGCCGCATTTGTGATCACACTTGAACTGACGGTGCTTTCGGCGTTGGGTTCGTTGCTGTTGGGCACAGCGCTCACTGCCATGCGTTTGTCTCCGGTATGGGCGCTGCGGACCGTCGCCACCGGATATGTGAACCTCGTCAGGAACACGCCGCTGACCCTCGTGGTCCTCTTCGCGTCGTTCGGCTTGGCGCAGCAGCTTGGAATCACCCTGGCGGACCCGAAGTCGCCTACGTCGATAACGGACAGCTCCTTCAGGCTGGCTGTTCTTTCATTCAGCCTCTACACCGCAACGTTTGTGTCGGAGGCGCTCAGGGCAGGAGTCAACACTGTTCCGCCCGGCCAGTCGGAGGCCGCTCGTTCGTTGGGTCTGGGCTTCATGCAGGGTCTGCGCTATATCGTCCTTCCGCAGGCGTTCCGTGCCGTCATCGCCCCGTTGGGAAGCATTCTCATAGCGCTGACCAAGAATACAACTGTTGCTTCTGTCATTGGCGTGGCTGAGGCCGCGCTGCTCATGAAGGAAATGATCGAAAACACGTCTGCCCTCATCATCGTTGGATTGATCTTCGGGGTCGGCTTCATGTGCCTGACCATTCCGACGGGGGCGGCCTTCGGATACCTAAGTAAGAAGTTTGAGGTGAAACGATGAGCGGCTCCGGAGCAACCATGAGGACTCTTTATGACGTCCCCGGCCCCAGAGGTAAGGCGCTGAACATTGCCGTCAGTGTCCTATGTGTCCTGGGCCTGATGGGCACCGGGTGGTGGGTCTGGTCTGCCCTTGCCGAAAAGGGGCAGTTGGCCGCAGAAAAGTGGGAGCCTTTCCTGACGCCGGAGATGTGGCTGACGTATCTTCTGCCTGGAATTGCGGGAACGCTTCAGGCGGCGGCATTCTCCATTGTCTTGGCCATCATTCTGGGCATTCTCCTAGGCGTAGGGCGTCTGTCGGAGAATCGGCTTGTGCGCAATTGCTGCGGCGCCGTGGTGGAGTTCTTCCGTGCAATTCCGCTTCTCGTCCTCATGCTCTTTTGCTTCCAGTTATTTGCTGATTCTGAGCTGTTTCCTTCGACCGAGCTCGCTGTAGCTGCGGTCGTAACAGGGCTGGCGCTCAGCAACGGCGCGGTCATCGCGGAAATCGTACGGGCCGGGATCAAAGCCATCCCCAAGGGACAAGGAGAGGCCGCGATAGCTCTCGGGCTGGGCCATGGACAAACCCTGCGAATGGTTCTCTTGCCGCAGGCAATAACGGCAATGTTGCCAGCAATCGTTGCGCAGCTTGTTGTAGCGCTGAAGGACACCGCCCTCGGCTACCAAATCACGTACGTCGAGGCCGTAAGGCAAGGGATTCAGGCAGGTTCGGCCTACTCAAACTACATTCCTTCATTGATGGTCATAGCGCTCGTGATGATCGCCATCAACCTTGGGTTGTCGCGACTCGCAACCTTCCTTGAGAACCGCCTTCGCAGCGGCCGGAAGCCTGTTGCCAAGCCGGCACTTGAGAAGGTTCTCGTCCCGCAAACGTAGGTGGGGAGCCGCGTTGGGGCGTGCGGAACATGTCTGTCCGCACGCCTCGACGCCGACGGCTACTCCCCGGTGGCGTCTGTCGTTGAAACGCCGGGGCCGTTATGGAGGTCTGTCCTTCGCGCCACGGCTCGTTCAGCGTGGATCACGGCGTCGAGCAGTCCTGGAAACAGCACGTCGAGCACTTCGGACCTGAGTGTGTTCAGGATTGCCGTGCCTTGATAGTGCTGTTCGATGATTCCTGCTTCGCGAAGGACGCGGAAATGGTGGGTCGAGGTGGACTTGCTTACCGGGAGCTCGAAAGCGATACACGCCTGGTCGTCGTGGCCATTAGCCAACTGGTTCACAATGCGCCGACGAATCGGATCGGCCAGTGCCGACAGGACAGTGTCGATCTGAATCTCATGGGGCGTGGGGTGGTCCAAGGTGCGCATGGTTCGATTATCCAAGAAGTTCTTTCGCGGAGCGATTATATAGTACGGTATCTATCGTACTACGATGATTGTCGAATCACGTAGTATCGCTACTGCAGAATAGGAGACGAAACATGAGGGTACTCCAGATAGGCGCTGCCGGTGGAGTCGGTCGCCGCTTGGCCCAGTTGCTTGTTGAGCGGGGCGACCAAGTCACGGGCATGTTCCGGAACCCCGCCCAGATAGACACCGTGGCAGCCACTGGGGCGACGCCCGTCGTCGGCGACCTCATTGCCGACTCCGTTGAAACGCTCGCTGACAGGATCAAGGGGCACGACGCCGTCGTATTCTCTGCCGGTGCGCACGGGACAGGCCTTGACCAGACGACGCTTATCGATGGCAAGGGCCTCGAGAAGGCGGCTGACGCTGCCGCCCGCGCGGGAGTGCTGCGGTTCGTGCTTGTGTCAGCCTTCCCAGACTCAGGGCGTGGCGGGCTGGTCAACGACCGCTTCGAGCACTACATGCGGACAAAGAAAACCGCAGACGTGTATCTGACCCGAACCGACTTAGACTGGCTGATTGTCCGCCCCGGTCTTCTTCGCGATGAGCCGGGCGATGGTCGAGTCACAGCCGGACTCGCGATCGAATACGGCGACGTACACCGGGACAACGTGGCCGCGTTCATTGATGCAGCACTGCATAACCCGGCTCTGAACCGCACAATTGTGGAATTGACCGATGGGCACACGTTGGCGGCCGAGGCTGTTGCCCAGCTCGTTGATGGAGCCCGGCCGCACTCGCATTAGGACAACCGCGGGCCTCCTGCGCGCGTGAGCCTAGCCGTCCCGGCCCGGCTTTCGCTGCTGTCTGGCTTGCTCCACCAGCTCAGTCATCCACGGCCGGTGCCCGCGATGAATCGTCAGGCCCTCGGGCAGGCCGTGGACTGTGGCTGCGTCTCCGAGGACGTCGATAGTGATGGGTCCGCGGCCCGTCGGTGCGTTGCTGATGTGCAGGTCGCCAAAGGACTTCGGAAGCACGGGATCCAACCACACGCCACCACGGGAAACATGTGCGTCGTACCGCATCAGACTGGTCACCAGCGCGATCGGTGCGGTTGCCGCCCACGCCTGGGGGGAACAAGCCGTCGGATAGGGCACAGGCTGTGCGAGTCGGTCCCTGCCAAAGCCGCAGAATAGCTCCGGCAGCCGCCCGTTTGAGTATTCGGCGCCATCGAGTATAGCGGTCGCAATACGCTGCGCCTGCTCAATGAAGCCGTAACGCACCATGCCCATGGCAATGATCGCATTGTCGTGGGGCCAAACGGATCCGTTGTGATAGCTCGCGGGGTTGTATGCTCGCATGTCACTGGCCAGAGTCCGGACTCCCCAACCGCTGAACATTTCCGGAGACATCAGCCGTTCAACCACCATCGGCGCCTTGTCCTCGTCGACGATGCCAAACCACAGGCAGTGGCCCATGTTGGACGCGCAGGCGTCGACCGGCCGCTTGTCCCGGTCCAGCGCGATGGCGTAGTAGCCGCGCTCGGGCAGCCAGAACTGCTCATTGAATCGTGTCTTGAGCTGCACTGCGCGGTCCACGAGTTCGGCCCCTAGAGCCTCATCGCCGGCGTCGTACGCCATCCAGGCCCGGGACATGTATGCGCCGTAGACGTAAGCTTGCACCTCGCATAACGCGATCGGCGGCTCTGCCAAGGTTCCGTCGGCAAAATTGATGCCGTCCCACGAGTCCTTCCACCCCTGGTTGATCAGGCCCTGGTCATTGAGGCGCGCGTACTCGACAAACCCGTCGCCGTCTTTGTCCCCGTAGTCCCGGATCCAGGCCAGCGCACGGTCCGCATGGGGTAGCAACGCAGCGGTGGCATCGGGGGAGAAACCCCAGCGGCTGACCGCTCCGAGCATCATCACGAACAGCGGAGTCGCATCGACGCTGCCGTAGTAGGCGGACTTGCCACCCAGTGCCAAGCTGCTCGAGACGTCGAGCCTGACCTCGTGCAAGATCTTGCCGGGCTCCTCTTCGGTCATCGGGTCCACCATCGTGCCCTGGTGGTCCGCCAGCGTCTGCAAGGTGCCCAATGCCAAGGACGGGTCCACGGGGAGCGCCATCAGGGAGGTCCATAGCGAGTCCCGCCCAAACAGGGTCATAAACCACGGGGCTCCGGCAGCCACAACCACTCGCTCCGGATGTTCCGGATCCTCGATCCTTAGGGCTCCCAGATCGTCGTAGCTGCGTTGCAAGGTCCGTTCAATCGAGTGGTTCCCCATCTGCAGCACCGGGATCTTGGCGACCCACTCCCGTCGGCGTAAATCGCTCGGCGACGGTTCGCGAAGGTCCGGATGCATAAAAAGATTCCCGCGACCAGTTCCCTCACCAGACGGAATTGCTTTGAGCACGGTTTTCCAGTCACCGCCAGGCTCCACCACCGCGTGATACCTCAGTACCCCTCCCTCAATTTCGGCGCCAACGGCCGTGATGACGACTCCTTTGCTGACGCCCTCCCAGACTGCCTGGATGGTAAGTGAATTGCCGTCCGGCCTTCGGGTTTCGTCCCAGCGTCGCTCGATCCTGGCTTCCTTGACTTCGAATACATCGGCGAAGTCCGCTTCGACGATCAGCTGGATCAGGCATTCGACTGGACTGAGCGAATAATTGCGGATGGTGATTTGTTCCAGGAGGCCGGCACCTACTTCCCTTAGCCGCTCAACAATTAATGGACTGTCAGCGTAGCCATCCGTGCGAGGAACGCGCCCGACAAAGAGCGCCCGGTACGGTTCCTTCGTCTCCGCCGCCAGTGGCTCCAGTGATTGGCCGTTGATAGTCAGGCCCCAGCTGGAGAGGATTCGCGTGTCTTGAACAAAAACCCCATGCGGGTGACTTGGCTGGATGTCTCCGTTCGGCGAAGAGATACAGAAGGACGATCCCTCCACCAAGGTGACCGACCCGGTCCCCATCGGACCTGCCGCTGTTTCGGCATTCCATCCCGCCACGTTGGATCCCTTCGACAGGGTTTGGCACGACGCAACGAATCAGGTCCGGCCCGACTGCGGCCGCCGACTTCGTTGTCGTTTCAGACGCTACGCTTGTCGGCCTTCCGGTGCCATAGACCGCGTTGGCTCGCGGAAAACATTCGTGCTGCGAACGAATCCGCTGGCAGGAATGTCTCGAGTGGCGCTGTGCCGTGAGACCGAGGAACTCGAGATCCGACGTTCATTCGGACACTATCGTCCGGGTTTCGGCGGGGAAGCCTCGACGGCGCTGAACGCTGCGGCATGGAAGTTCCCTCGAATTGGGGCGCCGGCGATGGGCCCGGCCAGTCCGCAGGGCTTCGTTGAAGACCTAGTGGGATTTGCGCCGATGCAAATGGTGCAGCTGGGCCTATACAGTAATCAAGGCCGCCGAACAAGGAGACAACTCGGCCGCGGCGATTGCCTTTCCTTCTATCCGGCAAGGGAGACAGTCGTCGATGCCCTTAACGGGGGAGACACCCCCTGCTTCCGGCAGAAAAGGTGGTGACACTGCCCGTTCACAGACAGAAGGATGGCCGGCATCCTTGGACGCCGGCCACCCTTCAGGCAGTTACTGCTTTTTAGAGTCCGGCAACCCCGTTCGGAGTGCCGACGCCCGTGGGTCCGTCCCATCCGGTGCCGGAGAGGCACCATTGGCTCGTGGAGCACGTGCCCGTTGAACCCGAGGCGACGTCATTGAATTTCCCGGAGTTCGTGTACGGAAGAGAGTTGGCCAGTGCCGAGGAGCTGCCTGTGTTCCCGGAAAGCGCGTACATGGCCGCGATCAGGGGCGAGGAGAGGCTGGTCCCTCCATACTGGGCCCATGACGAGGTGGTGCTGCTGCTCGGCGCGTACACTGCCAGGCCGGTCTGCGGATCCGCGACGGCGGAGACGTCCGCCGAGGCGCGCTTGCTGCACCCAGTGCCGAACGTGGCAGCCGCTGGCAACGCGGCATTGACACTTGAGCATCCGGATCCCGAGCCGGACCAGGCAGATTCGCCCCACCCGCGTGCACTGGAGTTCTTGACCAACGATGTGCCTCCCACGGCGGTGACGTAACTCGAGGAAGCGGGGTAGGACGAGCCGGTATACCCGTTGTCGCCGGTTGACGCTGTCACCGCGATGCCCGGGTGGTTGTAGTACGTGCCGTAGCTGGAGTCTGCTGAATCCCCGCCGCCGTAGCTGTTGGAGATCGCCGCGACGCCGGGCTGTTTTGCGGCCGTTGCCACGGCTGTCCCAAGGTCGCTGAGGCTCGCTGTTGTCGCCTGCACTACCAGGATCTTGCAGTCCGGACACGCTGCAGAGACGGCGTCGACGTCGAGGGCCGTTTCGTCGGCCCATCCGGAATTGAACCTGGGAAGCTTGTTGCCGCCGTTTTGGTCCTTGATGGTGAGGCAGCCGTTGCTGACCGTGCATGCCGGGAGGCCGAACTGTGAGCGGTAAACGCCGAGATCGCGTTCCAGGTTCGGATAGCCGTAGGCATCCACGATTGCGACGGTTCTGCCGCCAGACGCGAGGCCTGTGATGTTGTAGGCACTCTGGATGTCCGCGGGGGTCTTGCCGGTGGCGGGCGGCGTGCTCGAAGCGGGTTTGGTTTGTCCTCCCGGCGACGACTTGCCCGGAGTCGTCGAATCATCGACGTACTTGAGCGCAAAACACGACGCATTGCCGGCTGGGACATCGGCGCAGACCTTCTCCGCATGCCAGTTGGCGGACGGAGATGGTTGGGCAACTGCGGCCGGTGCTGTGGCTGAGAACGCACTCAGCAACAGCAACAACGTCCCGGAAACGCTAAGGATCTTCTTCACGAAACCTCCCTGAGGAACAATAAGATCCGACTTGACAGGATAGTCAACTCGGCGTGACAAGCTTCGCACCAAACGCCACTATTGTCACCCATGTCACATCCACCCCTGCGGTCTCATGCGACACCGGGGAGATTTGCGGTTCGATTGCTAGTGGTTGGTGAGGTGGGGGCTGTGGGTGTGTTCGCGACGGAAACCGAGGCCCACAATGCGGCCCAAGAGGCGTTTGACCAGTGGCGTGTGGCTGATGAGCCGTATGAGTTGGACGGGTGGGTTGTTTTGGGCAAGGCGAGCGAGTTGGCGTGTCTGCTGTCGCTGCAATGCCTGTGCGATCCTTACCGCTGGTTCGCGTCGTCGTTGCACGCGCTGGAGGTCGGCGACGGCGATGGTGCCCGTGCGCAGTGGTACTGCGAGGTGATTGGCCGTGGCGACGGCGTCGGCGATGGCGTAGTTCACCCCGGCGGCTCCGGCCGGCGACATAGCGTGGGCGGCGTCGCCGATGCATAACAGGCCTGGCTCGCACCAGCGTCTCAACCGATTGGAGCGCACGGACAGCAGCTTGATCTGGTCCCAGTCGGTCAGCGCGGCCAGGCCGGCGGCCAAGAACGGTGCGGCACGTGCCACCCGGTCGCGGAAGGCGGCCAGCCCCGCGGCCTGAACCTGCGGGAGTGTTCCTTTCCCGATGATCGTGCCGCACTGCCAATAGTCGCCGCGGTCGATTGCGAGCACGATCTGCCCGCCGCCGACATAGCCCAGGGTCGGCGGCGCATCCTCGCTGCGCGGCACGCGGAACCACAGCACGTCGATCGGCATTGCGAACTCCCTTAGCGGCAAGTCCGCGTGTTCCCGGATAAGGGAGAACCGCCCGTCGCACGCCACCGTGAGATCCGCCCTGATCTCTACTTCGCCCTGGGGAGTGCGTGCCCGTACGCCGATCACTTGCTCACCGTGGCGGAGTAGGCCGGTGGCCTCGGTACTCATTTCCAGTCGGAAGGTGGGGTATTGCATGGCCTGGGTGGCCAAGAAGGTCAGGAAGTCCCACTGCGGCATGAACGCCATGAACTTGCATCGGGAGGGCAGGTGCCGGAAGTCCACCAGCCCGAAGGTCTGTCCGTCGATGCCGAGACGCAGTTCCGGTATCTCCGTGTGCGGCAGGCTCAGAAACTCGTCCAGCAATCCCAGTTCGGCCAGTATGTCGGTAGTCGCAGGATGGATGGTGTCGCCCCGGAAGTCACGGAAGAAATCGGCGTGCTTCTCCAGCACTGTCACCTCGACTCCGGCGCGGGCCAGCAGGTAGCCCAGCATCATGCCAGCCGGTCCACCGCCGACCACGCAACACTGCGTGTCCCAAGAACGTGGGCCGAGGCCGGGGCCGGGTGTGGTTTCGGATTCGCTGGACATCCCTGGCTCACCCCATCGACCGGCTGAGGCCGTCAAGGATGAGGTTCAGCCCGAAGTCGAACTCATCCCCGAAATCGTAGCCGGCTTTGAGGACGTGTTCGGTGGCGATCTCCATCATGTGGGGGTATTGCCCGGTCGAAAAGCGTTCAACGATCGGCGCTGTGATCTCGGCGGCGGTGTCCCTGCCGTCAAAAGGAAGGGCGGCTTCCTGGAGTGCGAATCCGTAGATGTAACTATCGAGCAAGGCATAGGCATGGGCCGTCATCTGGACGGAAAAGCCTGCTGCCCTCAAGGTCGCCAAGGTCGCTTCGTGGTGACGCAGGTTCGCTTCGCCCGGGGCGGAGCGGCTTTCCAGCAGCCCGACCGCCCAAGGATGGCGCTTGAGCGCGCTGCGCACTTCGTGTGCCCGCCGGTGCATTTCCTCCCGCCAGTCGCCCGCGGGGGAGGGTAATGCGATTTCGTGGAAGACCATGTCCACGATGCCATCCAAAATTTCATCCTTGTTGGCCACGTAGTAGTAGAGCGACATGGGCTTGGTTCCCATGCTCTGGGCGAGCGAGCGGATGGTCAGCGCGGCGATTCCTGACTCGTCAGCGAGATCCACAGCGCAACCGAGCACCCTTTCGCGGCTCAACGGAGGGCGTCGCTGGGGGAGGGGCTGTGCAGTGTCCGGCATCGGGACTCCTTGGACTCTAGTTGGTGCAGCACTCCAGCGATTTAGTGCAGGGGGTCTAGCGGTTTAGTACATTGTACGATAATCTTTTTGGTACAGCGTACGAAAAAGTAGCTGAACACCCCAAATGACTGGAAAGGAACGGCCATGACCGCTGGTCAGCATGCTGCGGAGACTCCGATTTCAGGCGGCTCGCAAAAGCCGGAGGTTACGATGCGGGCCATCGTGCAGGAGGCTTACGGCTCCGCCGACGTCCTGCACCTGACGCAGATCCCCACACCGACGATTGCCGAGAACGAGGTGCTGGTCCGGGTCCACGCTGCAGGACTGGACCGGGGGACCTGGCATGTAACCCGGGGCCTGCCTTACGCGCTGCGCCTGGCGTTCGGCGTCCGCGCCCCCAAAAATCCTGTGCCCGGGATGGACTTGGCCGGCACGGTCACGGCGGTCGGAGCAGCAGTGACCCGATTCGCCGTCGGCGACGAGGTCTTCGGGGTCGGGAAGGGCTCCTTCGCTGAATATGCGACGGCCCGCGAAAGCCAACTGGCGCTCAAACCGGCGAACATCAGTTTCAAACAAGCCTCGGTGGTCCCGGTTTCCGCCTGCACTGCGCTGCAGGCCCTTCGCGCCGCGGGCCGGATACCGCCGGGACAGAAGGTTCTGATCCTTGGTGCCTCGGGAGGAGTGGGCAGCTACGCTGTGCAGCTCGCAAAAGCTGCCGGGGCTGAAGTCACGGGCGTGTGCAGTGCCGCCAAAATGGACCTGGTGCGCTCGCTCGGTGCCGATCACGTCCTCGACTACACCACGCAGGACTTCGCCGACGGCACCAAACACTACGATCTGATCCTGGATATTGCCGGGAACCCCACCCTGGCACGCCTCCGCAAGGCGCTCACGCCTACCGGCACGGCCGTTATCACCGGCGGCGAAGAAGGCGGCTCCTGGACGGGCAGTATCGACAGGCAATTCAGGGCCCTCGCGCTGTCCCCGTTCATCGGTCAGCGGCTCACCATGGTCATAGGGACGCAAGGCGTTGCAGACCTCGAATACCTTGCCGGGCTCATCGACGCCGGAACCCTCACCCCGACCGTCGACCGCAGCTATCCGCTGGAGCAGGTTCCGGACGCCATGCGCTATTTCGACGCCGGCAAAGTGCGGGGGAAAATCGCGATCACCATCCAAGAAGCTCAAGGCAGCTGAAACAGGCACTGGCAGTACACGTTATAACAGGCACTCCCACGCGGACACGGGGACTGGTTTTCTTGAATCAGTCCCCGTTTCCCTGCTTGGAAGGCCACCATGTCCGTGACTACCGTCAAATCCTTTCCGGAAGCCGTGGCGCGTCCGCGCGCATCTCTCGCGGTTGCCATGCTCGGATTTTTCGTGGTCGCCTTGGACGCCCAGATTGTCAACGTCGCGCTGCCGGAGATCCGGAATGATTTCGGCGGTGGCCTTTCCGGCCTGCAGTGGATAGTCACCGGCTATACCTTGATGTTCTCGGCATTGCAGCTTTTCGCAGGGACCTTCTCAGACCGCGTTGGGGCGCGTCGCGCCTACGGCATCGGCATGATTCTCTTCACCGTTGCCTCGATGGCATGCGGGTTCAGCCCGAGCCTTCCTGCACTCATCGCCGGACGCGTCCTGCAGGGCATCGGTGCGGCAATGATTACCCCTACGTCCCTCGCCCTCATCCGGGAGGCGTTCCACGATCCTGCGCGTCGCGGAAGGGCAATCGTGTACTGGGGCCTGGGCGGCTCGGTCGCCGCTGCTGCCGGGCCCGTGCTCGGGGGCATCCTCACGCAACTGGACTGGAGACTGATCTTCTTCGTCAACCTTCCGGTGGGAGTGGCAGCCCTGCTGGTCCTCTCCCGAGTGGCTCCTAGCCCCCACATCCTGTTGACGTTCGCCATATGTGTCGCATCCGCAGCCGTATTCGTGGCAGCACAAGCACGGGGAAGCCACCCAATGATCCCGCTCGACTTGTTCCGTTCACGCGCAGTCTCCACGGCCCTGATTGTCGCCGGGGTCACCATGGCGGCGTTCTACGGCGTCGTCTTCCTCCAGAGCCTCTACTTCCAACAGGAACGCGGAGCCAGCGCCCTGGAGACCGGGCTTCTGTTCCTGCCCATGACCGGGCTTGTTGCCCTCCTGAATCCCCTCGTGGCCAGGTTCGCGGAGCGATTCGGGCGCATAGTCGCGATCGTCTCTGGCCAATTGCTGATGGCCGCGGGGCTGGCGAGCCTCTGCCTCCTGCCAGGCAATGCGCCGACCCTGCTCGTCGCGTTCCTGATGGTGCCCGTCGGCGTCGGAGGTTCCTTCACGGTTCCGCCGATCATTGCCCTCATCCTGGACCATCTGCCGGCGGAGTTGGCGGGGACCGCCAGCGGCGCGGTCAATACCGCCCGGCAGCTCGGAGGCTCCCTCGGCGTCGCGATCTTCGGTGCCGCACTCGCCGGTCAGGACTTCATGGCAGGATTGCGCATCAACCTGAGTATCACGGCCCTTCTCCTTCTGGTCCTCGTAGCGGTGTCCCTGCCGCTTCGGCACGCACAACAATCACGGCACTAGCGAAAGGCAGAAGCCATGAAACTCGTTCCCCCCACCCCGACCGTCAAAGCCCCTACGGAGAGATTCACGGGAGACGTCTACCTCAATCCGCTCCACAACGGCGAGGCGCCCTCACGTCTCGTGGCGGCGATGGTCCGCTTCACCCCCGGTGCCCGTACGAACTGGCATTCCCACCCTCTTGGCCAGACCCTGCACTGCACCGATGGCACCGGGTTCGTTGCCACCCGGGACGGCAGGGTGATCCTCATGCGCGCAGGGGACACGGTCCACACGCCCCCCGGCGAGGAACACTGGCACGGCGCCACCCAGGACAAGATGATGTGCCACCTGGCCCTGGTGGAGCACGACAACGGGGAGAGCGCCACCTGGCTTGAGCCCGTCAGTGAACAGGACTACCAAGCCGCCCACGCCCAAATCAGCCGATAACCCCCATCCAAGCGAAGGAAACCCATGAACACCGTCACCCTTAACAACGGCGTCGAAATGCCGATCCTCGGCTTCGGCGTCTTCCAGATCCCGGACGAGGAAACCCAGGCCGCGGTGGAAGCCGCGCTCGACGCCGGTTACCGTCACCTGGACACCGCCGCTTCCTACCTGAACGAAGAGGCCGTTGGCCTGGCCATCAAGAACAGCGGCCTCGCCCGCGACGAACTCTTCATCACCACGAAGCTCTGGATCCAGCACGCCCCGGCAGGCAGCGTCCAGGACGACACCAAGCGCGCCTTCGACAACTCACTCCGCCGCCTCGGACTCGACTACGTCGACCTGTACCTGATCCACCAGCCGTTGGGCGACTACTACAGCGAGTGGCGCGCCATGCAGGAACTCCACCAGGACGGCCTTGCCCGCGCGATCGGGGTCTCGAATTTCCACCTCGACCGGCTGGTAGATCTCATCGACCACAACGAGATCGTCCCGGCAGTCAACCAGATCGAAACCCACCCCTTCCACCAGCGCGCGGCCGACCAGGCAATGATGCGCGAACGCGGTGTCCAGATCGAGTCCTGGGGACCCTTCGCCGAAGGCAAGAACAACCTGTTCACCAACCCGCTTCTCAGCACCATCGCCGATGCGCACGGCAAGTCCGTCGCACAGGTGGTTCTCCGTTGGCTCATCCAGCGCGACGTCGTCGTCATCCCCAAGTCCGTCCGGCCCGAACGCATGGCCCAGAACCTCGACGTCTTCGATTTCACCCTTACCGACGAGCAGATGAGCCGGATCGCCGCCTTGGACACCGGGGCCAGCCTCTTCTTCGACCACCGCGACCCCGCCATGGTCAGCTGGCTCGGCAATCGCAGGATCAACTGAGGCGCCGGGGTTGGACCACTGCCTGACTCCTACCCCATTAGTCCGGCGGAGTTACGGAAGCAGGTGTTCGTGCGCGGCCGCCTCCAGGGCGTCGGCCTCTTCCTTGGCCATGCGGGTCTCTCCCTCGACGTCGATACGTCGGGTCATTAGCCAATACAGCCCTGCGGAGACCGGGAGCCCGATAAACAGCGAGATGTCGGCGCCGTCCAGGGCGTGGGCGATGAACCCGACGAAGAGCTTGCCTGCCGAGAAGAAGGGAATCATCACCACAAAGCCGACAAGGTAGGAGATGATGCCGGGCCAGCCCCATCGTCCGTAGATCCCATCGGGCTTGAAGATCTCCGCGATGGCGTAGTGGCCTTTGCGGACGATGAAGTAGTCGGTGAGGTTGACAGCCGTCCACGGAATGAAGAAGTACAGCACCAGCAGCAGGAAGTCGTTGAAGTTGGCGAGGAAGTCGGCCGAGGCCAGGTTCGCCAAGACCACGGAAATGAGGGCGGTGATGGAGATCGTGATGATCCGGAGCCTTAGCGTTGGCCGGATCTGCCGCACGCTGTCGATGGACGATATCAAGGTCAGCGAACCGCCGTACATGTTCAGGGCCGTCACGGACAGCAAGCCCAGGGCGGCGACGAACAGGGCGATGCCACCGAATCCGCCGAAGAGCTGGTCGGCCGTGGATTTGATCGAGCCGATGGTTTCGAAGTTCTCCCCGGCGGCCGCACCGATGTACGCGCCCAGGAACATCACCCAAATACCGCCGAGCGCGCTGCCCCAGAACGTCCATCTGAAAGTGCCCCGTCCGCTGGCCGGCGGAAGGTAGCGGGAGTAGTCAGAGACGTAGATGGCCCAGGAAATCTGGTAGCCGGCCGCGACCCCCAGCTGGCCCAGGAACGGCACCATGTGGAAGTCAGCCAGGTTGTATGCGCCAGCGGGAATGGCCAGCTTCACGGCTGCAATGGTGAGCAACGCCAGCATGATGATGGTCAGGTACGTCAGGTAGCGCTCAAAGGCGTGGATAAGGTCGTAGCCGAACAGGGCAATGACGACGGCGACAATGGTGACCACCCAGAACCAAAGGTTTTGCGACCCGAAGTTGACTGACTCCGAGATCGCTTGGCCGGCCAGGATGGTGTTGAAGATGTTGAAGCCGGCGTACTGGAGGTAGGCGAAGAGCCAAACCAGAAGGGCGCCGATGTAGCCGAACTGCGGCCGGGACTGGATCATCTGTGGCAGGCCGAGCTGGGGGCCCTGCGAGGAGTGCGCGGCCATGAAAAGCGTGCCGACGAGCACCCCGATGGCGATCGCGAGCAGCGACCAGATCAAGTTGCCGCCGGTGGTGATGCTGATCAACCCCACTGCCAGGGTGGCGATCTGGGCATTGCTGACGAACCACAGCGGTCCGATGTGCGAGACCTTTCCGTGGCGCTCGTTCAGTGGAACATAGTCGATCGACCGGATCTCCAGCCCTCGGCTCGATCCTTTGTCCGTCGTTGCGCTCATGGTGCATCTCCTTCGGAGCATCGGTGCATCTTGACTTTGGTTTAGCACAGAGTGGGGCGGCCTAGAAGAGGCCGCGAGATTCCTAGGGGAGCCGGTGGTGCCGCCATGTGGGGAACTGGTCCCTGGCTGCCAAAACGGCATCCGGGGAGAGGTCCAGCGTGGCGGTGGCCGGCTCCGTGTCGAGGCTGTGCAGGACAGTCCCGAGGGGATCCACGAGCATGCTGTAGCCGATGGATACCGGTGGAGTCTGGGAGACCGCCGCCACGTACACGCCGTTCTCTATTGCCCGGGCCTTGGCCAATGTGGCCCATTGCTCGGTCTTTGCGGTACCGGGAACCCACGAAGAACAGACGAGGAGCGCCTCGGCCCCGGCGTCGGCCAGAATGCGCGCCAACTCGGGGAAGCGCAGGTCGTAGCAGGTCATCAACCCGAACGTCATGCCGCCGCAGGAAAAGGTGACGGGCAATGGTTCCGGCGCCGGTCTGATGTACTCCGATTCGCGGAATCCTTGGCAGTCGAACAGATGGATCTTCCTGTAGCTGGCGAGGAGGGAACCGTCCGGACCGATCGCCACCAAGGTGTTGAATGCCCGGTCCGGTTCTTTAGTTCCGTCTCCGTCACCAGGCGCTTCCAGGAGACCCGCGACGACGGCGATCCCGTAGCGTGCCGCCGTCGCGCAGAGCGTGGAAGCCACAGGGCCGTCAAGGGGTTCGGCCATGTCCACGAAGCTCCGGTCCACCCGGCTTTTCTCGTACGTCGAGTACTCCGGGAACACGATGAGCTCAGAGCCCTCGTAGGCGGCCCGGGCACAGTAATCCGCGATGAGGTCGAGGTTGCGGCCGACGTCCGTGCCGGAATCCAGCTGGGCTAGGGTGATGCGCACGCAGTCCTCGTTTCTCCCCGTTTACTGTGTTCCGTCGTCATACCAGCGCGGCTTCTTTTTCCTCCATCACCATTTCCGGCGGCGCCTTCCGGAACCCCTTGGTGATGATGCCGAGTACCCCGACGCCGACGCAGAGCCAGATCAGTCCGAGCGTGATGGCATTCGAATCGAGCTGGGAGAGCAGGAAACCGTCGATGATGGCTCCGACAGCCGGCATGACCACGTAGAACATTACGCTGAGCCGGTTCCCCGAGCGTCGTTGGCGCAGGTAGTAGGCAATGACCGAGACATTGACGAGGGTGAAGGCGGTGAAGGCACCGAAGTTGATGAACGACGTCGAGGTGGCGACATCCAGGAACATGGCGATGAGTCCCACCGCGCCGGTGATGACCAGGTTCAATACCGGCGTGTGGAAGGACTTGTTCAACGCCCCGAAGACTTTCTTCGGCAGGACGGAATCCCGGCCCATGGCGTAGAGCAATCGTGAGGCGCTGGCTTGCGCCGCGAGTCCGGAGGCAAACTGGGACACCACGAGTCCGGCCAGGAAGACTGCGCCGAAGAACTGCCCGCCGATCTTCAGGGCAATGTCCGACGCCGCCGACGCCGAATCGTCGAACACCCCGCCGGGGTGGATCAGCTGGGTCGTGTAGGACACGACGACGAAGATCGCGCCGCCGATGAGTGCGACGAGCATGATCGCCTTCGGCACGGTCTTTTTCGGCTCGATGGTCTCCTCGGTGAGAGTGGAGACGGCGTCGAAGCCCAGGAACGAGTACGCCGCGATGGCGGCCCCGGCGGTGATCTTGTCGAAGCTCGACGTGTCGTTGAAGAATGGAGCGGAGCTGACCAGGGCACTCGCGCCGGAGGTCGAGACCAAGGTTCCAACGGACAAGGCCACGAAAAGGACTATCACTAGAAGCTGGAATGCCATCAGCAGGTAGTTGGCCTTGTCAGCCACCTTGACGCCAACCACGTTGAGCAGCGTTGTGATCGCGATGAACGCGACAATCCAGACCCCGATGGGAATGTCCGGGAACTGCGCGGTGAGGTACGAGCCGCCGATGAGCCAGATGACCATCGGCAGGAACAGGTAGTCCAGCAGGACAGCCCAACCGGCCAGGAAGCCGATCCGGGAATCGATGGAGCGCCGGATATAGGTGTACGCGGAGCCGGCCACCGGATAGGCAACGGCCATGCGTCCGTAGCTCTGCGCGGTGAAGAGCATGGCGACCATGGCCACCAGATAGGCCGACGGGGATGCTCCGCCGGTGGTTTCGGCGATCACGCCGAAAATCGCCAGCACGATGAGCGGGGTCAGGTAGGCCAGCCCGAACAGGACCAGCGAGGGCAGTTTCAGGGCGCGCGTGAGGCTCGGTTGCGTTGTCACCGGTGGTTCCTTAGGAGTTGGAGGACCGTGGGGTCCAGGTGGTCGGGTCGATGCGGCCTTGGTAGACAGGCAGCTCGATGGGCGGCTCGCCGGGGCGGAATTGGGACCAGGGGCGGTTGAGGTTTTCGGTCCCGTGCGTGCGGACATGCTCGACGGCGGAGAGGTCCAGTTCCACGGAGAGAAGGGTGGGCGCGTCGTCGTCGGCCGCGGCTATCGTGTTTCCCTCGGGGTCGACGATCAGGCTGAGGCCTTTGCCGATAGGGCCCGCGCAGTTGACGCTGACCATGAAGACCTGGTTCACGATCGCGTTTGCCTTGGCGAGGACGAGTTCTTGCTTGCGGTCCGGCGTCGTGGTCTTCACGACGTTGAGGATCACTTCGGCGCCCATCCACGCCAGCTGACGGGTCACCTCGGGGAACCAAGCGTCGTAGCAAATGTTTAGCCCCACCCTGCCGATCCCTTCCAGGTCGACGGTGGTGAACCGGTCGCCGGGGTCGTAGGGCTCAAAGGGGCGCCAAGGGAAGACCTTGCGGTAGTAGCCGGCGAGCTCGCCTTCGGGGGAAAGGACCAGCTGGGTATTGAACAATTGCCCCTCGGGGCCGCGCTCGCAGACGCTGCCCGGAACCAACCAGATCCCCAGGTCAGCTGCGAGCTGCCGCAGTTCCTTGACGCGCGGACCGTCCAGCGGCTCGGCCGAGTCCTGCAGCACTTCCGTACGCTGCAGGTCCGGGTTGGAATCCCCGAAAAGGTGCAGCTCCGGGAAGACCACGAGCTTGCTGTGCGGTTGGATCGCGACGGCGGCGGCGACTTCGGCAGCGAAGGCCTCGATCGGTTCGCCGATCAGTCGGGGTGCCGCCTGGGCGGCGATGAGGGGAAGGATGCGTTGCACTGGTTTCTCCACGTTCTCGTTGTGACTCGCCTCATATTAGATCATAATGATCAAATAAAAGGAAGGTGGATTTTGCCCCGTAAAGTAGCGGATATGACCCGTCAGCTCGAGGACACCACCGGCGACTCACCCATCGATGCTGCCCCTTTGCTCGGAATCGACCGCCGGAGCGCAATCGACGCCGTGCGGTTGCGGATCGGCATGGCCATATCCTTGGGACTGCTTCAGCCGGGGGAGAGGCTGCCCGACCAGCAAGACGTCGCGCTGGGCCTTTCGGTCAGCCCGATCACCGCCCGCAGGGCCCTAGCGAGCCTGGCCGACCAGGGGGTCGTTGTCCGCCGTCGGGGGCGCGGCGGCGGAACCTTCGTCGCCGACGAGCCGCCGCAAAACGTCCTTGAAGAGCTCGCTGCGTCGCCAGCCGAATCCCATGCAGTGAACCGGCTGGTGGACCGTCGGTTGCTCTTCGAATGCGCGGTTACCCACTTCGCCGCCGTCAACGCCACGGCAGCGCAGCTGGATGAGCTGGAGCGGCTGACTCATGAGATGGCCGGATCAAGCAATTGGTCCGAGTATCACCAGGCCGACGAGAGGTTTCACAGGCTGGTCGCGGCGTGCTCGGGCCTGGGAGCTGCGGTGGACGTCTACAACGAAGCGCTGGCGGAGCTCTACGCATACTTCATCCCGTACCCGATCGAGTTTCTCCATGAGTCCAATCGGGACCACATTGCGCTCGTCAACGCCTTGCGCGCCGGCGACGACCGCGGCGCGGTGGAGGTATCGCGGCGGCACGTGGACGTGTTGCACAAGACGATGTTCATGGGCCTCGCCGGCGGCGACGGCCATCAATCCGGGTGAACAACAGCTCTTGGCTTATCGTCCGGGATATCGGACTAAAGATCGCCCCCTTTCCGTGATCACTGTCACTTTGCATGCTCTGATTGATTCTCAGTTGGGGACATCGGACTTCGGTTGTCAAAGTGAGGATTAGGCATGCAGGCCACAGGAAAAGCGGGAACGGGTGGGCCGCGCGTTGAGCGTCGTTCCATCGACTTTGTCCCGGAAAATGAACGCCATGGTTCGCCTGGCCAGCAGTTCACGCTCTGGTTCGGGGCGAACATGCAGATCACGGCTATTGTCGACGGCGCCTTGGCAGTCCTGTTCGGCGCGGATGCGCTGTGGGCGATCATCGGCCTCCTGATCGGAAACCTCTTGGGCGGTGCTGTGATGGCGCTCCACGCGGCGCAGGGGCCGAAGCTCGGCCTGCCGCAGATGATTTCCAGCAGGGCACAGTTCGGGATCTTCGGGGCAGTGATTCCCTTGGTCCTGGTGGTCGTGATGTACCTCGGCTTCGCCGCCACCGGTACGGTCCTCTCCGGACAGGCAGTCAGTCTCATCCTCCACACGGGCACCCCGGCCGTGGGCATGATCGTCTTCGGGGTGCTGACCATCGTTGTGGCGACCCTGGGCTACAAGTACATCCACATGTTGGGCCGCATTGCCACCGTCGTCGGTATCCTCGGCTTCACCTACCTGGGCATCAGGTTGTTGGCCAGCCAGGACGTCGGCGCACTCTTGGGAGCCGGCAGTTTCGAGTTCCCCACCTTCCTGCTCGCCATTTCGCTGGGCGCCGGATGGCAGCTGACCTACGGCCCGTACGTCGCCGACTACTCCCGGTACCTGCCTTCCAAAACCCCCGCACGCAAGACCTTCATGTCGGCCTATTTCGGCACGGTGATTGGTTCCCAGTGGTCCATGACCCTGGGCGCTCTCTTCGCCGCCCTCGCATTGCCCAAGGGTGCACGGTTCCTGGACGGCCAGGTCGCTTTCCTCGGGAACCTGAGTGGAGGCGGACTGATCGCGGTAGTCATCTACCTGGTCATCGTGACCGGAAAACTGACCGTCAACACGCTGAACGCGTATGGCGGCTACATGACCATGCTTACCTCGGTCACGGCGTTCACCCGCAAGTCCGCG
Organism: Arthrobacter sp. efr-133-TYG-120; assembly: GCF_030209785.1. Taxonomy (NCBI): domain Bacteria; kingdom Bacillati; phylum Actinomycetota; class Actinomycetes; order Micrococcales; family Micrococcaceae; genus Arthrobacter; species Arthrobacter sp. efr-133-TYG-120. The sequence goes on from NZ_JARVRI010000014.1 coordinate 187,034, forward strand.
GTGGCGTCATGGACCCGGTTCGCCTACGTGATCGGCTTTATCGGACTCTCGGTGCTCATCGCAGTGCTTGCTTCCCCCGATTTCATCGCCAACTTCAAGAACTTCGTCCTTCTCCTGCTGATGGTGTTCATCCCCTGGAGCTCCATAAACCTGGTGGATTACTACCTGGTTTCCAAGGAGAAGGTGGACATTCCGGCCCTCTACGACCTGAACGGTCGCTACGGCCGTTGGAACAAGACAGCGCTGCTCAGCTACGCGATCGGCATCGTCGTCCAGATCCCGTTCTTGGCGCAGACCCTCTACACCGGCCCGATGACCGAGCTTCTCGGCGGGGCGGACATCTCCTGGCTTGTAGGCCTCGTGGTCACGGCAATCGTGTTCTACCCGCTGGCGAAGAGGAACTCCAACGCACGGGCCGAGATGGTCTACCCGACGGAACCCGACCCAGCGGAATCGGACTCGGGGGCAATAGCGCCGCTAGCCGGCTCAGCGTCGAACACCACGGCAGTCTAGCCTTTGGGCTGTGCCCCCTCCGACGCTCGCTCACTTTTGGGGTGTTTTCGGCGGACGCTCGCTCACTTTTGGTGAGCGAGCGTCCTGGCATTTGGTCCTATGTTTGAGCGAGCGTCCCAGTCGACCAGAGGGAACGACGTCGGGGTCAGGCTTGGGTGCCCAGCCTGCGGGAAATTTCCCGCGCGCACCTGGTCACTTCCGGAATCCACTCGCGGGCGACGTCCTCGATGCGGACCGCCCTTTCCTCCGGGGTCTCGGCGTCCTTGGCCCGGTGACGGGTGCCTCCGCCGGGAAACGCCCGGTTCGACACCGTCAACGTCACGCTGGCCACGGGATAGCGTTGCCGGTCGAGGACGGCGACCGCCACAGAAGAAAACCCCTCCGTGACCTCGTCCTGCTCCCATGCGTATCCGAGCGATCGTGCCCGCGCCAAGAGGTCCTGCAATGCGGGCAAGGATTGCGGGCCTTTGCTGTGGCGCTCCGCGAAAGCCTCTGGCCCAGGGAAAAGCGCAGCCACCTGGGCGGGGTCCATCTGGGCCATCATCGCCCTGCCGCTGGCCGTCAGGTGGGCAGGAAGCCGGACTCCGGTGTCGGTGACAAGGGGGCTTTGCCGCGGCGCCCGCTCCTCGATCACGTAAACGACGTCGCGCCCGTGCATCACGGCAAGATGGGCAGTCCGGCGGGTCCGGGCGACGAGCCGGGACAGGGGGAACCGGGCGATCCGCTGGATCGGAGCTTGCCGCGAATACCCGGTCCCCAACTCATGGGCGGTCACTCCCAAGGCATACTTGCGCTCCTCGGGAAGATGGACCAGGAAGCCGTCATCGATCAGGGAGGCAATGAGCTGATACGTGGTGGACCGAGGCAGTCCAACATCGCGCGCAATGATGGACGCGCTGACCGGGCCGGCCTGTCCGGCAACGTATCTGAGAACCGCCAGCACCTGGGCCGCGGCCGGCGCCTTGGGCCGCACCGATTGACTGTACATTGTCCTAGAATACGCCTCGGAATGTCCGGTATACCGGACGTTGCGCCCGCTAAGAAAGTCCCTCCAACCGGGCCCGTGCCGTTTCCGCGGCCCGGCGCTCCCGCTCGGCTAGCCGGGCTGCCAGCTTGCGGTCCCGCTCAGCCAGGGTGATCGCCCACTCCGTCGCGGCAAGCTCCTGTTGCAATGCAGCCAGCTTGTCCTTGGCGGCTTTGACGTCGACGGCGAGTTGCTCGCTCCGGCGCAAGGCCTCGGACTTCTCGCGCTCGGCCTGCGCGAGTTCCAGGTCGGCCTTGTCCGCACTGCGCTCTGCTTCCGCGAGTACGGTTTGTGCCTTCTCGCGTTCGCGCTCCGAGTCGGCGCGAGCCCGCTGTGAGTCTGCCCGCCCCCGTTGCCGCCCGCCGTCGTCGGGCTCTTCCTGGGTGACGTCCACCGCGGGAAGCGCGCCCGCAATCGCCACCGCGCCCGAGAGATCCACGGGTTCCAATCCGTTCGTGGCGAGCGAACGCACAAGCTGCCCGCTGCGGAGCGCCGCGGCGGCGCCGGGATCCGTCATGGCGGCCCTCAGCGTGGCCTCGATCTCCATCGCGGCGGCGCCACTGACCTTGACACCGAGGCCTTCCGCCACTGCCCGGGCCTGCTCGACGGCGGCGCCCAGGACGCGCGGGCGCTGTTGGCCGAGCGTGCGGAGACGGTCGTGATCCTGCTGCTCCTGGGCTCGCCCGAGCGAGGCCCCAAGCTCCAGGACGCCGGCGAATTCCTTGGTGCCGTGCCGGACAAGCATGTTGACGGCCCACGCCGCCGTCGAAGGCTTGGGCAACTGGGCGATTTGTTTCGCCAGTTCGGCATCCCCATCCGACTTGGCTTCCTTGGCCCGCGCAGTGCGGGCCGCCGTGAAGGCCGAGGGAACCAGTGTGTAGAGCTCGACGGCGATCCCGGCCAGGTTCATGGTGAAAGCGAGTGCTGTATTACTCGGCGAGGAACTCGGCCAAGGCGTCGGCCATGACGCTAGGTTCCCAGCCGTGGTTGGCGCCTGGAATGGTAGCTTTGCGGGCGCTCGGGATGTTGGCCACGATGGAGTCGGCCGCTTTCGGCATGATCGGGACGGTCTGCTCGCCGACTATCGCGAGGGTGGGCTGGGTGATGCCGGACCAGAGCGCTGCCCGAGGCGCGGACTGGGACCACGCGAGGGATTCGGCGTCGGCCAAAAGGCTGGGGCCCAATTCGATCATGATGGGCCATCCTGGACTGTTCTTGGCTCCGGCCAGCCACTCCGGCGGCATGTCCTTCATGTAGTACTCGATGGTGCCGGCCTTGTCGCCGGAGGCGACCCGTTCCTGGAGCCCGGCGAAGAATTCAGCCCCGCCGGCGCCGAGTTCTTCGCTCAGCGGAGTCTCCCAGAGCGCGAGCTTCGTGACGGGCAAGCCTGCTGCCGCCGCTGCCAGGGAAATCGAGCCACCGGAAGAGCTCCCGAAGAGCGCGGCCTGGCCGCCCACGATGTCGATGAGCGTGGCGAGATCGTCGATGTTGTCCTTCAGGCTGAATGACGGAGCCTCAGCGCTTTCCCCTCGGCCGCGCCGGTCGTAATTCAGCACCGTGAACCCCTTGGCGGCCAGGAGCTTGGCCATTTCCATGGTGTTGGAGTCGAAGCCCCTGAATTGCATCGCGCCGCCAACCAGGATGACGGCAGGTCCTTCGCCGTATTGGTCATACCCGATGCGGGTACCGTCTTTCGAGATCGCAAATTCGGACATCCCAGACCCTTCGATGTGGCGGACAGTAGGTTCCTAAACTCTGGGGCCCATCCACGTGCGGGTCAAGGGGAAAGGGCCGTGTCCAGGAGTTCTTAAGAGCTTCTTAAGTGCCCCACGGGAGAGTGGAAACAGGCCGCACAACGGCCGTCACCCCGAACCGGAGACACCATGCGATCACACCCCAAGCAGAACACTTCCACGGAAGGCCGCGCTTCCGCCGTCGTCCGTCACAGTGTGCCGTTGCTTCCCCAGACGAGGTTCTGGCTCCTGTGGGGCATTGTCCTCGCCGCGGCCGTCCTTGCCATTGGCTTCAGCGTGCAGGCGGTAGCAGGCCTGACCACTGGGGAATTCGGTATTGACCAGGAACTCAGCCGCCATCACGTGGGCGCACTGACCACCGCGGCCATGGCTTTGAACGTCCTCTTCGCCCCCGTAGCGGGAGTCTGCATTGTCCTCGTGATCGGCTTGTACCTTTGCCTGGTCCGCAAGTCCTTCGTGCGGGCTGTCATGTTTGTGCTCTTCGCATGTTCGGGCTGGGTTGCCAGCGAGGTATTCAAACTTATCGTTGCCCGCCACCGGCCCAACCCCGCGCTTCTTTTCGACCCCCTGGCTCCGGAAACGGGTTCCAACAGTTTTCCCAGCGGCCACACCGCCTTCGCCGTAGCGCTCGCCTTCGCTCTGTACTTCCTGGTCCGGGGAAGCCGGTGGGGCGTCATCACTGCGTGGGCCGGTGCTGTCATGGCCGTGGTGGTGGCGTGGTCGCGTATCTACATCGGAGTCCATTACCCCAGCGACGTTGTGGCGTCATTCCTGGCCACCAGCGCCGCAGTGATCGTCTTGGCCGGGTTCTGGAACCGGTACGCCCCGCGGGTTTTCGCGCGGCTACCGTTTGGCGTTGCATCAGAAGCAGGCGCCTCGGAGGCAGCCGCCTCGGGAGCAGCCCCAACCCAAGCACACGGATCCTGAGGAGGACCCCATGCACGTACTTTCCGCCATGCCCGCATTCCTTGATCCCACCACCCTCCTCCAGGGCTTGGGCCCTGCGGCGCTGGGGGTAGTGGCGCTGATCGTCTTCATCGAATCCGGTCTCCTTTTCCCTTTCCTGCCCGGTGACTCCTTGCTGTTCACCACGGGCCTGCTTCACCAGCAACTGCAGCTTGAACTGCCTGTGTTGATCGCCGTCGTATCAGCCGCCGCCATCGCAGGAGACCAGATCGGCTACATGCTTGGGCGCAAGTTCGGACGGCGATGGTTCAAGGACGACGCCCGGGTCTTGAAAACCGCCCACTTGGATGCGGCCGAAGAATTCTTCAAGCGCCGCGGCGGCCCCGCAATCGTCTTGGCCCGCTTTGTCCCCATTGTGCGGACGTTTGCGCCGCTCAGCGCAGGCATCGCGCGCTACAACTACAAATCCTTTACCCTGTGGAACATCGCCGGGGCCGTCATTTGGGCGACCTCCGTGACACTCCTGGGCTCGTGGCTGGGACACTACGAGTTCATCGCAAACAACATTGACGCCATTGCCGTAATCATGGTTTTGGTCTCCGTCCTGCCGTGGGGAGTCGAGTTGCTCAAAAAGCGGCGCAACGTCAAGGTAGGCGCCGCGAACGGGCACGCCGGGGAAGAATAGGCAGCATGACAACAGCTGAGCGGCCGGCCCTCCTCTTGGTCGAAGACGACTCCGCCCTGGGGCCGCTCATCAGCGAACTCCTGGAGCCGGACTTCTCTGTCCGCTTGGCTGTCAATGGGCGCGACGGGCTCCACCTCGCCCTGACACAGAGTTGGGATGCGATGGTCATTGACCGGGGGCTGCCGGTCATGGACGGCATCGCACTCATCAAGGCCCTTCGTGCCAAGGGGATTGCCACCCCGATCCTGATCCTGACGGCGCTCGGTGCCACCGACGAGAAGATCCGGGGCCTCGACGCCGGGGCGAACGATTACATGAGCAAGCCGTTCGACGCCATGGAATTGGCCGCCCGCTTGCGAGCCCTCACCCGAACGTACGCGCTGCCGCCCCAGACCCTGGGAATCGGGGATTGGGAGTTCGACGCCGGTGCCCGCTCCGTGCGCTCCGTGTACGGTTCCGTCGTCACCCTGACGGCGAAGGAGGCCGGGCTCCTCGAAATCCTGGCCGGCGAACCCGAGCGTGTGTTTACCCGTGAAGACCTCATCAACGCCTTGTTCCACCCCACGGACCAGCCGGGCGTGATTGACACCTACGTCCACCATTTGCGCCGCAAGATTTCCAAAACGGTGATCCGGACAGTCCACGGCCTCGGATACCAGATCGGCGACCCCCATGACTGAGAACGACACCCATGACTGAGAACCCGGACCAGGAGACGCTCCGCAGAGCCTCCCTGAAGATCGCAGTGCGGATCAGCGCGGCATGCGCGGTTTTGGTTCTTTGCCTGCTTGCGGCCGCCGCGATCTACCTCTTCAACCAGGCGCAGCATCCAACGCTGCCGGGACCAGGCGAAACCGACTCCGTCTACGCATATCTGGACACAAAGGACCTCCTGAAGGCCATGATCGTTGCCGGCATTGCGGGGATCCTCCTCGCCGGTGCCATCGGCTGGCTCAGCGCGCGGAGCGCCATCAGGCCCCTTGGCGAAGCGCTTGCCCTGCAGCGACGTTTCGTTCAGGACGCCAGCCACGAATTGCGCACGCCCCTCGCCATCCTCGATGCACGGGTCCAGCTCGCCCAGCGCGATGCCGCCGCGGACTCAAAAACGGGGGAAGCGCTCGCCCGCATCCGAAATGACACAGCTACCCTCACCGGCATCGTCAACGAATTGCTTGTCGCAGCCACCGGCTCGCCTCCGGACGCAGCCGCAGAGCCGAGCGATCTCGCCAAGGTGGCGGGTGCCGTTGTCGAGAGCTTGCAACAGCTCGCGGGAGAGAAGAACGTCCGCGTCACCCTGACGGAAAAGGACCGCCCCTTCGCGCTCATTGACAGCAATGGCTTCCGACGTGCCCTCCTCGCGCTGGCCGACAACGCGCTGGCACACACCCCAGCTGGCGGCCAGGTGGGGATCACGACGGCGGTGCTCGGCAACCGCGCAGTGGTCACGGTTTCGGATTCCGGGGCTGGGATCAAAGGCGTGGACCAGACCCGGATCTTTGACCGCTTCGTGAGGACACACAGTCCGGAGGGCGCACCAGGCCAGCGCAGCTTCGGAATCGGCTTGGCGCTGGTCCGTGAAATCATCACCGGGGCCCGCGGCACTGTGGAGGTTGAGCGCAGCGGGCCGCGGGGAACGGTCATGAGGATCACCCTGCCGCTCGCTGCGAAAGATGCGGCGCCGAAAGATGCGGGCCCGAAAGACACGTCGTCCGGCTCGGCATAGCTTACTTAGGCGGCCCGCAGTTTGGCGGGTTGGGCGTATTTAAGCGCCTTTGCATGGTGTCGGAGCTTGCGTCGGTGGCTTCTGGAATCTGGCGCCGCCGTGGTCATGGATAGCCCGGTTCCTGGCGGGGGCGGGGCTGTTGACCGGTAGTGGTGTCCGGTGGGGGTGCGGATGTCCAGGACATGCCGTGTCCCGTGCTGGGTTGTTGCTGCTCCGGTTTGTGCTGTCCAGCCGGGGAGTTCTTTGGTGTGGTTGCAGGCTTCGCATAGCCCCGCGCCGTTGGCCAGAGTGGTGTGTCCACCGTCGTGCCAGGGGATGATGTGGTCGAAGTGGCGGATCGGTGCGTCGCAGTAGGGTGTCCGGCAAGTGTCGTCGCGGGCCTGGATGAAGCGCCTCATGCCTGGCGGGAAGAGCCGGGCTCTCGAATCGGCGGCGACGAGGTCCCCGGTTCCGGGGGCTGTGTAGAGGCGCCGGAGCCAGACCTTGAAGGCCCGGTCCGCGGACTGGCCGCCGGGACCGGCCTGGCCGGGTTCCGCCTGGCCCTCGTTCCCAACCAGCATTGCCCGTGCCCACGCAGCGGGGACAATCCCGTAGCCCGGGAGACGCGCCGGTTCGCTGTCGCGATGGAAGAGGGTGCGGTCGGTCATGACGAGCTGGACCTCAACCCCACTGATCCCGCCGGGGGTGCCGGTGGTGCGTTCGACCAGGGCGTCGGCCATGATCTGCCCGCGGGACCGCGCGTCCCCGCCGGAGCGCAGCGAGTCTGCATGACGGGTCAAGGCCGCGTGCACGGCCACGCCCTGGGCGACGGGAAGCAGGGCGGTCAGGTAGGTCATGGTGTCCGGTGCCGGGCGAAGGCTCACGTGCCGCTCCGCCGCGGCACGGCTGGCGCGTTGGGTGACGGAGCGGGGGTCCCGCCGGTAGGCGGCGGCCCGTGCGGCGGAGATGATGGTCTTGTCTCCGGCGCCGTCGAAGACTCCCGTGTCGGCGGCGAGCTCCTCGTCCACGGCGCAGCGGTCTTCGGCGGACAGGCAGGCTGTTTCCTTCACCAGCAGGGTGGCGCGCCATTCGTTCAGCTGTCCCGAATCCAGCGCGGCCAGGGTATGCGGCATCTCGGTCACGAGGGCCTTCGCCAAACCCAGCAATCGGGGTCCTTTGGCGGGGGATTCCCGCCGGGCCAAGGCAATCTGGGCTGCGACGCCGCGGCCGCGCTCGTCGGCGGGGACGCCCAGGTTCGTCTCGGCGCTGCGCTGGGCCGCATCGAAGGAGACGGCAATCCGGGCCTGCGCAGCCGCGGCCGCGGACTTGAAATCCTCCAGTGCCCGCAGCTGGTCAATCAGTTCAGCGCCGTCGGCGCCTGGCCGGAGCGAGGCCACCGCACCGAGCAGGTCTCTTATTTCGGCCCACGAGACAGCAGCATCCGGACCTGCGCCGCCGACTGGCGCGCCCGTCCCCATCAGCTGGGTTTCCCGAATTCCGGCCATAACCAAAGCATCCCAGGGACCACTGACATTCTTAGGTCGAAGAACACCTGCCCACCGAAAAATCCCGGAAATCAGCAGAAATTTTCCATATTTGCTCGGGAAGGATTCCGGTTCCCGGGTCTCCTTCCGCCGCCACCGGCTCAACCTCGCAGCCGTCGATAATCACCCGATGGGCGACGTTGTGATCGGCTTCGCCGGCGTGAGGTGTGCTTTGCGGTGGGCTCCCCTCAAGCCCGTCCCGTCCGCCTCTGGCGTGCGCATCCGAAGCGGACGAGAATGGCCTCGTGGTTCCCCCTCGCCAAGGCGGGGCCGTCGTTCCAATGAACCCCGCCGCCCGAAAGATCCAAAGTGTCTACCTCACCTTGACCCTCGGCAATACCCTTGCGGCCTCGTTCATTTGGGGGATCAATACCCTCTTCCTACTGGATGCCGGACTCAGCAATCTTGAGGCCTTTGCGGCAAACGCCTTCTTCACTGCCGGGATGGTCGTCTTCGAAGTGCCCACTGGAGTGGTGGCCGATGGTTGGGGACGCCGCGTTTCGTTCCTTCTTGGCACGGTGACACTGGCCGGATCCACCTACCTTTACTTTCTGCTCTGGCAGCTTTCGGCCCCGTTCTTGTGGTGGGCCGTGGTGTCGGTGTTGCTCGGCTTGGGCTTCACCTTCTTCTCGGGTGCAGTGGAGGCCTGGCTCGTCGACGCGTTGCGCTTCACTGGATATGAGGGTGGCTTGGAGACGGTGCTCGGGCGGGGACAGATGGTGTCTGGTGCCGCCATGCTTGCGGGCTCAGTGGCTGGCGGGGTGATCGCGCAGGCCACCAACCTGGGAGTCCCGTTCCTGATTCGCGTGGGCGTGCTCCTCGCCATGTTCGTGGTGGCCTTCTTGCTGATGCACGACGTCGGCTTCACCCCCGAGCGCTCTGCCCATCCACTCAAGGCGACCCGTGCTGTCCTCGACGCCTCGATCGAGAACGGTTTGAAAAATCCACCCGTGCGGTACGTGATGTTGGCAGCGCCGTTCAGTGCCGGCGTCGGGATCTATGTGTTCTATGCCCTGCAGCCGTACCTGCTTCAGCTCTTCGGTGACCCGCGCGCGTACTCGGTGGCCGGGCTGGCAGCGGCAATCGTGGCGGGGGCGCAGGTGGTGGGCGGATGGCTTGCACCGCGTATCCGGCGCCTCGTTCGCAAACGCACTACGGTGTTGATTCTGAGTGGAGTGGTGAGCGCATCGATTCTGGTGGTGCTCGGGTTCACGAATGTCTTCTGGGTGGCCTTGGCGCTGTTGACGTTCTGGGCCATGGTCGACTCGGCGGCCACACCGGTACGGCAGGCCTACGTGAACGACATGATCCCGTCGAAGCAGCGGGCAACAGTGCTGAGCTTCGACTCGCTGATGGGATCAAGCGGTGGAGTGGTGGTGCAGCCGCTGCTCGGCCGGGCCGCCGATGTTTACGGCTACTCCGCCTCGCTCGCGATCAGCGGCGTTATCGAGCTGATCGCGGTGCCGTTCCTCCTGGCGAGTCGTCGGCAGGGCTCTTTGGCCGACCAGGCCAACGCCGCGATCATCACATCCGAAACGGAACCACGGCAGTCCTAAGAATGGACCTACGGAAGCCGCGAAGCCCCGTGGAACGTGGCCTCGCCGGCCTTGTCAGGAACAAGCGGCACGGGACTAATTAGCACAGCTGTGCCACGATGCAGGGTGCCATCCGAAAGCGGTTGGCAGCGCACGCCCCCACGCCCGCGCATGGCGGCGTGCGCGCCCGGAGCCAGGACTTGGTCCATCCACGCGCAGGGGTGGGCCGGACGTCCGCCGCGGAACCGGACAACGCCGCCCCGCGATTCCAAGGCAAATTCTTCGCCCAGCAGGGGAGCCAGGTGGGCTCCCCTGAGGACCACATTGCGGCGCGTGAGGAGCGGGTCAAAAGGCGCGACCCCCAGCTCAGCGGCCATCGCCTCGAGCGACTCGATGGCTATCAGCGTCACTGCGGCATCCATGTGCGCGGCCTTGCCGAAAAATCGGTCACCGACGATGCCCTTGCCGCTTACGACGTCGACCTGCTCGGCATCCGTGGTGGGCACCTCGGCGGCACCATCGCGTGCCCGGCCGAAGTAGGCATGGCCCGATGACACAAGAAGATGCAGGATCTCCACGTCGTATCTGTAGCTTGCGGTCATGCCATAAGGCTATGCCTGTCCCGGAGTCGGTAACCTCGGGAGTTCTAATCTGAAACCTTGAAAGCTAGTTCTTGCGACGCTGGAAATCAGCGAAAGCTCCGATGCCGGTTCCAACAAGCGCGATGCCAGCAAGTATTGACCACCAGAGCTGCATATATCCGGCGGCCGTTATGAATAGCAGAACCGCTACCAATGCAAATAGAAGCAGGGAAATAGGAATGTCGCGAGCACCTTTAGGAGTCAAAACACGCTTCCTTGATCGAGGCGATGCCTAGACGGACGCTATGAATCCATAGTCCGTCGCTACTCAATTTATGACTTTCGGCCACTCAATTTCAGGTAGCCGGGACTGAGCTGCGAAGATGACCGAGGCGGCGGTTGACCGCCTCGGTCGGCCTCCTAGGCATGAACGGTTGTCGTCACGCCTGCAGCGTCAGTAGGTTTCGATCCGCTCAACTCCAGAACTCGGAGAGCTGCCCGGCAAGGGCTCTGCCTTGCTCGTAACCCGCCTGGGCCGCGGGCGGACGCAGCGACAGATCCATGGCATTGGCGCCGAACATGTGCTCGGAGTTGCTGTCCGGGAAGATCGTCTCGACTCTGCTGCCGCCTGCGCGGAGTTCGTCGACCTGCGTCGCGAGATGCGTGCCCCACTCCAGCGGTTGCAATGATCTGCCACCGAAGGGTGAGAGCACCAGGACCCGTCCGTATCCGGCTGCCAGATCGGCATTCTCGGCGTTGGATCGATAGCCGCCGTCGAGGTACCGCTTGTCTCCGATCCTGTAAGGCAAGCCGCTGGAACAGCTGGCGGCGATTGCATCCACCAAGTCGACGCCGCTATGGCGGTCGAACGCGACCGGTTCACCGTTACGGGCATCGACCGCCGTGATGAGCACTGTCCGTTCAGGCCAGTGCTGGCTGGGTAGCCGGGTGGCGACAGTGGTGCGCCATTGCGTTGACCAGGCGCCATCCGACGCCGCATCCATGTCGAGCGCTGCTGCGCCGAGTCGCCGGCGCATGTCAGCCACATCCTGGGCATCGGCGATGATCTTGTTGATCCGCTCGAGGTGGTTCACCACTGGCCTGGCCGATGCGCGTCCCGGCCCGGACCCGACCGGAGCGGGCCGTTGCGGGGGGACGGCGTCAAGGATGTTGGCGAACAGTTGAGTTGGTGTCGCGCCGGCAATCTGGGCCGCGGCCGTTGATCCGGCCGAGGTGCCGATGGTCAGATCGGCGTCGGTCACATCCAGCCCGGCATCGAAGAGGCCGGCGATGACGCCGATCAGCCAGGCATTGCCTGTCGATCCGCCGCCACCGAGGACCAGCGCCCGATCGCGGGAGTGCAAAGGAAAAGAAGGTGTTGTGTTCATGGGAGTCGCCTTTCGCGAATTGCCTGTTTGGCGCTCCCGGTGGCGACTAGTTCAGTTGCGCGATCGTGGACTGCAGGGGAGCACCCATTGCGGATACTGCGTTCATGGGACTCACCTCCTGCTGATTGATCACGATCGCCACGATGCTAGCACGCATGCGCCGAGGCGCGCCACGGTCCGGCACTGCGCCGGCCGTCGCCCCTAATCCTCCACAGGGAACGCCACGCCTTCGCCCACCACGCGGAGGCACAGTTCCGTGCCGGGCTTGGTAATGGAAGCGTTCCAGTGCCGGATGGTGATGATTTCGCCACCTCCCGGGTAGGCCAAGGATGCGCCGGCGGCGGCAACGCGCGGGGCGAGCTTGATCCGCACGGTGGTCTCGGGGCCGAAGTAGTCAGTGTCGACCACGACTCCGCGGATGGGACCGTCGGGAGCAATCCGGATCTGTTCGGGGCGGAGCATCAACTGCACGAGGCCCTGTGCCGGCGGACGGCGTACGGGTATGCCGCCCAGCGAACACGTGGCCAGGGAGCCTTCCATCCACGCGTCGAGGATGACTGCGTCGCCGAGGAATTCGGCCGTTGCCCGGTCCGCGGGACGGGTGTACACAACGAACGGGTTGCCGATCTGCGCCAGTTTCCCGCCGCGCATGATCGCCACCTGATCCGCGAAGGACAGGGCCTCGGCTTGATCGTGCGTCACCAGGATGGTGGTGACTCCGGCTTCGTTCAGCACCTTCGCCACGGCGCGCCGCGTGGCCACGCGGAGGCCGGCGTCGAGCGCTGAGAACGGCTCGTCGAGCAGCATGAGCTGCGGTTCGCGGGCCAGGGCGCGGGCAAGCGCCACCCGTTGCTGCTGGCCTCCCGAAAGCTGGTGGGGGCGCCTCTTTGCCATGTCCGCATCGAGGGAAACCATGTCGAGCAGTTCCTGGACACGGGCCTTCACGGCGCGGCGGCCGCCGTCGAGCGCTGATTTGTCCAGTCCGAACGCGATGTTCTGCCCCACGGTAAGGTGCGGGAAGAGCGCGCCGTCCTGGGCCACATAGCCAACATGCCGCTTGTGGGCCGGTACCCAGATCCCGTCCCCGGCCACCTTGTTTCCGTTGAGGCTGATGGAGCCGGTGTCCGGGTGTTCAAAGCCGGCGATCAAGCGCAGCAGGGTGGTCTTGCCGGATCCGGATGGACCGACGATAGCGGTGGTCCCACCCTTGGCCACGGAGAGGTTCACGCCCTTCAGTACAGCCTGGGAGCCGAAGTTCTTGGTGACCTCGGCGATGTCCAGATGCGTGTTGGTGGTGGGGGCCACCGAAGCCGCCACGCGGGGTGACGGAAGCCTTGAGGGGGATTGTTCGGTCACTGTCCGGCTACTTTCTTGGACTGTTGGAAAAGCAAGTACGTCATGGGGGCAGACAACAGGATCATGAGCAGGGCATACGGCGCCGCGCCCGAATAGTCGATCTCGCTGCTCTTGCTCCAAAACTCGGTGGCCAGGGTGTGCGTGCCATTGGGGGACAGCAGCAGCGTGGCGGTCAGCTCGTTGACGATGGCGAGGAACACCAGCGCGGCCCCGCCGGCGGCGGCCGGAGCTGTGAGGCGCAGCGTCACTTTCAGGAAGGACACCAGGGGGGCCTTGCCGAGCGATTGTGCGGCTTCGTCGAGCTCCTTGGGAGCCTGGGACAGCCCGGAGCGGATGTTTACCAGGGCCCGCGGCAGGAACAGCAGCACATAGGCTGCAATCAGGACCCCGGAGGTCTGGTACACGCCCGGGACCATTCGGATGCTCACGGTGACGAAGGCAAGGCCCACCACGATGCCGGGCAGGGAACTGGTGACGTAATTCGAGAGCTCAAGCATCTTGCTGAACCAGCTGGGGTGCCGCACGGCCAGATAGGCCATGGGGAAGCCGACGACGATAGTCGCCGCTGCGCCTACCGTGCCATAAGCGAGGGTCTGGAGGAGAGCCGGAAGGAATTCGTCGGCCGACCAGACGCGGGCGCCACCGGCCACTACCCAGCGCAGGACAAAAAAGATCGGCAATCCGAAGGCCAAAACGGTGAGCGCAAGCAGGGCGAGCTGGGAGGGAAGCTGGTAGTGGTGCAAGGGAAGCCTGGTCGGCTTGGCCTGCGCGCCGGAACCGATACGGGCATAGCGTGCGTTACCGCGGCTCCTGACTTCGGCCAGGAGCAGGATGAGGCAGAAGAACACCAGGACGCTTGCCAACATGTTCCCGGCAGTGCCGTTGAACGTGGATTGGAACTGGGTCATGATCGCGGTGGTGAACGTGTCGAAGCGGATCATCGCGAACGCGCCGTATTCGGCCAGCAGGTGCAGCGACACCAGGAGTGCGCCACCGGTCATCGCGATCCGGAGTTGAGGCAGGACAACCCGGAAGAAGATGGCCCACGGTCCCAAGCCAAGGGAGGCCGCGGACTGCTCAATCGCGGGGTCGAGACGCCCCAGGGTCGCAGCCGCGGGAATGTAGACAAGCGGGAAATACGACAGTGTGGCGATGAGTACGCCGGACCAGATGCCCTCCAGCGAGGGCACGGCGGTCACCCACGCATAGCTGTTGACGAACGCCGGGATGGCCAGCGGGGCCGCCAGGGCCACGGCCCACCAGCGGTGCCCTCGCAGCCTGGTCCGCTCCACGAGCCACGCGCCACCGACTCCCAATACCAGGCAGATCGGCACCGTGAAGACCACCAGCATGACGGTGTTCAGGAGCAGTTCGCCAACGCGCGGCCGGAAGATGAGTGCGACGGCGGTGTCCCACCCGGTCGCGGCCGTCATGTAAGCGACGTACCCCAGCGGGATGAGCGAAAACAGTGCGATCAGCACGGCCAGGAGGGATATTGCAGAAACGCCGAAAGGCGGGCGGGGGCGCTTGCCCCTGCCCGCCGTCGTCGCGCTCGCCGAAGCCTCGGGAACTTCCGGGGAGATGCGAGCCGATAGATCAGTGGTCACAGAATTACAGCAGTCCTGCCTTGGTCATCAGGTCGGTGACCTTTGCGGAGTTCAATTTGGCCGGATCCACCGTGGGAGCTTGCAGATCCTTGATGGGAACGAGTTTAGCGTTCGAGTCGACGTTGGAAGCGATCGCGTATTCGTAGGAGGTCCCGTTCTTGAGGACTTCCTGGCCCTGCTTGCCGGTGACGAACTTGATGAAGGCCTGGGCAGCTGCGGAGTTCTTGGAGGATTTCAGCACGCCGCCGCCGGAGACGGACAGGAAGGCGCCGGGGTCCTGGTTCTTGAAGAAGTACGGGGTGACGTTCTTGGAGTTCTCGCCGGTCTTCGCCTGGTCGCCATAGTAGTAGTAGTGGTAGATCAAGGCGGCGTCGATTTCGCCGGCGTTGACGGCTTTCATGGCGGTGCTGTTGCCCTTGTATGCCTTGAAGTTGTCCTTCATGCCCTTGAGCCACTCGGAGGTGACTGCTTCGCCCTTTTGTTCGAGCAGGGCGGCAACGATTGCCTGGAAGTCAGCGCCGGACGGCGAAGCAGCCCACTTGCCCTTCCACTCCGGCTTGGCCAGGTCCAGCATGGACTTGGGCAGCTTGTCGTCGCTGATCTTGGTCTTGTCGTACACCAGGACAGTGGAGCGGGCGGCGATGCCGGTCCATTTGTTGGTGGACGGACGGTATGCGGCCGGGACCTGGTCCACAGTGGCCTTGTCGATGTCCGCGAAGAGGCCGGCGTTCTCAACCTGGGCCATGGCTGGGGAGTTCTCCGTGAGGAAGACGTCGGCCGGGGATGCCGCGCCTTCCTGGATGATCTGGTTGGAGAGCTCGGTGTCGGAACCCTGGCGGATGGTGACCTTGACGCCGGTCTGCTTGGTGAACGCGTCCACCCATTCCTTGGTCAGGGTGTCGTGCTGGGCGTTGTAGACGGTGATTTCGCCACCCACTTTAGTGGAAGTAGCAGCGGACTCGGGGGCTGCGGAGGAGGCGGTGCCGTTGCCGCAAGCGGCCAGGCTCAGGGCTGCAGTGGCGGCGAGTGCGATGCCGGCCAGCGCATGTGCGCGGATCTTCATGAGGGCTTCTTTCTGCGAGCAAATCCAAGGGAGCCCGGGGGAAGTAAGTGCGGGCTCACAGCTTGAAACTTTAGGTTAGCCATACCTAAACTTCCATCCAGAATGCCCCATTGTGACGGGAATCACATGTATTACGCAAGATTTACATGACCTAATGCGCGGAGGTGGTGTGTCGTCGGTTGAGCGAGTGCCTTGCGGCAGTCGATAAGCTGGCTCCATGCCCGGTCTCGCCGAATTCCTGCCGACCTTCCTCGGCGTCGGCGTCCTGATGGCGGCCACGTTGGCACTGCTCTTGGCGTTCCGCACCCCTCACCCTTTCGCTCCCGCACTGGCCATCCTTCGCGGAGCCGTGCAACTCGCCACGATCAGTTTTGTTCTGGGCGGTGTGATCACCAGCCCGCTATGGGTCGCAGTAGCCCTGCTGGTGATGTTTGCCGTGGCCGCGATGAGTGCCACGCGACGCATTGGCTGGAGCCTTCATCATTTGGGCTTGGTCAGCGGCTCCATGGCCGCTGGCATCGGAATGACGCTCGCCGTCATTTTCGCGACGGGAGCCATCGCGTTCACTCCCCGCTATGCGCTCGCGATCGGCGGGATCGTCATTGGCAACGGCATGACCATCGCAGTCCTGGCCGGCCGGCGCTTCAAGGAATCCGTTTACGAGCACTGGGAGGAAGTCGAGGGTTGGCTCGCGCTCGGTGCCACCCCGAGGCAGGCAACCCTTGATCTTGCCCGGCGGAGCGTCTATTCGGCCCTGATCCCGTCAACCGATCAAACCAAGACGACGGGACTTGTCACCCTGCCCGGCGCGTTCGTCGGGGCGATTTTTGGCGGGGTTTCTCCCTTTGAGGCAGGTCGCTTCCAGATCGTGGTGCTCGCGGCGATCATGGCGGCAGGTTCCATCACCGCCGTCATGATCATCGGAATCCTCGCACCGGTACGCGTGCGCCCAGCGACGCTGCGCTGACACTGCCTAACGGGAGCGAGCCTCCGGCCGACAGTAGGAACTGAACCGCACTCCTACAAGCGCCTCCCTACCTAAAGCAGAAACGGCCCATGATCGTTGTCACCCGCCTGAACGGCACCAGCTTTGCCGTGAATCCGGACATCATTGAACGGATCCACGAAAGCCCGGACACCCATCTGGTGACCCTCGACGGCGCTACCTATGTTGTGCGCGAAAGCCTTGCGGAGGTCGTGGAACTAATTGCGAACTACCGCGCCTATATTCTTCGGCGGGCACAGGACCTCCCCACCGTCACGGGCTATCCCTTGAGCCTCGTGCGCACACCGGACCCGGACGGAAGGTAAGCCATGGATCCCTCAACAATAATCGGCCTGTTCCTGGCCTTCGGCTCGGTGGTCGCCATGGTGACCCTCGAAGACGCCAATCTCATGGCCCTCCTGCTTCCCGCGCCCATGGTCCTGGTTTTCGGTGCCACCCTTGCCGTAGGTCTTGCCGGGAACACGTTCCGCGATACCGTGCGGGCGTTCAAGGACCTCCCCAAAGCGTTCAAAGGAAAGACCGACAAGCCGCAGGACAGTATCGACCAGCTGATCAGCCTTGCCGAGAAGGCGCGGAGCGAGGGGCTTCTCTCCCTCGAAGAGGCGGCCGCGGACGAGAAGGATCCGTTCGTGGCCCGGGCCCTCCAGAACATCGCCGACGGCACCGATGCCGAAGAATTGCGCATCCTCATGGAGGACGAGATCGATTCCAAGATGCGCAGCGACCACGTCTCCGCCAAGTTCTTCGCGAGCCTGGGCGGCTACGCGCCGACCATCGGCATTATCGGCACCGTGGTATCGCTGACCCACGTCCTTGAAAACCTCTCCTCACCCGATCATCTGGGACCAATGATCGCCTCCGCTTTCGTGGCCACGCTTTGGGGTTTGTTGTCCGCGAACTTCATTTGGCTGCCGTTCAGTTCGCGGCTCAAGCGACTGTCCGAGCTCGAAATCGAACGCATGACCCTCCTGATGGAGGGCCTGCTGGCGGTACAGAACGGGACCCAGCCCCTCCTGCTCGCCGAACGGCTCCGCGCCATGGTTCCCCCGGACCGCCTCGGCAAGGCGAAATCCGCAAAGAAGGGCGACGACGACGAAGCCCGCCCCGGCAAATTCGCTTCGTCCAAGGCCGCATGAGGTCGCGGCGCCGCCGCGGTTCACCTCCGGCGGAAGAACACGTCGACGAACGCTGGATGGCTTCCTATATGGACATGGTCACGGTGCTCATGTGCATGTTCATCGTGCTCTTCGCAATGTCCACCGTGGACCAGGCCAAATTCGACAAACTCCGCAATTCTCTCGCCACGGGGTTCGGCACGGTGGCCAGCCAGAAGGTGGACACCGCCAGCGGGACGGTCGTTCCGCCGGAATACACCAGCGCCGACGCCCAGGGATTCTCCAACTTGGACCTCGCACTCAAGGAAGCGGCCCGGCTCACCGCTTTGCGCGACGACATGAAGTCCAAGCTCGACGCCGCGGGGCTGGGAGCCAATGTGCAGTTCCAGATCAACGAACGCGGACTCACCGTGAAACTCGTAGGATCGCAGACCTTCTTCGAACCCGACCGGCCGGAACTGACGCCCCGCGCGAGCCAGGTCCTTGGAATGATCGCCCCGACCATGGCGAAGGCGGCCCTTGAAATCATGGTGGAAGGCCACGCGGCCAACGGAGTCACCTCATACCCCTCTACGTGGGAGCTTTCTTCCGCCCGCTCCGTCAACGTCCTCAGGTACCTCGTCGACCATGGAGGAATTTCTCCAGGGCACATCGGCGCCGTTGCCTTCGGATCCGCCAGGCAGGTCAACGATGATTCCACCGAGGCGCTGATGGAACTCAACCGCAGGGTCGACGTCGTCGTCCTCTCGGACCGGCCCGAAGTGGTCCGCGCCCTGATCCCCGAGGCGCTCAAGGCGAGGGCCGGCGGCCAATAGCGGCCGGTGCGCTTGTCGCGGCGGTGACGGGACGGCGTCGGGCACCATGGAAGTGACGGGCGTGCCGAGGTACGCTCGTGGCATGACCCCGGAAGACATCGCCCGGCTCACGTACTTGCGCAAGGCCCGTGACCTGATCGACCGCGAGTACGCCAAGCCTCTCGACGTACCCACCATGGCCAGCCATGCGTTCATGTCACCGGCGCACTTTTCGCGGCAGTTCCGCGCCGCCTATGGCGAGACCCCTTACAATTACCTCATGACCCGCCGGATCGAGCGCGCGATGGCGCTCCTGCGCGGCGGAATGAGTGTCACCGACGCGTGCATGGAGGTCGGTTGTACGTCACTTGGCTCCTTCAGCTCGCGGTTCACTGAACTCGTCGGCGTGCCGCCGAGCACATACCGCGCTCGCGAGCACCTGGCCGTGGCTGCCATGCCCGCGTGCGTCGCGAAGATACGTACGCGGCCCAGCCGAAACGAAGCCAGCAAGCGTCTGGAAGCGCTGGCGGTCGGCGCAGACTGACTCAGGCCGTAGCCGGCCACGACTTCAGCAGAGGTTCCGCCCCGATGGGGCGGGACCTCTGCTGCGTCCGGGACGTCCACTAACCCGGGCAGAGCGCCGCCGGAAATACGAGTCACATTTGATTTGCGGAAGTTTCATAGCGTCACCACCGCATTTGAGGATTATTCTGAAGCCATGCCAAATATTCGAGTATCTGAAGCGGCCCGGTTCCTCGGCGTCAGCGACGACACCGTCCGGCGTTGGACCGAGAACGGCATCCTGACTCCGGTCAAGGATGATTCAGGCAGGCTGGCCGTGGATGGGCTGGAACTTGCCCACGTCGCGCGGGACCAGGCCCAGCTGCCCGAGGATCCCACCCGGGTGGGCCGCTCGGCGCGCAACCGTTTCGTCGGCCTGGTCACCGGCATCACGGCCGACAAGGTCATGGCACAAGTGGAACTGCAGTGCGGTCCCTTCCGTGTCGTCTCCCTCATGAGCAGCGAAGCGGTCCGCGAGCTCGGGCTCGAACTCGGCTCGGTCGCCACAGCCGTGGTCAAGGCCACCACGGTCATCATCGAAACTCCCCAAGGAAAGAGCACCATATGAGGATCATCCCCAAACCTTTCGCCGCGGTGCTCGTCGCCGGCGCCCTCGCGGCCGGCATGACAGGCTGCGGTTCAAGCACTCCCGCAGGCACCGCAAACGGCGGATCCGCCAGCGCAAGCGAAACACCAAAGCTCTCCGGCACGGTGACGGTCTACGCGGCTGCCTCGCTGAAGGCAACGTTCACCAAGCTGGCCAGCGAATTCGAAGCTGCGAACCCGGGTACAAAAGTGGCCCTGAGCTTCGCCGGGTCTTCTGACCTCGTCACCCAGATCACCCAAGGCGCTCCGGCGGACGTCTTTGCCTCGGCTGACACGAAGAACATGGGCAAGCTTTCCGACGCCAAGCTGCTCGACGGAACGGCCAAGAACTTCGCCACCAACGTCCTGACCATTGCCGTCCCGCCGTCCAACCCGGCGTCGATCAGTTCCTTCGAGGACCTCGCCAAGCCGGGCGTCAAGGTGGTGCTCTGCGCCAGCCAGGTACCCTGCGGCTCCGCGGCCCAAACCATCGAAAAGGCCACCGGCACAACCCTGAAGCCCGTCAGTGAAGAGTCTTCCGTGACTGACGTCCTGGGCAAGGTCGCCTCAGGGGAGGCCGACGCCGGACTCGTCTACGTCACCGACGTCAAGGGCGCAGGGGACAAGGTCAAGGGCATCACTTTCCCGGAGTCGGACAAGGCCCTCAACACCTACCCGATCGGCACCGTTGGCACCAGCAAGAACAAGGACCTGGCTGCCGCGTTCATCGCCTTGGTGACGGGAAGCGAAGGCAAGAAGGTGCTCGGCGACGCCGGCTTCGGAACGCCGTGACCCTCCGGAAAGAAGCGAGCAGGATTCAAGAAGCGCTCGTCAACGCCCCGGACTAACGTCGTTGCCATGACTATTTCATTGCAGTACTCACATATCACTGTCAACGATCCCGACGAAGCGCTCACCTTCTACCGGGACGCCCTCGGCCTTGAGGTGCTCAACGACGTCGCGCAAGGCGGATTCCGGTGGGTGACTCTCGGCAGCAAGGACCAGCCGGGTGTTGAAATCGTGCTATCCGAACCGCATGCGGGCCGGTCCAAGGCCGACGGCGACTCCCTCCAGGAGCTGCTCACCAAGGGTGTCCTGGGGCCGATCGTCTTCCGCTCCGACGACGTCGACACGCTCTTCGAGAAGGTCAGGGCGTCCGGCGCGGAGGTCATGCAGGAGCCGATCGACCAGCCGTGGGGTCCCCGTGACTGCGCCTTCCGCGATCCTTCGGGCAACATGGTGAGGATTTCGCAGGCTCCGGCCGCGTAGCTTGGTCTATTCTTAGCGGTGAAGAGCAGCTGTTCCGGTTCCGCGTTCAACCGGGTTCTGCCGCAAAGGAAGATTCGGGGATCTGAGGCTCACCATGGATGCTGGCGCTGAGCTCTGTACGCCGTTTCTGACCCAGCTACCAGTAAGCGGTGCAGCCGTGTCCATGTTCGGCGGGGCCGCGTCGGAGACCCTCGTGTGCGCTAGCGACAAACTGGCGGCCAAGCTTGATGAGCTGCAGTTTGATTTGGGGGAAGGTCCAAGGTGGGAAGCCTTGCGCACCAAGCTCCCGGTTCTTGTCCCCGATGTGCGAAATTCGCATCCGTACTCGTGGCCGGTTTTCAGCAAAGCAGTCCTGGAGACCGAAGCTGCGGCGCTGTTTGTGTTCCCGGTGACCCTGGGCGCTTTGGAGCTCGGGGTTGTGGAGCTCCACAATACGAAACCGGGGAGCCTGAGTTACGCCGATTATGCGACAGCATCGGTCCTTGCCGGCCAAACGGCATGGCATTTGTTGCGAGGGGTTCTGTCGGTGAACTCGCCCGACACAAACCCCGCCGTGGAAGCGGCGTTGATGTCCCGGCGGGAGATCCACCAGGCCACGGGAATGGTCCTGGCACAATCAGGGAGTTCCGCTGCCGATGCACTTTTGTTGATGCGTGCACACGCGTTCGCGCATGCGCTGACATTGCGCGAAACAGCCGAGGCAGTGCTGCAGGGACGCCTGAGTTTTGCCCCGGGGAATGACGCGCACGGCAGCGGCGGTCTGCAGTAATATGGCGACATGGTGACGACAAGCCGCGCCGAGCGCGTCAGCGCGGCCTTCGTAAAGATCACGAACACGTTGGTCGCTGACTACGACGTGCTGGACTTGCTCCATGCGCTCGTCGAGGCATCCGTGGATCTGCTCGATGCCGCCGCCGCCGGGTTGCTGCTTGCAGATCCTCACGGCGAGCTGCAAGTCCTGGCCTCCACCAGCGAGCGAAGCCAGCTGGTTGAAATACTCCAGCTGCAGGCGGGCTCCGGTCCTTGTGTTGAGTGCTACCGGACAGGAACGCCGGTGGTCGTGGAGGACATAGCGTCCTTGACCGGCCAATGGGACGAATTCCGGGCGGCCGCCCTTTCGCAGGGATTCCGTTCCGTCCACGCGGTACCGATGCGCGTTCAAGGAAGAACCATCGGAGCCATGGGTCTATTCGGCGAACGGTCCGGCGCCCTGACGCCCGAGGACGTTGCCATCGGCCAAGCGCTGGCGGACGTTGCGACGATCGGCATCCTGCAGGAACGCACCATCCGCGAATCGGCGGTTGTCAACGAACAGCTTCAGCGCGCCCTGAACAGCCGGGTCCTCATCGAACAGGCCAAGGGGGTCATTGCCTACACTGCCGGAGTCAACATGGAAGAGGCGTTCGGGCGCTTGCGCTCATTTGCACGCGCCAACAACCAGAATCTGCATGACACGGCAGCGCGTGTCATCAACCGGACCCTGACTCTATAGGCGGCAAAGACCGTCCGCCGAGCTAGGGTCTGGTAACCGGGCGAATCCGGAGAAATTCCTGGTGGGACGCTAATTCGATGCCCAGTGCTGCCGCCGAAATGTCCTCGAGAGCATCCATCATCGATTCGAAGGCAGCCCCGTTTCCGGGTTCCGAATTCTCATCGCCGAATTGGATCGACCGGAAGAACGTAAAGCGCGCCACTTTTATTTTTAGCTCCGCGATGAGTTCGTCGATCTCCGCCAACGGGTAATCCCGCCAAGCTTCGGACTCTGCTGTGGCCGCGGGACGCCGGGCGTGGGAGGTGCGGGTGCTGGGGTCGCCTGGCATGATGTGTGATGTCCTCCTGGAGCGTGCGCCGACGATTGGCGCTGCCAGGGTCCAGGGCAACACACTTAGCCTATCCGACATGCCATCACGCGGAAAGGCTCTGATAAATAGTCCCTTACCCCTGCACCTTCCTTGCCGATAGTGGCAACCGTGAGTGAACAGGAAGATCAATCGGCGGGACGGCAGCGCACCGTGGACGTCTATGACTTCCGCAGGCCCACCACCTTGCCGCGACAGCACAGCCGCGTCCTGGAAGTCGCCTTCGAGACGTTCGCCCGCCAATGGGGAACGCAGCTGACGGCCAAGGTCCGCGTGAAGTCCACCGCGACCCTTGAACAGCTCATCATGCAGAGCTACGACGAATACGCCGCATCCCTCCCTTCGGTCACGGCGATGGTGCTGTGCCGCATTGAGGGCAGCGAATCGCGGCTGGTCATGCAGTTTCCTGCCACGGCGGCATTGTCCTGGGTCACCCGCATGCTGGGCGGGGCCAGCGAGACGGCGGTCCCGGATCGTAAGTTCACCCAGATCGAGCAGTCCCTCATCAGCCGCATGGTGGAAGACGGACTCGAGGACCTGAGCTATTCCCTTGGCGCCCTGCTGACCACCCCTGTGCGCATGGACGTTATCCAGTACAACTCCCAGTTCGCCCAAGCCGCGGCTCCGGCAGAGCTCATGATCGTGGCCTCCTTCACCGTGAAGGTGGGCGAAAGCCTTGCCGCAGCCAGCCTCGCGATTCCCGCCGACATCCTCCTTTCCGGGCTTGGCGACGTGAATCCCACTGTCCACAGCCGCGACGCCGAGGCGCTTGTCCGCGCCCAGGTCACCCAGGTGCCGGTGGACGTCGCCATCCAGTTGAGCCCCACCCCGGTGACGCCCGCGCAGATCCTGGGCCTCGCCGTCGGGGATGTCATTCCGCTGCCGCACCTGGAGAACCGGCCGTTCGACGTCGCCATCAACGGCACCCGCCTGGCCACCGCAGCACCGGCCCGCAACGGCTCCCGTGCAGCCGCCGTCATCGTCACAATCGAGGAGAACCAGCGATGAGCATCACCCTGACCCTGCACGAGTCCGCGGCCGAGCGTTTGGCGATGCAGCTGCCGACCCTTGCAACGCTGCGCGTCTCCGGGATTGTCCCGCCCCAAGCCGCTGCGCCATATGCACCCCTCGCGATCACTGCCACTTTCGTCGGCGCCGTGACCGCGGACTTCGCACTCATCCTCACCGACCGTTCCTTCCTTGCCGCTGCCGGCGGGTTGAACGGCGTCGTCTCCGGCGGAGTCGTGTCCGTCGTTGACGTACTGCGCCCCGCGATTGAACACGCGGCTGACGCGTTCGACGCCGGCGTGCTGGGGGAGTTGCGTGAAGAAGACGCCACCGGACTGCTGTCCGACTCCGAAACCGCTGTTTTTGAATTGCGTCAATCTCCCGCGTCCGACGGCGGGCAGGCATTCGGCTGGTTCGCCGTGCGGGTCCGCGAACACGGGACCGTCCAGGACGCGGCCGCCGCACGGAACGCCCAGGTGGGTGCCGTTTCGTCACGCCTCGGACTGATCAGCAACGTCGAAATGGCCCTCACCGTGGAAATCGGCCGCACCCGTATGTCCGTGCGCGACGCCCTCGCCCTGGAACCGGGCAAAGTGATCGAACTGGACCGCTCGGCCGGCGCACCCGCGGACGTCCTCCTCAACGGACGGCTGATTGCCCACGGTGAAGTGGTCGTCGTGGACCAGGACTATGCCGTGCGCATTACCCGCATCCTGGACGTCGCCGAGGGAATCTACTAGATGGATTCGCTCATCCTCGGGCTGCGCGTGCTCGTGGCCTTGGGTGCGGTGCTGGGGTTCATTTGGGTCCTGCAGCGCCGCCTTCTCAAAGGAAAGGCCAAGGGCCGACGCCGGGCCAACACCACGCTGACGGTGGTCAGCCGGCAGAGTGTCGGACAGAAGGCCTCCGTAGTGGTGGTCGACGCCGGCGACAAGCGTTTCCTTTTGGGTGTCACCGAGCACGCGGTCAACGTCCTGCACAGCAGCGACGTCCCCGTGGAGGTTCCGGAGACCGCTCCCGCACCCGAGAGCTTTGCCGACATCTTCCGCGACGCCGGTAGCGCGGCACGTGCGGACAACGGGCCCCAAGCCGGTGCATTTCAAGCCGCTGCATTTCAAGGCAGCGCACTCACGCGCCGCAGCGAGATCCACCGCCGCAGCGAACCGGACAAAACACAGCCCATGCACGGCTCCATCCTTGCCGGTTCCACCTGGCGGCAGGCCGCCGAGGCCATCAGGGGACGCCGGAATTGATCCTGACTCTTGGGCCTGCCGGTGCCCCACGCACCGGCAGGATATTGCTGGCCGTGCGCAGGACACTTCCCGCGGTGCTCTGTGTCCTGGTGCTGACAGCCCTCTTCCTGTGGCTGGGCGCGTCAATTGGACATGCGGCACCGGTCAGCCCGACGCCACCCACCGCGCCCGCGGTTCCCACCGCGCCGGCGCAGCCGTCGAACGGCAACGTCAGCATCAATATCAACGGCCTCGATGGAAAGCCATCCACAGCGGTGGTGACCCTGATCGGGATCACACTGCTCTCGGTCGCGCCTGCCCTGCTGCTCATGATGACCTCGTTCACCAAGATCTTCGTGGTGCTGGCGATGACCCGCAACGCCTTGTCCCTCCCGTCCATCCCGCCCAACCAAGTGCTGGCCGGACTGGCGCTCTTCCTGTCCCTGTTCGTGATGTGGCCCGTGATCTCGGAGATCAACAACGTCGGCATCCAGCCCTACCTGAACGGGACACTGGACTTCAACGGAGCCGTTTCGGCGGGGTCCGCGCCGCTCCAGCACTTCATGGTGGCCCACACCCGCCAAGAAGACATTGCCCTCATGACCCGGGCGGCCAAACTGGATAACCCGGCCAACCCGCAATCGGTCCCGCTACAAACCCTTATCCCCGCGTTCATGATCTCCGAGCTCAGGGCAGCGTTCATCATCGGTTTCGTCATTTTCATCCCGTTCCTGGTGATCGACCTGGTGGTCTCGGCCGCGCTGATGTCCATGGGCATGATGATGCTTCCGCCGGTGATGATCTCGTTGCCCTTCAAAATCCTGCTGTTCATCCTGGTGGACGGCTGGGGATTGGTGATCACCGCCCTGATCCAGAGCTATTCGAGCGGCTGATGGATACCAACGCAGTCCTGGACATTTGCCTCCAGGCCCTGATTCTTGCGGCCAAGCTGGCCGCGCCCGCCTTGGTGACCGCGCTAGTGGTGGGCCTCGCGATTTCCCTCCTGCAATCCATCACCCAGCTTCAGGAAGCCACTCTCTCCTTCGTGCCCAAGGCAGTCGCCGTGGCCGTGGCCCTGGTGGTGTGCGGGCACTGGATGATCACCGAGGCCGTCTCCTTCACCAACGAGCTCTTTGCCCGGATACCCGCGCTGATCGGCGGAGCGTGAAGTGGAGCTGCCCTTCAACCAGTCCTGGCTTGAGGTCCTCTTGTTGGCCTCCGTCCGGATGACGGCGTTCCTGGTGGTGGCCCCGCCCTTCTCGCACCAAACTATTCCGCTGCGGATCAAAGGGATGCTCGGCATCGGATTGGGGCTGGCCGTTTCCCAACGTCTCTCCGCCGGCTACACCTCCAAGGACACCGCCGGCTTCATCACGGCCGCGGTCCTTGAGCTCGTGACCGGGTTGGTCCTTGGCTTCCTCGTTCTGCTCGTCTTCGCGGCCATCCAATCGGCCGGCAGCCTGATAGACCTCTTCAGCGGCTTCCAGATGGCCCAGGGCTTCGATCCCCAGATGATGATCAACGGGGCCCAATTCACCCGGTTGATGCAGATGGCCGCCCTGGCCCTGCTTTTCGCCTCGGACGGCTACCAGCTGGTGATCGGCGGCTTGACCGGGAGTTTCACGGCCTTGCCGCTGGCTGGAGGACTGGATTTGGCACAGCCGGTGCACGCGATGATTTCGGCTGTCACCGGGATGTTCCTCTCCGCGGTGCAAATCGCCGGGCCGCTCCTTGTGGTGTTGGTACTCGCCGATATCGGGCTGGGGCTCCTCACCCGTGTAGCGCCCGCCCTGAATGCTTTTGCCCTGGGCTTCCCGCTCAAGGTCCTCATCACCCTCGGGCTTGCAGGGTTCCTGTTCCTGGCACTGCCGCGCCTCGTTGCCATGCTCGCCGAGCAAGCGGCGAACACACTGATGGGGGTGGGCTGATGTCGGATTCACAAGAGAAAACCGAGCAAGCCACGGACAAACGGATGCGGGAAGTCCGGTCCAAAGGGCAGCTTTCCCGCTCGCAGGACCTCACCGCCTGGCTCGCCGTCGGATCCGCCGCGGCCATGATTCCGTCCACCATCGAGCGTGCCTCCAACGCTGCGGCTGACCAACTGTTCACCGTCCGCGGAGTCATCGCGAACCCCGAGCCCGGCAAAGCCGTCGCGGCGCTCGACGCCGGGTTCGGTTCCCTGGCCCAAGTGCTGGGGCCCCTGTTCGGGGTGGTCATGGTGGTGGTGCTCGCCGGATCCGCGTTGCAGGGCGGCATCCACTTCAAGAAGTTCCGCGCCGAGTTCGAGCACTTCAACCTCCTCAGTGGCCTCAAGCGGATCTTCGGCACCCAGGCACTGTGGGGCGGCCTGAAAGCGCTCCTCAAGACCGCCGTCGTCGGACTTGTCCTTTACGCCGTTGTGCAGGGGCTCATCCCGGTGCTGCTCACTGCCGGGGGACTGCCGGTGTCCGGCATCCTTTCGGCAGCAGTCGGGGGCATCGGTTCGTTGATCCAGTTCGCCGTGCTGGCGGGCCTGGTCCTAGCTGCCGCGGACATCTTCGTGGTCATGCGCCGCAACCGCAAGAAGACGCGCATGTCCAAGAAAGAAATCAAGGACGAAAACAAGAACAGCGACGGCGATCCCCTGATCAAGTCCCAGCGGCGTTCGCGCCAATTGAGCATGAGCCGGAACCGCATGATCAGCGCGATCGCGGACGCCGACGTCGTGATCGTCAACCCGACGCACGTCGCCGTCGCGCTGAAGTACGACGCCGGCAAAGCGGCACCGCGCGTCGTGGCCAAGGGAGCGGGGGTGATCGCTGCCCGCATCAGGGAAGAGGCGGAGGCGACATCGGTTCCGATGGTCCAAGAGATCCCGCTGGCGAGGGCACTGCACTCGGCCTGCGAGCTGGGCCAGGAAATCCCCGTGGAGCTGTACCGGGCCGTGGCGGGAGTCCTGGCGTTCGTCATGTCACTCAAGGCCAGGGGAGCGGCACGCGGAATGCACCGTTTGCCGCAAGAAAGGACACAGCCATGAACAGATTCGCCAGGCTCACCGTGCCGGTGGGAATCGTGGGCATCGTACTGCTCCTAGTTGTTCCGGTACCCGCGCCGCTGCTGGACTTCCTGATCGTCTGCAACATCCTGCTCGCCTTGTTGATCCTGCTCACGAGCATGTTCGTCAAGAAGCCCTTGGACTTCTCCGTCTTCCCGTCGTTGCTGCTCGTGGCCACGCTGTTCCGGCTGGGGCTCAACGTCGCGTCCACCCGGCTGGTGCTGGGACAAGGATTCGCCGGGCAAGTGATCGACGCTTTCGGCAAGGTCACCGTGGGCGGCTCCATGATCATCGGCGCCGTGGTGTTCCTGATCCTGGTGGTCATCCAGTTCGTCGTGGTCACCAAGGGCGCCGAGCGCGTGGCCGAGGTGGGAGCCAGGTTCACCCTCGACGCAATGCCCGGCAAGCAGATGGCCATCGACGCGGACCTCAACGCCGGCCTTATCACTGACGCCCAGGCCCGCAAACGCCGTGCCGAGGTTTCCGCCGAGGCCGACTTCTACGGCGCGATGGACGGTGCCTCGAAATTCGTCAAGGGCGATGCGATCGCGGGCATCATCATTATCATCATCAACTTTGTCGGTGGCATTGCCATCGGCGTGCTGCAGCGCGGCATGAATGTCGGCGACGCGCTGAATTCCTACGGCCTCTTGACCATGGGCGACGGGCTGGTCACCCAGATTCCGGCCCTCCTCATGGCCGTGTCCACGGGCATGATCGTCACCCGGTCCAATGCCGAGGAAGACATGGGCCGCACGGCCTCCTCGCAGCTTATGCAGTCGCCCAACGCCTTGCTCATCGCGGGGCTGGCCGCCGTCGCCATGGCGCTCATCCCCGGCATGCCAGTCGTGCCCTTCCTGCTGGTGGGCGCTGCACTGCTGTTCGGCTCGAGGCGCCTCGAGGCGCAGCAGAAGAAGCACAACGAGGCGGAGGACGCCAAGGAAGCGGCCACCTTAAGCTCCGAAGAAGACCCCAACGAGCGGCTCATGCAGGACATGCGTGTCCACCCGGTCGAGATCCTGCTGGCTCCGGACCTTGTTGACATGGTCTCCGGCGCCTCGGACGACCTCCTGGCCCGCGTCCGTTCCTTGCGCCACAAGATCGCCATGGAGTTGGGGATCGTGATTCCACCCGTCCGCACGCGCGACAACGTCGAGCTGCCGCCGTCCACCTATGCCATCCGCATTGCCGGAGTGGAAGCGGGACGCGGCACGGCGCCGTCGGGCAAGTTGCTGGCCCTCGGCGATTACCTTGACGCCTTGCCGGGTACCTCCACCGTGGAACCTGTCTTCGGGCTGGCCGGCAAGTGGATTCCCACCGAGATGCGCCACAGTGCGGAAATGACCGGAGCAACGGTGATCGACCGGGTTTCCGTGCTGGTGACCCATTTGTCGTCGATCGTGTCCGCCAACGCCGCAAGGCTCCTGACCCGCGAGGACGTCAGGGTGCTGACGGAAGGCGTGCGCAAGCAGAGCCCGGCCGCCGTCGAGGAGCTCATTCCGGGACTGATGTCCCTGGCGGAGGTGCAGCGGGTGCTGCAGGGCCTCCTCGAAGAACAGGTCCCCATCAACGATCTTCCGCGCATTTACGAGGCCCTTGCCCTCCGTGCCAAGGTTTCCACCGAGCCCGAGGCCCTGGTCGAAACCGCCCGGCAATCCCTCGGCCCGGCGCTCGCGGCCAAGTTCCTGGACGGCACGGTGCTCAATGTCATCATGATCGATCCGCTCCTGGAGCAGTCCATGCTTGAGGACATGCGTCCGGCCGAAGGGGGTACCCAGATCGTGATGAGCCAAGCCCGGCTGGATGCCGTCCTGGCCTCTGTGCAGTCTTCGGTGGAGGCCGCGGCAAATGCCGGACGGCAAGCTGTCCTGGTGTGCGCCCCGGCGCTGCGGCCCGCCGTCCGGCGGCTCGTGGCAGCTCCCGACGGCGGTGTTCCCGTGTTGTCCTACCGCGAAGTGACGTCCGCAAACATCCAGATCGAAACCGTGGGGGTGGTCCGCCATGCCGAAGCAATACAAGCTTAAGGGCGCATCCCTGGACGCCATCCGCCAAAAAGCCGAGCAGCAGTACGGGCCCGGGGCTCGGATCGTCGCCGCCGAGAAGGTCACCAACCCCGGAATCGCAGGGCTCTTCGCGGCCAATCGCTACGAGGCCACGATCGAAGTTCCGGCAGCGGGTTCATCCCAACTAGCTAGCAATAGTTGTCGTTCTGACGGCCCAGAACGACAACAACTGCGAGTTAGTTGGGAGGGCCCTGCGGGCGGGGAGGGCCCTGCGGGCGGGGAGGCGCATGCGTTGCAGGGGCCCGCGATCGCCGCGCTCCTGGAGCAAGCCGACGCGGCCGAGATGGACCTGCACCGGCCCGAGGCAGCCGTTTCAACGGCCTCCCCGGATTTTGCCGGGATGTTGGAGCAGTTAGGAAAGGAGTTCCAGGCGCCGGTTTGCGGACCGCAAGGGTTGCCGACCGCGTTGCCGGCGGCCGCCGTCGGGCACCTCGTTCCTGTGGCCGTACCCGTGCCGCTTACCGGCAGCGGCAACCTGATCATCCTGCTTGGCCTCGGCGACGACGCGTTGGGACCAGCGCTGGAAGTGTCCATCGCCGAGGGCGGTTCCGACGTCCGGACAGCCGGAGCGTTGACAGCTTTCGGGCACCTCCACGTGGCGGGGCGCCAGGGCGCGACGGCGGCGCGCGCCCAAGCGGTGCTCACCGGCCAAACCGTGCTGGTGGCGTACGGTCTCGGCCGGCAGGGCGAAACCGTGACGCATGCGGCGGACATCGCGGCGCTCGCCGCAGACCAGTTGTGGCTGGTTGTTGACGCCGGGCGGAAGGCTGAAGACACGGCGGCCTGGGTCCGGGCGCTCTCCGCAGCCCTTGCCGCCGAGGGAGTCACGGTTGACGCCCTTGCTGTTTTCGGCGCGTCGGAGACCGGAAGTCCCGAGACGGTCAACGGGCTGGGTCTCCCCATCGGGTGGGTGGACGGCAAGCCCGCCCGCGTTGCCGTGCTCGGAAAGGTAGATTGAGAGCATGCTGGTACTGACACGCAAGCCGGGCGAACAGATCATGATTGGTGAGGACATTGTCATCACCGTCATGGAAGGCCGCGGCGACGGCGTGCGGATCGGGATCGAGGCACCCCGAGGGGTGTCCATCCAGCGTCGCGAAGTGGTCGAGGCGATCGCCGCTGCCAACCTCGCTGCTGCCCAGGCCGGCCCCGAAGCCGAGGAGCTCGTCGCCGGGCTGCGTCCGCCTGTCCGGAAACCGGGCAAGGACTAGGCCGGGTACTACTCCAGCCCCAGGAACTCCCTGAGGAGCGGCAGCGAGCAATCCCTGGTCACGGCCAGGGCCCGTTCGATATTGGCGTTTTCCGCAAGCAGCATCACGTCATCCACCGTGTCCGCACACGCGACCGCTCCCGGCGCTGCCGGGGCTGCGTCGCCAGGCTGAACGGAGCCAAGCGGCGGGTTCCCGGCCCCTTGCAGCCCCATCTGGAGAGCCTCGACGTTGGCCGCCGCGGTTGTTTCGACTTGCTTGAGCACCAGGACCAGCTCACGGTGGTGTTCTTGCAGCAGTTCCGGCCAGACACCGGGCGGGGCCACTGAAGCGATCATCGGCAGCGTGGCGTTGGCCGACAGCCGCCATTCAATAGCCACGGCCGACGATTCGATGTTCCGGGCAAGCGTGTCGAAACGAAGGTTTTCCAGGACCTTTTCCACGTCAGCGGCAGCGAACTTCAACCAATGCCAGTTGCCTGCCCGAACGTGCAGCAGCTGTGTTTCAAGCCGGTACAACAGCAGTTCCAGCTGTCTCCGCTCACGCCACAGCGTCGCCGAAAGCTCATCCGCCCCCACGGTTCCCCATTCCCCGGTTTGGACTCGGAACATGGTTCCGAGTCCTGTTTTTCTATCTTTTTCATGAGCGTACACGCATTGTTATTTTCCAGATGGTATGTTCACTGAATACATGTCTGTTCCATGTAATCTTCGGCACGTTGCACCGTCTCAGCAGCTTGCCCATGAAGCCCCTGGAACCAGGCTTGGCAACTCAATAAACAGGTCTCATGGGGGGACTAATTTTGAATCGCGAAGAACGCAACGAGTTGGTGCTGCAGCATTTGCCGCTCGTTGGCTATTTGGTGTCGGAGCTCTGCGCGAGAGCTTCTCATTTGTCGCGCGACGATTTCGCGTCGGTGGGGTCCGTGGCGTTGATAACGTCTGCCGATTCCTTCGATCCGAACCTCGGAGTCCCCTTCGGCGCGTTTGCGCGCCGCCGGATCGTCGGAGCCTTCGCGGACGAGATGCGGGCCAGCGACTGGGCCACCCGGTCAGCGCGCAAACGCATCAAGGAAACCATGTCGGTCCAGGAGACGCTCTCCGGGGTCCTTGGCCGCACGCCTTCGGTCGCCGAGACCGCATCGGCCCTGGGTGTCGAACGAAGCGTGGTGGAAGCCGCCCTGGCCGATGCCGCGCGGACCCTGTCGCCGCTGGACGACGTCGTCGTGGACACCGTCGCGGCGGAGACCATCTCCCCGGAGCATTCGGTCCTTGCTGATGAGCGACTCAAGTACCTTCGCGCCGCCGTCGAGGCCCTGCCGGAGAAGATGCGTTACGTCGTCGAGGAGATCTACTTCGGCGGGCGGACCGTCAAGGAACTCGCCGAGGAACTCGGGTCCACCCACGCCGCGGTCTCCCAACAGCGCGCCGAGGGTATCCGCCTCATGCGCGACGGGCTGTCCGCGCATTACGCGGACGATCCCGGGCAATCCTTCGAGCCCCAATCGCGCATTACCGCCCGACGCCGGCACGACTACCTCTCCACCCTCGCCACCGCCACCCTGGGCGGAATCACCCGGAGTTTCAGCTCGCCTGATGCTGCGTTGAACCGGGCCGTCTAGCCTCCGCCTACTTTGCGGTCGGCACGCGGCGGAGCACGACGGCGGCAAGGACTGCCGCTCCCGCCATCAGGACGAGCCCGATCGCCGCTGTGATGTGGACCCCCGATTCAAAGGCGGCACGTGCCGCCGCGGTGAGGGCATCGCCCAATGGTTGGGGCAGCGTGGCCGCCGCGTCCACGGCTCCGGCGAGCGTCTCCCTCGAGCGTTCGGCCGCGTGGCCGGACAATTCGCCAGGAAGCAACAAGTGGTGTTGGTAGGACGCGGTCAGGATGGAGCCAAGCACGGCTGTGCCCAGCAGTGATCCGAGTTCGTAACCCGTTTCGGAGATCGCCGATGCAGCACCCGCTTTATCGGCGGGAACCGCGCCGAGGATCAGGTCATTGGAGATGGTCTCCGCTGAGCCGACCCCGATGGCCAGCAGCAGGAGTGCCGTCAAAAGGTACCCTGGCCCCTGGCTGTGGTTGCCCAGGGCGGCCACCAGGTATCCCACTGCGCTCAGTGCCAGGCCCGATGCCACCACCAGGCCCGGGCGGATCCGCTTGACCAGCGGAACCACCACCAGGCCCGCCACGATGGTGGCCAGCAGTGCCGGAACCATCGCGATCCCCGCCTGCATGGGGGATTGGCCTTCCACGAGCTGCAAGTGCTGCGCGAAGAAGTAGATGAAGCCGGTCATGGAGAACAAGGACAAGACGTTGGCCGTGATGGCCGTGCTGAAGACCTTGTTCCGGAAAAGCCGAACGTCCAACATAGGCGATGCCAATGAGCGCTGCCTGCGGACGAAGACAATTCCCATGGCCAGGCCGAACGCCATGAATGCCGCGGGTCCGGGGCCAAAACCGTGCACGGCGGCCTCCTTGATGCCATAAACCACCGGGGCCATGGTGAAGATGGAGAGCACGACGCTGGGAAGGTCGGGCTTTCCCGGATTGCGGTCCTTGGACTCGGGGATGAGGAAGGGGCCGAAGGCGAGCAGCGGCAGCAAAAGTGGCACGGCAACCAGGAACACGGCTCCCCACCAGAAATGCTCCACGAGCCAACCACCGAAGATCGGCCCGAGCGCGGCGCCGCCGGAGAATCCCGCTGCCCACACGGCCACGGCGAGCCGGCGGCGGTTCGGGTCCGGGAAGATGTTGCGGATCAAGGACAGCGTGGACGGCATGAGCATGGCTCCGAAGATGCCCATGCTGGCGCGTCCGGCAATGAGCCACTCAGCCGACGGCGCGAACGCGGTGGCCGCGGAAACCGCGGCGAAGCCTGTGCTGCCGATCAACAGCAAGCGGCGGCGGCCGATCCTGTCTCCCAGGTTTCCCATGGACACCAAAAGCGCTGCGAGCACCAGCGGATAGGCATCCACGACCCACAGCAGCTGCACGCCCCCGACTTCCAGCGACCGGGCGATTTCCGGCAGGGCAAACGTCAGCGCCGTATTGTCCACAGCCACCAGCAGCACCGGGAACATCAGGAGTGCTAAGGCAGCCCAATCGCGCCACGGGGCGGATTGGATCGAAGAGGTACGGGGGTGCTGGGTAGTGGACGGCGTGAACATGAAGATAACTGTACCGTCTGGACGGTATAGTTTCAATCTGACTCAACGACCTGCCGCATCGAACTAAGGGATGATGGACACCATGCCGCGAAAACCTATTGCCCGGGACGCTGTCCTGGATGCCTTTGAAGCCCTGCTGATCGAGGTAGGGGAGCGGGCTGCCACCCTGGATGCCGTCGCCAAGCGCGCCGGCGTTTCCAAGGGCGGTTTGCTCTACCATTTCCCCAACAAAGAAGCCATGATCAGCTCCTTGCTCGAACGCATGGACGGGCTGGCTGCGCTGGACATCGCGGCAATGAAGGCGGCCCCCGAAGGTGCGGCCGCGTTCTTCATCAAGTCTTCCCTGTGGGCGGACACCCCCTTGGACCGGGTGTTCGTGGCAGCCACGCGGCTCGCGGAAGTAGCCCATGAAGAAACCCGAAGGCGCTTCGCGGGGATCCAGCAACAATGGCTCGATGTGCTCGCGGAGGAAGTGGGGCCCGAGATGGCCAAAGCTGTCCGGTACATGGGCGATGGACTTTACTTCAACGCAATGCTCGAAGGCGGTGCCGGCGATACGGAAGTCAAGGCCAGCGCGAGGAGCGCCGACGTCGGTGCGCTGCTGGCCGCCGTCGACCGCCTCCGTGCCTAATGGCGCGGCCCAACTGGCTCGCAGTTGTTGTCGTTTAGAGGCTCCAAAACGACATCTAGTGCGAGTCAGCTGGGAAAGTCAGTCGGCTCGGTGACCACATTTGCGGACGCGGGCAGTCCATAGGACAATTGGGAGTTGTGGCAGCCGTCACCGGCAACCACAATCCGATTCATACAACTGAATACGCCTTTGATCTGCGGCGGGAGAGTCCTGCAGGCATGTGATGCAGGCGCCGTAGGAGCAAATCCTCCCCAGGAATCTCTCAGGCCCACGCACCGCCGCGGCAAGGCAACTCTGGAAAGCAGTGCGCTGACGCGTGCTCACCGACGGTGCAAGCGGAACAGTGCCACAAGCACGGTTTCGCGGAAACTCTCAGGTCCAATACAGAGCGGGGAGGAACCCGATTAGCTGTGGCGTACCCACGCCGCCTTATTAATGGAGTTCCTTCGTGACGGTTAGTTCAACCTCCACTACGTTCGTTGACCGGCATATCGGCGCCCGGCGCCAGGCCGACATTGACATCATGCTCAAGTCTGTTGGCTACGACAGTGTCGATTCGCTCGTAGACACCGCGGTTCCCAATGACATCCGCCAGGATGTCGCATTGACGCTCCAGAACGCCCTCAGCGAGGTCGAGGTCCTGGCCGAGCTGCGCAAGCTGGCGGCCAAGAACAAGACGGCCGTGCAGATGATCGGCCAAGGCTATTACGACACTGTCACTCCGCCGGTGATCCGCCGCAACATCCTCGAATCCCCGGCCTGGTACACGGCGTACACCCCGTACCAGCCGGAAATTTCCCAAGGCCGCCTCGAGGCGCTGCTGAACTTCCAGACCATGGTCCAGGACCTCGTGGGCCTGCCCATCGCCAACGCTTCCCTCCTGGACGAAGCCACCGCCGTCGCCGAAGCGGTCCTCATGATGCGACGCGCCAACAAGAACAAGACCGCCCACGACGGCAAGACCGTGCTCGACGCCGATTGCCTCCCGCAGACGATTGCCATCGTGAAGGGCCGCGCCGAGGCGCTGGGCTTTGAGGTGGAGATCGCTGACCTGTCCCGGGGCCTGCCCGAGGGCGACATCAACGGCATCGTGCTGCAGCAGCCGGGCGTTTCGGGCCGGGTGTTCGACCACTCCGCCGTGATTGCCGCCGCCAAGGAACGCGGCGCCCTGGTTACCGTCGCCGCGGACCTCCTGGCCCTGACCCTGATCACGCCTCCGGGCGAGCAGGGTGCCGACATCGCGGTCGGCTCCACCCAGCGCTTCGGCGTGCCGCTGTTCTTCGGCGGCCCGCACGCCGCGTACATGGCGGTCCAGAAGGGCCTCGAGCGTTCCATGCCGGGCCGCTTGGTGGGCGTTTCCAAGGACGACGCCGGCACTCCCGCCTACCGCCTGGCGCTGCAGACCCGTGAGCAGCACATCCGCCGCGAGAAGGCGACGTCCAACATCTGCACCGCGCAGGCACTGTTGGCCATCGTGTCCTCGATGTACGCCGTCTACCACGGCCCCGACGGCCTGAAGGCGATTGCCGAGACCGCCCACAACCACGCCCGCACCCTGGCAGCGTCCCTCAAGGCCGCGGGCCTTGAGGTCCTGCACGGCAGCTTCTTCGACACCGTCACCGTCCGGGTCCCGGGCAAGGCTGCCGAGATCGTTGCAGCCGCCGAGGCCAAGGGCATCAACCTGCGCGGCATCGACGCCGACACTGTTGGTGTCTCCGTTGACGAGACCACTACGAAGGAAATTGTCGGCGGCGTCCTTGATGCTTTTGGTGTCGTCGCGGTGTTTGGTGCTGAGCTACTTGAGTCCGGTGAGGGTTTCGCGCTGGAGGCCGCCGTCGAGCGTTCTTCGGACTTCCTGCAGCACCCGGTGTTCAACACGCACCGATCCGAGACCCAGCTGCTGCGCTACATCCGCAAGCTGTCGGACCGTGACCTGGCGCTGGACCGCACCATGATCCCGCTGGGTTCGTGCACCATGAAGCTGAACGCCACCGCCGAGATGGAAGCCATCTCCTGGCCGGAATTCGCCTCGATCCACCCCTTCGCCCCGGATTCCCAGACCGAGGGCTGGCGCGAACTGATCGAAGATCTGGAAGCTGACCTGACGGAGATCACCGGTTACGACCAGGTCTCCATCCAGCCCAACGCCGGTTCCCAGGGCGAACTCGCGGGCCTGCTGGCCATCCGCGGCTACCACCACTCCCGCGGGGACCTGCAGCGCAACGTCTGCCTCATCCCGGCTTCGGCCCACGGCACCAACGCAGCCTCGGCGGTGCTGGCCGGCATGAAAGTGGTCGTGGTGGCCACGGCTGCCGATGGCACGATCGACCACGCGGACCTGCAGGCCAAGATCGACGCTAACAAGGATGTCCTTTCGGCGATCATGATCACCTACCCGTCCACGCACGGCGTGTACGACGCCGACGTCCGCGAAATCTGCGACTCGGTGCACGCGGCCGGCGGCCAGGTGTACGTTGACGGCGCGAACCTGAACGCCCTGGTTGGCCTGGCCCAGCCGGGCAAGTTCGGCGGCGACGTCTCCCACCTGAACCTGCACAAGACCTTCTGCATCCCGCACGGCGGCGGCGGACCCGGCGTCGGCCCGGTCGCGGCCAAGGCACACCTCGCACCCTTCATGCCGGGCGATGCCAACAAGGCAGCCCATGAGGACGGTCATGGCGTGGCGATTTCCGCTTCGCGTTACGGCTCCGCGGGTGTGTTGCCGATTTCCTGGGCCTACGTGAAGCTCATGGGCGGCGAAGGCCTCACCGAGGCCACGAAGTCCGCGCTGCTCGCTGCGAACTACATCGCTTCGCGCCTCAACGAGTACTTCCCGGTCCTCTACACCGGTGAAGGTGGACTCGTGGCCCACGAGTGCATCCTTGACCTGCGCGAACTGACGGCCAAGACAGGCGTCACCGCCGAGGATGTGGCCAAGCGCCTCATCGACTACGGTTTCCACGCACCGACCCTGGCGTTCCCGGTAGCGGGCACACTGATGGTGGAGCCCACGGAGTCCGAGGACCTTGGGGAGATTGACCGCTTCATCGAAGCCATGATCACCATTCGCAAGGAAATCGACCAGGTTGCCCACGGCGACTTCGCGGTGGAGAACAGCCCGCTGCGCCACGCACCGCACACCGCGGCCGCCGTCGTCTCCTCGGACTGGAACCGTGAGTACTCCCGCGAGCAGGCCGTCTTCCCGGTCCACCACCTCAAGCAGGACAAGTACTTCCCGCCCGTAGGCCGCATCGACGGCGCCGCAGGCGACCGCAACCTGGTCTGCTCCTGCCCTCCGATCGAAGCCTTCGAGAACTAAAGGACTCCTCACGATGACTGAGAACTACACTGCGCTCTACGAAGAGCACAAGAAGCTCGGCGCTTCCTTCACCGATTTCGGTGGCTGGCAGATGCCCCTGAAATACGACTCGGAACTCGCCGAGCACCACGCAGTACGTAACGCCGCCGGCTTGTTCGACCTTTCCCACATGGGCGAAGTCTGGGTCACCGGCCCGGAAGCCGCGGCTTTCCTGGACTACGCCTTGGTGGGCAAGATCTCCGCCATGTCGGTTGGCAAGGCCAAGTACTCGCTGATCTGCCAGGAAGACGGCGGCATCATCGACGACCTCATCACGTACCGCCGCGGCGACGCCAAGTTCCTGGTGGTTCCGAACGCCGGCAACGCCAAGGTTGTCGCCGAGGCGCTGGCGCAGCGGGCAGCCAACTTCGACGTCGTCGTCGAGGACGCCTCCGCGGCAACCTCGCTGATCGCCGTCCAGGGTCCCAAAGCGGAAGCAATCCTCCTCCGCTTGGTCCCGGCCGAACAGCACTCCCGCGTCACCGGGCTCAAGTACTACGCCGCCGTTGAGGTGCCCTTCACCTTTGCCGGGAACACCACGGATCTGCTGCTCGCCCGCACCGGTTACACGGGCGAGGACGGCTTCGAAATCTTCGTGGACAACGACGCCGCTGCCACCCTGTGGCAAGCAATCGCGGACGTTGCCGAGGACGGCGAGCTGATCCCCGCCGGCCTGGCCTCACGCGACTCCCTGCGCCTCGAAGCCGGGATGCCGCTGTACGGCAACGAGCTCTCCCGCGACGGCAACCCCTTCTCGGCGGGCCTGGGCCCTGTTGTCTCGCTCGCCAAGGAAAGCGACTTCGTAGGCCGCGCTGCCCTGGAAGCCCTGAAGGCTGAGGGCGCCGGTTCCACCAGCGGCCGCAAGCTGGTTGGCCTCAAGGGCTTGGGCCGCCGCGCCGGCCGCAGCCATTACCCGGTCCTCAAGGACGGCGCAGTTGTCGGCGAAGTCACCTCCGGCCAGCCCAGCCCCACCCTCGGCTACCCCGTAGCGTTGGCCTACGTCGACGTCGAACACGCCGAACCGGGCACGGCCCTGGACGTGGACTTGCGCGGCAAGTCCGAGCCGTTCGAAGTTGTCACCCTGCCGTTCTATAAGCGGGCTAAGTAGGCACTGGTACGGTTCCGATTGGTGCGTGACCGTGGTTGCGTTTTGCCCGTCGGGACCGACATCCTCTGCGGGCTCGGTCGCGAAAGACGCCCGCTGAGCGGACGTGACGCTCCCTTAGACGCCCGCTGCCGGATGCCGGTCCCGATGGGGCCGTCCTCGTCACCTTTGGTTATCGAACTGATGGGTGGTTATCGAACAGAAGGGCGAACGGTATGGACCTCGGCTCACCCTTGGTGCCTCTGTTGCGAACCTGCACCTGTCGCGTTCGATCGCCCTAGGTTTTTGGAAGGTGGGCTACCTCCCGCAGGTTGGCCCACTGGAACTGAATCGGCCTACTGGAACCAGGGTCACCTACTAATCCCGAAAGGGCCAGCGTTCTTTTCCGGAACTGTTGGCCCCGAAAACTGAACAAGCCTCTAGCGGTGGGGGAGCGGCATCCGGCAGCGTGCGTCAAAGCGACGAAGGAGCAGCACGCAGAGGATGGCGGCCCCCGCCGCGTAACCCGA
Source organism: Arthrobacter sp. efr-133-TYG-120 (assembly GCF_030209785.1). Lineage (NCBI taxonomy): Bacteria > Bacillati > Actinomycetota > Actinomycetes > Micrococcales > Micrococcaceae > Arthrobacter > Arthrobacter sp. efr-133-TYG-120. The sequence goes on from NZ_JARVRI010000014.1 coordinate 227,199, forward strand.
CCACAATTAGATTTAGACCAACGCAAAGGAAAAAACATGGCAAAAGTTGCACCTGAACTCCAGTACTCCGACGAGCACGAGTGGGTTGCCCGCGAAGCCGGCAACCTTGTGTCTGTCGGCATTTCCGCCGTGGCCACCGACGCCCTCGGCGACATTGTGTACGTTGACTTGCCCGAGGTCGGTGCCGCTGTGACTGCGGGGGAGACCTGCGGCGAGGTTGAGTCCACCAAGTCCGTCTCGGACCTGTACTCCCCGGTGACGGGCGAGGTAACGGAAGTGAACTCCGCCGTCGTCGACGATCCCGCACTGATCAACAACGATCCGTATGGTGCGGGGTGGCTCTTCAAGGTGGCCGCCGAGTCCGACGGTCCGCTGCTTTCCGCGGAGGAATACGCTTCCAAGAACGGTGGCGAGCTGTGAGCGCCGCAACCGGGGCCGCAGGTACCGATAACACCCTGTTCGAGCAGGTAGTTTCGCCGTCCCTGGACACCGTGTTGTCCGAGCTGGATCCGGAGATTGCGGCGAAGATCGACGATGAGCTGAACCGTCAGCGTTCGGGCCTGGAAATGATCGCGTCCGAGAACCACACCGCCGTGGCTGTCATGCAGGCGCAGGGCTCGGTCCTGACCAACAAGTATGCCGAGGGCTACCCGGGCAAGCGCTACTACGGTGGCTGCGAGCACGTGGACGTCATCGAGCAGCTTGCGATCGACCGCGTGAAGGCCCTCTTCGGCGCAGAGTACGCGAACGTGCAGCCGCACTCCGGTGCCCAGGCCAACGCCTCGGTGATGCACGCCCTCATCAAGCCGGGCGACACCATCATGGGCCTGAACCTGGCACACGGCGGGCACCTGACCCATGGCATGCGGATCAACTTCTCCGGCCGCCTGTACAACGTGATCCCGTACCAGGTCCGCGAAGAGGACCACCGGATCGACATGGCCGAGGTGGAGCGCCTGGCACTCGAGCACAAGCCGGCGCTGATCGTGGCCGGCTGGTCCGCCTATGCCCGCCAGCTGGACTTCGCCGAGTTCCGCCGCATCGCCGACCTGGTGGGCGCGTACCTCATGGTGGACATGGCGCACTTCGCCGGCCTCGTGGCCGCCGGCCTGCACCCGTCCCCGGTCCCGCACGCGCACGTCACGACGTCGACGACGCACAAGACCCTCGCCGGTCCGCGCGGCGGCATCATCCTGAGCAACGACGCCGACATCGCCAAGAAGATCAACTCCGCGGTCTTCCCGGGCCAGCAGGGCGGCCCGTTGGAGCACGTGATCGCCGGCAAGGCCGTGGCCTTCAAGATCGCCGGCTCGGAAGAGTTCAAGGAACGCCAGGAACGTGTGCTTGCCGGTGCCCGGATCCTGGCCGAGCGCCTCGTCCAGCCCGACGTCACGGCCAAGGGGATCTCCGTGATTTCCGGCGGCACGGACGTGCACCTGGTGCTCGTGGACCTGCGCAACTGCGAGCTCGACGGCCAGCAGGCCGAGGACCGCCTCGCCGCGATCGATATCACCGTCAACCGCAACGCGGTTCCGTTCGACCCGCGCCCGCCGATGGTGACCTCCGGTCTGCGGATCGGCACCCCGGCCCTTGCCACACGCGGTTTCGGTGAAGCGGCGTTCCGTGAAGTTGCGGACATCATCGCCGAGGCACTGATCGCCGACGCCGGCGCGGACCTCTCCGGCCTGCGTCACCGCGTGGAGGCACTCGCCGCCGCGCACCCGCTCTACCCGGGCGTCGCGAACCTCAGCTGAGGTTCTCCGGGGCTGGCTCCGTGTCCGGGTTGGTTCCGGAGCCAGCTCACCCCCGGCCGTTGGAACCGACATCCTCCGCGTGCTCGGTCGCGAAGACGCCCGCTGAGCGGACGTGACGCTCCCTTAGACGCACGCTTCCGGATGCCGGTCCCAAAAGGCCTAGAGACCGGCCGTTTCGCTCACCCGCCCCAACCCGACCACAACTAACTAAGGAATCCGACAATGGCTGTTGGCGTCTTCGATCTTTTCTCTATTGGGATTGGTCCTTCGAGTTCGCATACCGTGGGGCCGATGCGGGCTGCTGCGGTCTTTGCGGGTGAGCTGAAGGATTCCGGTGCCCTGGAACGGGTGGCGTCGCTGCGCGTTGATCTGTATGGTTCCTTGGCTGCCACGGGCCGGGGGCACGGCACCATGACCGCGGTGCTGCTGGGCCTGGAGGGTTACCACCCCGAGGAGATCCTCCCCGAGGAAGTGGAGGAACGGCTCGCGTCGATCGCGGAGACCGGTCTGCTGAGCCTTTGCGGCGCTGTCGATCCCGAATCGGGGGTGTCGCTGCCGTACGGGGAAGCGGACATGATCCTGCACCCGCTCACGGTTCTTCCCCGGCATACGAACGGGATGAAGTTCTCCGTGTCCGACGCCGACGGCGAGGTGCTGCACGAGGCCACGTTCTTTTCCGTGGGCGGTGGTTTCATCGTCCGGGAGGGTGAAGAGGACGCGGCCCAGAAGGAACTGGAGGAGTCCAAGAAGGAACTCCCGCTGCCCTTCCGTACTGCCGCTGAACTCATGGGCCGTTGCTCCTCCAAGGGGCTTGGCATCTCGGACATCATGTTCATCAACGAACGCGCCTCCCGCACCGAAGAGGAAATCCGCGAAGGCCTGCTGCACATCTGGTCCGTCATGGAGGCCTGTGTTGAAACGTCCCTCAAGCGCGAAGGCGTGTTGCCCGGCGGACTGAAGGTCCGCCGTCGGGCCCCGGACTGGCACGAGCGTCTCCTGAAGGAAACCAAAGACCAGGACCCTGACTACCGGGATCCGAAGTACTGGCAGGAATGGGTGAACCTGATCGCGCTGGCCGTGAACGAGGAAAACGCCTCGGGCGGCCGCGTGGTCACCGCGCCCACCAACGGCGCCGCCGGGATCATCCCCGCTGTGCTGTACTACGCCCTGCACTTCGCCCCCGGCATGGACAAGGCCACCCAACAGGACCGCGACGACGTCGTGGTGAAGTTCCTGCTCGCCGCGGGCGCCGTCGGGGTGCTCTACAAGGAGCAGGCCTCGATCTCCGGCGCCGAAGTGGGCTGCCAGGGCGAGGTCGGCTCCGCTTCCTCGATGGCCGCCGCCGGATTGGCCGAAGTCATGGGCGGCTCCCCGGGACAGGTGGAAAACGCTGCCGAGATCGCAATGGAACACAACCTCGGACTAACCTGCGACCCGATCGGCGGACTCGTGCAGATCCCGTGCATCGAACGCAACGCGATCGCAGCGGCGAAGGCCATCAACGCGGCGAAGATGGCGCTCTGGGGGGACGGCACCCATCGCGTCTCCTTGGACGAGGTCATCGTGACCATGCGCGAGACCGGCAAGGACATGTCCTCCAAATACAAGGAAACCGCCATGGGCGGCCTTGCCGTCAACGTCGTGGAGTGCTGACCGCCGCTTCTTGATATTCGAGACGGCGGCCACCGGATGGCCAAGCGGGGCCCAGCAATGCTGCGGATGCCATGGCGGCGAATACCGACCAGCAGCTGTTGCCGCGGCCGGTGGTGAGCGGCGGAAGGGGGCGGTAGACGATCAACGGATCCTCCTGGTTCGGCTTTCGTTATAACCACTTTCCGTTGCCCGGATAGCTGCGGACTTTGGCGAACCTTTGCCGCGGCTGTGAGAAATCGAAGGGACCCAGCCCAAGGCGTTGGAAACGGACCACGCAGTAGCTCGCTGTGAGGGCCGATAGACTTGGAGCTGAACGCCTGCGCCGCACACCGGTGCCTGCTGCCTCACGTACGCAACTGATTGGACACGGCCCCCTTGCGAGAATTTACCGCACGCTTTGCCACCGCCGAGGAAATCGAACACTGGGACAAACACGTCACGGCCAACCCCAACGGCGGCAACCTCCTCCAATCCGAGGCCTTCGCGGACGTGAAGCAACACTTTGGCTGGAAGCCCTTGCATCTCGTCTACGAGACCGCGGACTACAGCAGCTACAACCTGGTCCTGGAGAAGAGCTTTCCACTGCTCGGCAAGCTCTGGTACCTCATCAAGGGCCCCGACGTTGCCGGCGTCGAGGACATTCCGGGGATCATCAAGGCAAACCGGGAATTCGTGAAGCGGGACAAGCTCGGGGTTTTCGCCGTTAAGATCGAGCCGGACATTGTCCTCAGTGGCGAAGCCCGGGACGCGATCGAGGCCACCGGAGTGGTCAAGACCCCCAACCTGCAGCCGAACGACTCCACAGCCCTGCTGGACATCTCTCCCGAGGAGAACCAGTTGCTGCGCAACCTGCATTCCCGCGGCCGCAACGCCGTTCGCCGGGCCATCCGCGAAGGCGTTGAAGTGCACACCATGGAACCCACGGAAGAGAACTTCCGTTCGATGTATGCGCTGATGACTAACACGGTTGAGGCGAAGTCCCAAGTGCGGGTCCGTGAATTCGGGTACTATCGCCAGTTCTGGACCAACTTCATCGAGCGTGGCCAGGGCAGGCTCCTCTTTGTCTTTGAAAACGGTGTGCCATCGGTCGGAGCCTTCGTCATCAACTATGGCCGGAAAGGCACCTACAAGGACGGCGGATCGCTGCAGAAGCGCGCGCAGTACGGCGATTCGCACTTGGTCCAGTGGACGGCCATCAACCAGGTCAAGGAACTGGGTTGCACGGAGTACGATTTCTGCGGCACTCCGCCCGCGGACCGGCTCAAAGACACCTCGCACCCGTTCCACGGACTTGGCCTGTTCAAGACCAGCTTCAGCAAGACCGTCACCGACTTCGTCGGCTGCTATGACCAAGTCATCAGCCCGCTGAAGTACAAGCTCTGGACTGCTGCGGGCGAACGTATCGCACGGCAGATCTACACCCGTCGCACGGGTCAACAGTTCTACTAGGCCAGCAGTTCCAGAAGGCTCGCAGCGCCACCCCGCCTACCGCATGTTGCACTACCCCGTATATGGAGGAACCACGCCCTTTGGAGGAACACCCGCGTGACTGACCGCCCCGACAACAGGCCCAACACGGACGGCTTGCCCAAGACGCAGCCGCTCAAGCCATCCCAGGTGCGCCAGAATGTCAACGCCAAGCGCATGCTTCGCAGGCTGGTGCAGGGGGAGAACCCTCCCACTGCCCCCATGAGCATCGTCGACCGCCTGGCGGGTAGTCCCTACGCCAACCCCATCATCCATGTGGGCGGTGTTGACGCATCGGCCCGCAAGACCATCGACTTCGCCCTGCATATGGCCGAAACGATGTTCCGCTACGGGGCAGGTGCCCTGGAAGTGGAGACCAGCATCATCGCGGTCACGGCTGCGCTCGGCTTGAAGAACATCGAAGTGGACATCACCAACCAGTCGGTCGCGCTCAACTATGCGCCCAAGGACCAGACCCCCATCACACTGCTCCGGGTTGTTCGCTCCTGGACCAACAACTACGCAGGCCTGGCCCAGGTGCACCAACTCGTCACGGATATCGTGGCTGGCGGTGTAGGCAGGTCGGAAGCGGTGAACCGGCTGGATGACATTATCCGCAGCAGCAAGCCCTTCCCACGGTGGATGGTCACCATGGCGTTCGGCGTCTTCTCTGCTGTCTTCGTCGGAGTCCTGGGCGGGGGACTTGGCGCTTCCGCCCTGGCTTTCGTCTCCAACATGCTTGTCAATCTCGTGGCCCGGCAATTGGGCAAGTGGCGCACGCCCGACTTCTTCGTGACAGCGGCCTGCTCCTTCCTGGTCACGTTCATCGCGCTCATGCTCCACTGGACCGGGGCGGACATCCCGCCGTCCATCGTCGTGGCGGGCGGCATTCTCCTGCTGTTGCCAACCGGGCGGCTCGTCTCTTCCGTGCAAGACGCCATCAACGGATTCCCCGTGACTGCGGCCGGACGATTCCTGTCCACGATCCTGACCTTCGGCGCGATCGTTGCGGGCATCGCCGTCGCGGTAGTTGTGGGTGACCTCATCGGCAGCGTCGCGATCGACGTCACGCAAACATTCCCCGAGGCGTATCCATTGTGGGGCCAGGCCATCCTGATAGCCGTAGCCGTGATTGCCATCGGCATCACCGAACAGACCCTGCTCAAACTTCTGCTCCCGACGGCGGCAGTGGGTTTGGTGGGTTACTTCGTCTTGTGGGGGGCTTCCAGCCTTGGTTTCGGAGACCGGCTCTCGCCGGCGATTTCCGCCGTGGTCATCGGCCTGCTCGCGCGGATGGTGGCGCTCAGGCTCGGAGCCCCGCAGCTCGTGGTCGCCGTCCCGGCAGCCCTCATCCTGCTCCCGGGCCTGAAGATATTCCGTTCCATGTATGTATTGACGGTGCAAGAAGCAGATGTACTGGTGGGTTCGGGAGGCATGCTCAACGCCGGAGCAATCGTGCTGGGTGTGGCCGCGGGAATCGTGCTGGGGGACAACCTTGCCCGGCCACTGACCAAGGGACTGGCCAGCAACGAGCGCCGCCGCGTACGCCGGCGCTAGCCGCGTCCGCTGGGCCGCCAAGCGGTAAGGGCCGCTAGATCTGCCCGATAGGGAGTTTCTTCTCCGCCTGGAAATCGTCCTCCACACGCCCCTGGGCCCAGTATCCGGAAAGCGATACCTGGGACCGCTCGAGCCCACGCTGCTTGAAGAAGATGTCGCGCAGGCCCTTCATGTAGCCGCGTTCACCGTGCGCAAACACGTCTACGCGTCCGGGCAGCCACTCGGCTTCGCCCAAGGCATCGAGCAGGATCGAGCTTGATCCGGCCGGGACTCCGGAGCGAAGGAGCCAGCGCAGCTCCACGCCCTCGGGAGCGGCGATATCAAGGATGTCCGCGTCGCTATCGACTTCGAGGAAAGCAAGGCCCTTCGCGTCGGCCGGCAGGGATTCGATCGCGGCGGCAATCGCCGGGAGCGCGGCGTCGTCGCCGGCGAAAAGGTACCAGTCGGCGTCGGGCGCCGGGTTGTAGGCGCCGCCGGGGCCCGTGAAGACAAGTGTGTCGCCGGGCTGGGCCGCCAGGGCCCATGGGCCTGCAAGGCCTTCGTCGCCGTGGACTACGAAGTCGATTGCCAGTTCCTGCGCAGCTTCGTCCACCCAACGGACGGTGTAGGTGCGGGTGTACGGCCATTGTTCGCGCGGCATGGTGTCGCGGATGGCCCACAGATCCAGCGGCAACTCATACTCGACGCCGGGCTGCGGGAACACGATCTTCACATATCGGTCCACGAAGCCGTTGTTCGCATAACCGGCAAATCCGGGTCCACCAGCAATGATCCGCACCATGTGGGGCGAAAGCTGTTCCGTGCGCAGCACAGTCAGGTTCACTTGGGGGCGGGTATTGCGGGATGCAGACGACGTGGCGGGCAAAGATGTCATGTAGGCAAGCCTAAGCTAGGGCAGCGGTGGAAGCTCCCAGATGACGGGATCCGCGCCTTGCATCCGGAGCAGGGCGTTGGCGCGGCTGAACGGGCGAGAGCCGAAGAAGCCCCGCGACGCGGAGAGCGGGCTGGGATGGGCGGAGGAGATCACGGGGGCGCCTTCAAGCAGCGGCTGTACGGCTTCAGCGTCCTTGCCCCACAGGATCGCGACGAGCGGACTCTGCTGCCCGGCAGCATTTCGTCGGCGGGCGACGGCGGTGACCGCCGCCGTCGTGATGGCCTCCCAGCCTTTGCCCCGGTGCGAGCCGGCAGCACCGGCCGCGACGCTGAGCACCCTGTTCAGGAGGAGTACTCCTTGGCCCGTCCAGGCCGAAAGATCGCCGTGGACCCGCGGCGGGAGCCCGAGATCGGTTTCCATCTCCCGGTAGATGTTCGAGAGGCTGCGGGGGATGGGCCGTGTTTGTCCGGAAACCGCGAAAGAGAGCCCGACGGCGTGTCCCGGCGTCGGGTAGGGGTCCTGGCCCAGGATCAGCACCTTCACGTCGGCCAGCGGCTGCCGGAAGGCACGAAGTATGTTGGACGCCGCAGGCAGCACGTGCGCTCCGCGGCCGGCCTCGGCCGCCACGAAGGCGAGCACCGAGCGCAACTCGTCCTCGATGCCGGAGAGCGCGCCCGCCCAGTCCGGCGCCATGAGATCCTCCAAGGCCATTCCGGGTAGTGCCTCGAACCCGGCGGAGTGATCTTCGGATTCAAGCTCAAATAACGCTTCTTCGCCTGCCACCCAGCCATTGTCCCTGTCCTCGCGGTCCGGGGGAAAGCGCCGGCCCTCAAGGCGGCGGGGCAAATGACATCGGTGTTATTCGCCCGTTACCATGGGCGGGGGACATTTTTCAGTCAATGCGTCGAAGGAGTGTGTCGTGGCAGAACCCGCACGGGAACCCATGGCGTCCGAAGCAACTGGATTGGTGCTCGAAGACCTGTCCGCCGGACTCCGCAGTGATTCGCCGCTCGGCGAGCGTGAACAGCAGATGCTCGCCCTGGAGAGGCAATGGTGGAAGTACGCCGGGGCCAAGGAACAGGCCGTCCGGGAACTCTTCGATCTCTCCGCGACCCACTACTATCAGCTGCTCAATGCCCTCATAGACACCGAGGAAGCATTGGCGCACGATCCTATGCTGGTCAAGAGATTGCGTAGACTACGTATGTCACGTCAGAGGGCCCGCACAGCGCGCCGTCTCGGTTCCGACGCATAGAGCACCCGCTGATCCCCCAGCCAGCAAGCAGCAAGGACAAGGCTTCACCATGACCAAATTTGCCCGGGATGAATTCGACCGTGTCCCGCAGAGCTCATCGCGGCAAGGTGTCCACAGGCTCGTCGCGTCTGCTTCCCGGCCGGCCCTGTGGCCGGTGCTGCTGCTGGGCGGCATCGCACTTGCCGTAGGACTCGTTGCCTTCCTGATCCTTCCGAAGCTTGGCTTCACCTCGTCGACGACGCCGCAAGCCGTCGTCACCGCTGACACTTCCAAGCAAAGCGCCGCGGCGCCACCTTCGGCGAACAGCTCTGCGCAGGCATCCAGCCAGCCGTCCACCCAGCCGAGCCCGGGCGACACTCCGTCCAGCACGCCGACGCCGACGCCGACCACGGCGCCATTGGACAAGACGGCGGCAGTAGCGGTCTACAACGGCACCACCACCGGTGGCCTGGCTGCGCGTGTGGCCGGCATGGTGCAAGGCGGAGGATGGCCGTTGTCCACTGTCGCAAATTGGGGCGGCATGCCCCAGCAGACGTCGTCGGTCTTCTACAAAGGCGCGGCGCAGAAGGGCAATGCCGAAGCCCTCGGCAAATTGCTGGGCATTTCCAACCTCGTGGACAGCGCGGAGTTCCAGCAGCCCGTGGTTGTGGTTCTGGGCCCCGGTTACAAATAGCAACTCGGTTACGCCTCAATAACATTGCGGCCACCCGCACCCAAGGTTGCGCTACGGCAACGTGACTGTGGTTACAGTAGTTGTGAGCTGGCCCGGAGATCCCGGAAGCCGGCCACTGCTAGTTGAAAGTGTGGGGATCATGGCTTTGGGAACCGTCAAATGGTTCAATGCCGAAAAGGGCTACGGATTCATCACCGTGGATGAGTCCGGTGACGACATCTTTGTGCATTGGTCCGCCATCCAGATGGATGGCTTCCGTGCGCTCGAAGAAGGACAACGCGTCGACTTCGAACTGGGCGAGGGCCAGAAGGGCCCGCAGGCAGAAAGCGTGCGGCTTATCTAGTGGGTGTTGCGGCAACAGAGCTGTCCTGGCCCCTCGGAGCGCGCCGGTCCCGGGTAGTTTCTCTTCTTGCAGCTTCGGCAGCCTTGGCCCTTGGAGTGGCCGGATGTTCCGCCCCCGTCGGCAACGCCAGGCTTGCCTCGGTTACGCCGAGCGGTGACGGCGTCCTGCGCATCGGCGTGATCCTGGACAATACCGGTGGTTCCGCATTCCTCAACGAGTCCGAGCTGGCTGCCGCCAAGTTGGCTGTCAAACAAATCAACGACGCCGGCGGATACAAGGGCCGTCCCGTCGAGTTGCTTCCGGCGACGGCGGCCGGTGAAGGCAGTGGCGCTAGCCAAGGGGCCGGCGCGGCGGCCTTCACCGCCGACACGGCTGCACAAGCCAAGGCGTTGATGTCCGCCCACGCAGACGTCGTCGTGGGGCCGAGCGATTCGAGCCATGCGCCCGCCGCGATCGATGTGCTCTCTCCCGCCCGGATTCCGCTCATCTCGCCGGCGAACACGGCGTCGGGGCTGAGCAGCTACAAGAATGGCGGCTTCTACTTCCGCACGTCTGCCGCTGATGCCGCACAGGGCAGCGTCCTGGCGAAGCTTGCCCGCGACGCCGGCGCCAGGCGCATTTCGGTCCTCCACGAAGCCGGGGATTACGGTACGCGCGTCTCGGGAGCGGTCCTGGACGCTGCCCGCGGCCTCGGAATGGACGCCGTGTCCAACGAGGAATTCGCGGCAGGCAAAGCAGCTCCCGCCGCGGCGGGCATCAAGTCCGGTACGCCGGACGCCGTCGTCGTGGTTGCCCGTGATGGCGCCCAAGGCGCCCTGGCTGAGCTCCTGAATGCGGGGCTGAGCGGCAAGAGCCTGATCTTGAGCGACGGCGCGATCCGCCAATACGGAACCGCGCTCGGTGCAGGTGGCCTCGACGGCGCGCGGGGAATTCTTCCGGGCGTCTTCCCGAATGCGGAGTTCCAAGCCGAGCTGACGGGCATCGACCCCAAGCTCAAGGACACGACGTACGCTGCCGAGACGTACGACGCCGTCACCCTCGCGGCGCTTGCCGCCTCAACGGCGGGCGACGATGCGGGAGGCTCGATCGCGGCCTGGCTCACCACTGTGTCCGGCGGAGTGCGTCCGGCGTCGGGCGATGCGGCAACGAAAGAACGTACGTCTTGTGCCTCATACAAGGACTGCGTCGAGGTGCTGAAGGGGGCCAAGCTCCCGGATTACGACGGCGAGTCCGGCACCATCGGGTTCGACGCCAACGGGGACGTTACCTCGTCCAATTACATGGTCTTCACCTACGGGGCTGACAACACTGCGCGGGTCAGTGGCAAAGAGACGGCCTCCCGGACTCCGTGACGGCTTGTGCCCGTAGCGAATTCCCTGGGCGTGGCGAGTAGTTTCCGGCTCTTCCTGCTTGCACTCTCCTCGGGTGAGTGCTAATTATTGATTAGCACTCTCAGGCATTGACTGCTAATCCTTCACGGCTTCGGCCGTGTGGAATGGTGGCGGTGCCTGGGGGAACAAAGAAAACCTTGCTGGGGTGAGATCCGGAGCACGCGGCGTACAGAGGCCGAATGTGAAGGATCGTCCGTCGCGGGCACCGCAGTGAAGGCACCTTCTTAACGACTGTCCCGAAAGGACTACCGCCGTTATGGCCAAGATCATTGCATTTGATGAAGAGGCACGCCGCGGTCTCGAGCGGGGTCTGAACATCCTCGCCGACGCCGTCAAGGTCACCCTCGGCCCGCGTGGACGCAACGTCGTCCTCGAAAAGAAGTGGGGCGCCCCCACGATCACCAACGATGGTGTTTCCATCGCCAAGGAGATCGAGCTGGACGATCCTTACGAGAAGATCGGCGCCGAGCTGGTCAAGGAAGTTGCCAAGAAGACGGACGACGTCGCTGGCGACGGCACCACCACCGCCACCGTCCTGGCCCAGGCCCTCGTCAAGGAAGGCCTGCGCAACGTAGCTGCCGGCGCCGACCCGCTGTCCCTCAAGCGCGGCATCGAGAAGGCTGTTGACGCCGTCATCCGCGAGCTGCTCGCCTCCGCCAAGGAGATCGAGACCAAGGAAGAGATCGCAGCCACGGCTTCCATCTCTGCCGGCGACACCGAAATCGGTAACCTCATTGCTGAAGCCCTGGACAAGGTCGGCAAGGAAGGCGTCATCACGGTCGAGGAGTCCAACACCTTCGGCCTGGAGCTTGAGCTCACCGAAGGCATGCGCTTCGACAAGGGTTACATCTCCGCTTACTTCGTCACCGACGCAGAGCGCCAGGAAACGGTCCTTGAAGACCCGTATATCCTGATCGTCAACTCCAAGATCTCCAACGTGAAGGAACTCGTTGCGGTCCTGGAGAAGGTCATGCAGTCCAACAAGCCGCTGCTGATCATCGCCGAAGACATCGAGGGTGAGGCCCTGGCCACCCTGATCGTCAACAAGATCCGTGGCACCTTCAAGTCCGTTGCCGTCAAGGCTCCGGGCTTCGGTGACCGCCGCAAGGCACAGCTCGCCGACATCGCCATCCTCACCGGTGGCCAGGTCATCTCCTCGGAGGTCGGCCTCAGCCTCGAGAACGCAACCCTCGAACTGCTCGGCAACGCCCGCAAGGTTGTTGTCACCAAGGACGAGACCACCATCGTCGAAGGTGCCGGCGACGCCGACGCCATCGCCGGCCGCGTGGCGCAGATCCGTGCCGAGATCGAGAACTCCGATTCCGACTACGACCGCGAGAAGCTGCAGGAGCGCCTGGCCAAGCTGGCCGGTGGCGTTGCAGTCATCAAGGCCGGTGCCGCAACCGAGGTAGAGCTCAAGGAGCGCAAGCACCGCATTGAGGACGCAGTCCGCAACGCGAAGGCTGCCGTTGAAGAAGGCATCGTCGCCGGTGGTGGCGTTGCCCTCATCCAGGCCGGTGCCAAGGCATTCGCCAACCTGCAGCTCGAAGGCGACGAAGCAACGGGCGCCAACATCGTCCGCGTTGCCATCGACGCTCCGCTCAAGCAGATCGCTTACAACGCTGGCCTCGAGCCGGGCGTTGTTATCGACAAGGTCCGCGGCCTGCCGTCGGGTCACGGCCTGAACGCTGCAACCGGCGTTTACGAGGACCTGCTGGCTGCCGGCGTCAACGACCCCGTAAAGGTCACCCGCTCGGCTCTCCAGAACGCTGCCTCCATCGCTGGTCTGTTCCTGACCACCGAGGCCGTTGTTGCCGACAAGCCGGAGAAGAACGCTCCGTCTATGGGTGGCGGCGACGACATGGGCGGCATGGGCGGCTTCTAGCCCCCGCTGTAGCCCACCAGCCACACGCACGACGGCGGTCCCCACTTCAGGTGGGGGCCGTCGTCGCCGTTTAACGACGCTCGCTCACGTATGTCGGGTTTTGGGCGGACGCTCGCTCAGTTCTGGGGTCAAGGAGTGTCGGGGTGGTCTGGCAGGATGGAAACCATGACGATTATTGCTGCCGCCGATGGTTCTGCCCTCGGCAATCCCGGGCCTGCCGGTTGGGCCTGGTACGTGAACGACTCTTGCTGGAGGGCCGGGGGGTGGCCGCACGGAACCAACAACCAGGGCGAGCTCATGGCGGTGCTGGACCTCTTCCGGTCCACGGCACATGTTCCCGATGAAGAGCTGAAGATTCTCTGCGACAGCCAGTACGTCATCAATTGCATCACCAAGTGGATGCCGGGATGGAAGCGCAAGGGCTGGCGCAAAGCGGACGGGAAGCCCGTCTTGAACGTCGATCTCCTCAAGGACATCGACCAGGCTATTGTCGGCCGCAAGTACTCGTTCGAGTGGGTCAAAGGCCATGCCGGCCACGACCTCAACGAGGCGGCCGACGATCGCGCGCGTGCGGTCGCCACAGCGTTCCAGCAGGGAATAGCCGCGCCTGCCGGGCCGGGCTATCCGGGAGCTGAAGCCGCACGGTCCTTGTCCCGCACGCTGTCAGTCGGCACACCATCAGTCGGCACACCATCAGTCGGCACGCCGTCAGCCCGTACAGCGCCTATGGAGGCGCCCTCGCTTTTCGACGACGACCACGACGACGCGGATGCCGAGGATGAAGACCTCACGTTGTTCGGCGGTCAGGACCTCCCAACCGGGTCGTCCTTGCCGAACGCGGCGGGGGCGTTCACGGAGCAGGAGACGTTCATCGAGCCCACTTTGCTCGCCGGCGACGACGAAGGGGTCCTTGGCCAGGCCGGCGGACGCTCGGACGAGGAAACGGTCATTCTCCTTGAGAGGGAGCTCCTGAGGCCCGACGTGAGGGGAGACCTCGGGCGCACAGGGATCCTGCTGCACCCGGACTTTACCGAGATTGGCAGCTCCGGACGCGTCTGGTCCCGGGACGAACTCATGATGGCGTTGGAGGGCGATCCCGGGGAAAGCGCGGAAGTAGAAGTAATTTCCGCTGAACGCCTCTCCAGTAACACCATGCTGCTCAGTTATAGAAGTTATGGGCGCACAGGCTCCGCATTGCGGAGCTCGATCTGGTTGCTCGACGACGGCCGATGGCGGTTGCGCTTCCACCAGTCGACGCCGGAGAAGTAGCGGCTCAGAAGCAACCAGACCCTGGAAAGCGGCTGGACCCCGGCGGGACGGCGGATTGGCTGCACCGCCGGGAACCCGGGCCCAGCTGTCAGTAACTGAACCGCTGGGTGTTGCCCTGCTCGGTTTGGAGGTAGCTTGCCGCCGCGGAGGACAGCGCGAGGTTGATGGATGCCAGCGAAGCCTCCACCTTGTTCTGGGTCAGCGTCCACTCCGAGACGAGGGCCTGGAAGTTGTTGGCCGCTGATCCCTTCCACGTAGCTTGGAGCTCGTCCAGGCCCCGTTTCATCGCTTGGACGTCGGCGCTGATCCGATCCACGGTGGCCTTGACGTTGGCGGACTTGAGCTGGAGCAGTTCGGTATCGACGGAGATGACGCTCATGGGGCGTTGCCTTTCAATCAAAGAGATCCGCAGGTGCGGCTGGCTTGTGGTCCACACCACGAGCCTAGAAGCCGTCACATGGCCCGGACAGTGCCGAATCTCCCTATGTGGACAACTCGCTCAATCAAGCCGCCAGGCATAGAAAACTGCTAGTCGGAGATCTCCGCCTCGGCGATGCCCGCATCTTCGGGCATCTCGGACAGCTCGTCCTGGAAGGGGAGGCTGACAACCAGGGTGGCTCCGCCGCCGTCGGTCTCTTCGACCCGGACGGTACCGCGGTGGGATCCGACAATTGCAGCCACAATCGCGAGACCGAGCCCGCTGCCGCCCGTTTCCCGCGTGCGCGAAGTGTCCGCCCTGTAAAAGCGCTCGAAAATCCGGGGCAGTTCCTCGGCCGGAATGCCGCGGCCGTGGTCCCGCACCTCGAGAACGGACAACGGGCCGGCGGGCGTGTTCCGGACCCCGACGGCGAGCTCAATCGGCGTTCCTTCGGGGGTGTAGCGCAAGGCGTTACCCACCAGGTTCCCCAGGACCTGACGAAGCTTGGCCTCGTCACCCTGGACCGGGGCGGGCGCTGCCGCTCCGCCGTCGAGCCCTGTGAGCGAAATCTTCCGCTCGCCCGACGTTGCGAGTGAGTCTACGACGGCGTCATTCGCCAGTAGGTGCAGATCCACCGGCTTGAGCTGCAAAGGCCGTTGTTCGTCCAGGCGGGCCAGCAGCAGCAGGTCTTCCACCATGGATCCCATGCGCTTGGCTTCGCTCTCGATCCTGCCCATGGCGGTACCCACGTCTTCCGGCGTGGCAAGGGCGCCGTGGCGGTAAAGCTCGGAGAAGCCGCGGATGGTGACCAAGGGCGTGCGCAGCTCGTGGGAGGCGTCGGCGGCGAATCGCCGCATCCGTGCCTCGGAGGCGGCACGCGCCGCAAAGGACGATTCAATGTGCGCGAGCATGGCGTTGAGGGAGGCGCCCAGGCGGCCGACCTCGGTGACCGGATTCTCGATATCCACGCGACGCGAGAGATCACCGGCAGCGATTGCGGCCGCCGTCTTCTCAACGCGGGCGAGGGGGCGGAAGGAACGTGCAACGGTCCATGTCGCGATGAAGAACGCGAGCACCAGGGTCAAGAGTCCGACGCCGACCACCACGAGCGTGGCGTGTTCCATGACTCGGTCCACGGGGGACAGCGGCAGGCCCACGATCACCACCGCGTTCTGCCCGGTCCGGTTGTCCACTACGTTGACCGCCACCACACGCCAATCGCCGCCAGCGGTGCCGTTCACCTGGAAGGGTGCGTAATTGCGGTTCTTGGCCTCAACCGGGGTGATGTTGGCGATGCTCGGCCGATCCGTCTTGCTTCCGCCGAACGGATAGGGCGGCTGGCCCTGGACGTAGAGCGTCAGGGAATAGTCCGTGGGCACGGCGGGGCTCGCCTCAGACAGGTTGGCAAAGGATTGCTGCTGCTGGGCGATCTGGACGGCAGCCCTGAGCTTGTCATCCACTTGCCCTTGGAGGTAGCTCTTGACGAGCGTCAGCGTCCCGGCGCCAGTGGCGGCCAAGGCAAGGAGCAGCAGCCCCATGATGATGGCGACCAGCTGCGACCTGAGGGAGGCCGACTTCCAACGGTTGAACAAAGTCAGCGCTTCTCGGCCGTCCGCAATACGTAACCGACGCCGCGCTTGGTCTGGATCAAGGCAGTGGCATCCGGATCAATGTCCACCTTGCGCCGGAGGTAGGAAATGTAGGACTCCACGATCGAGGCGTCGCCATTGAAGTCGTATTCCCAGACGTGGTCCAGGATCTGCGCCTTGGAAAGCACCCGGTTGGGGTTCAGCATGAGATAGCGGAGCAGCTTGAACTCGGTGGGCGACAGCTCGATGATGGTGCCGCCGCGGCGGACCTCGTGCGCGTCGTCGTCGAGCTCCAGGTCATCCACGCGGATGACGGCGTCGTCGTCTTCCATCGGCTGCGTGCGGCGAAGCACGGC
The DNA here is from genome assembly GCF_030209785.1 of Arthrobacter sp. efr-133-TYG-120. Taxonomy (NCBI): domain Bacteria; kingdom Bacillati; phylum Actinomycetota; class Actinomycetes; order Micrococcales; family Micrococcaceae; genus Arthrobacter; species Arthrobacter sp. efr-133-TYG-120. The sequence continues at coordinate 243,683 of NZ_JARVRI010000014.1, forward strand.
GCGGATCCGCGCCACCACTTCATCCAGGCTGAAAGGCTTGGTGACGTAGTCGTCGCCGCCCACGGTCAGGCCCGTGACCTTGTCCTCCGTGTCGTCCTTGGCAGTCAGGAACAGGACAGGGAAGTGCTTACCGGCGGCGCGAAGGCGGCGGGTGACAGTGAACCCGTCCATGTCGGGGAGCATGACATCCAGGACCGCGAGGTCCGGGGCGTGAAGATCGGCGGCAGCGAGCGCTTCGCGGCCGTTCGACGCCGCAACGACCTCAAAGCCGGCAAAGCGCAGCGAGGTGGAGAGCAGCTCACGGATGTTGGGTTCGTCGTCGACGACGAGGAGCTTGGCTTCGGGGCCGTTCTTTTTCATACCATTCATGATGCTCCCAGTTTCTGGGAGTTGACTGGACGCTTGTTGTGAGAATTATCGGGGTGTCGTGGTTGTGGGCCCGGGCTAACTGCCGAGAGCCAGCCCGACGCCGAGTCCCACCATGGTGACAGCAATTCCGCCGTCAAGGATTCGCCAGGACGCCGGTCGCGCAAAGAATCCGCGCAGCAGTTTCGCGCCGAAGCCGAGGGAACAGAACCATAGGATACTGCCCAGCATGGCTCCGGCGCCGAACCACCACTGCAGCCCGGGTCCTTGCGCGTTCGCCACGGATCCCAGGAGCAATACGGTGTCCAGGTAGACGTGGGGGTTGAGCCATGTCAGCGCCATGACAGTCGCCAGTGCTGACGCCAGTCCGCTTCGGCCGGCCCCCGACGGTCCAGGCTCCGCGGAGACGAGCGCTTGCGGCCTTAGGATGCGCCGTGCCGCCATCACGCCGTATGTCACCAGGAATGCCGCACCGACATAGCGGAGAACGACGACGGCGGCAGGCGCCGCGGCGAGCAGGGCGCCTGTGCCGAGTACCCCGGCCGCGATGAGCACGGCGTCCGAGATGGCGCACACGGCAACGACCGCACCGATATGCTCGCCGCGGATGCCCTGCCGGAGGACGAAGGCATTTTGGGCGCCAATCGCGACAATGAGGGCCAGGCCTGTGCCGAGGCCCAAGCCGGCGGCGTGGAAGACGTCGGGGGAGTTCATTCTTCGAGGCTAAGTTCCACCTTTGTCATTAGTCCAGCTAATTATTCTTAAGCATCGTAAGATTGTCTTATGGCCAGATTCTCCTCCGAACAGTTGCACACCTTCGCCGCCGTGCTCACGGAAGGCACGCTCGACGCCGCCGCCCGGTCACTGAACATCACGCCGTCGGCGGTCTCCCAGCGTCTCAAGGCGCTTGAACAAGCGTCCGGAAGGGTATTGCTGCAGCGCAGCAATCCGGTCCAGGCCACGGAGTCGGGACATGTGGTGCTCAGATTGGCGCGGCAGCTCGCCCAATTGGAGGCCGACGCCGAACTTGAACTGGGCCTGCCCGGCGAATCCCCGATGGTCTCGGTTCCGATCGTCGTCAACGCGGATTCCTTGTCCGTCTGGTTCCTCAAGGCCCTGACAAGGGTTCCCGCGGAGCTGAACGCTGTCTTCGATCTTCACCGCGACGACGAGCAGTATTCCACGTCCATGCTGCGCGCCGGAACTGTCATGGCCGCAGTGACCGCGACTCCTGAGCCGGTGCAGGGATGCCGGGTGGAGCCGCTCGGGAGCATGCGATACCGTGCCGTCACCACTCCGGGCTTCAGGGCACGGTGGCTTCCCGACGGCGTCGATGTCGCCTCGCTCTGCGCTGCTCCCGCCGTCGACTTCGACCGCAAGGACGAGTACCAGCACCGCTTCCTGGAACTCCTGGGCGGTGCGGCTCGTGGGATGGAGCCTGCAGGCCCGCGCCACTTTGTTCCGTCCAGCCAGGAGTTTGCCGAGGCCATTCGTTTGGGGCTCGGGTGGGGATTGCTGCCTGAACCGCAATGCGGCCGGGACATAGCCGATGGATCCCTGGCGGAACTCGCGCCTGAGCGGCCATTGGACGTGCCTCTGTACTGGCAAAGGTGGCGGACACCGTCGCGCATATTGGACGCTGTGACCGAGGCGGTCCGGAGCACCGCCGCGGAAGTGCTGCGCAGGGCCTGAATGGTGCTGCGCAGGCCTCGGCAATCCGGCCAAAAGCCAACACGCCGCGGGCACAGTCCTAAATTGTCGGACCCCGGATTCACACTTGAGCCATGGAAAACAAACAAGAATCACGCGTTGAAATTCAAGACGTCGAATTCCATGTCAGCTACCTGGACACGCTCTCCGGACGCATCGAGCACGAGGACTTCAGCGACCGCCGCGCCGCCGAACGCTTCGCGGATGCGCAGCTCAAGGACGAGGAGTCCTGGGCTGTGGTCGACGTCGTCGTGCGGCAAGGAGCGCAGCCCCAGGAACACGCACAACAGCTGGTTGCCTAGCCAGAAAAAATGACGCGCCTTACCCGGCGGGTACGTCCTTGGCGTCCATGATCCGGTAGGCGTAGCCCTGTTCGGCGAGGAAGCGCTGCCGTTTGGCCGCAAAATCCTGGTCGAGGGTGTCCCGGGCCACCAAGGAGTAGAAGCGTGCCGCGCGGCCGTCCTGCTTGGGCCGAAGCAGGCGCCCCAAGCGTTGAGCTTCCTCCTGGCGGGAACCGAAAGACCCCGACACTTGGATCGCCACGGATGCCTCGGGTAGGTCGATCGAGAAGTTGGCCACCTTGGATACCACGAGGGTCTTGATGTCACCGGCCCGGAAGGCGTCGAAGAGCTTCTGCCGCACCTTGACTGTCGTATCGCCCTTGATCACGGGAGCATCCAAACGCTCGCCGATCTCATCCAACTGGTCGATGTACTGGCCGATCACCAGCAGCGGCTCGCCTTGGTGCAGGGCAACGAGCTGCTCCACCAAGTGGGTCTTGGTCTCGGACGTCGCGCAGAGCCGGTACTTGTCCGCATCCTCAGCCATCGCGTAGGCCACGCGCTCGTCCCTAGGCAGGTCTACCCGGACCTCCACGCAGTCCGCCGGCGCAATGTAGCCCTGGGCTTCGATGTCCTTCCACGGTGCGTCGTAGCGTTTGGGACCGATCAAGCTGAAGACCTCGCCCTCGCGGCCATCCTCACGCACAAGCGTCGCCGTGAGTCCCAGGCGCCGCCGGGCCTGCAGGTCCGCGGTCATCCGGAAGATCGGAGCCGGGAGGAGATGGACCTCGTCGTAGATGATGAGTCCCCAATCGTGCCCGTCCACGAGTTCCAGGTGCGGGTAAAGGCCTCCGCGCTTGGTGGTCAGGACCTGGTAGGTGGCGATCGTGACGGGCCGGACTTCCTTGACCGCGCCCGAATACTCGCCGATCTCCTCCTCCGTCAGCGACGTCCGCTTGAGGAGTTCGTCCTTCCATTGCCGGGCCGCGACCGTGTTGGTCACCAGGATCAGCGTGGTGGTGGAGCTCGTAGCCATGGCTGCGGCCCCCACCAAGGTCTTGCCCGCGCCACAGGGCAGCACGACGACGCCGCTGCCGCCCGCCCAGAAGTTCTCCGTGGCAAGCTTCTGGTACGGCCGCAGGTGCCAACCGTCCTCGTTCAAGGCGATCAGGTGCGGCGTGCCGTCCACGTAGCCTGCGAGGTCCTCGGCCGGCCATCCGAGCTTGAGCAGCAATTGCTTGAGCTGTCCCCGCTGGGAGGAATGCACCACGACGGTTTCGCCGTCGATCCTGGGCCCCAGCAACGGCGCGATTTTCTTGGCCCGGCTGACTTCCTCGAGTACGGGGTAGTCGGTGGTCCGCATGACCAATCCGTGTTGCGGGTCCTTTTCCAGGCGCAAGCGGCCGTAGCGGGACATGGTCTCTTCGATGTCGATCAGCAAGGAGTGCGGCACCGGGAAACGGGAATAGCGCAGGAGAGTGTCGAGGACTTTTTCGGCGTCCAGTCCCGCCGCGCGCGCATTCCACAGGCCCAAAGGGGTGAGCCGGTAGCTGTGGACGTGTTCGGGGGCGCGCTCAAGCTCGGCGAACGCCGCGATCGCATGCCGTGCCTCGGTGGCGAGCTCGTGGTCGACTTCCAGCAGGATGGTTTTGTCGCTCTGTACGATCAGCGGACCGTCGCTCACTATTGCTTCCTCACTTGTGCGGCTCGCCCGCAGGTTCCACATCGATGATGCGATGGATGGACAAGACCCTTTCGGTGTCCCTGGCGGCGTCGAACACCCGGACGCGCCCTCCGGACACCGATACCGGAACAACGGTTTCGGTGTTGGAATTCCCCAAGCCGTCAACCACGTTCATGGTGACCGCTTGCTTCAGCCGGATGGCCCTCTGCAGGGTTTCGAGGCCCAGTTGCGTCGCCGCCTCGCCGGTCACCTCGCCGTGGACCGCCCGATGGTGCCTCAACACCGCGAGCTGGGCGTCGACGTCGTCGTCCGGTGGTGCGGTGCGGGGCGCCGTATACACGGGACGGGCGCCAGCGGCCACCGACGCCGTCCTCTTATAGCGCACGACGGCGGTCTCCGCCTCCTGCACGGCAGGCGAGAGTCCCAGCTCGCGCAGCACCCTCACGGTCTCCCGGGGGCTCGCGCTGGAGGTCAGTACCGTGGGGGCGATCCGGACAAGCCCCAGGCTTGCGGCCCCGGGCTCGCGGACGAGCTCGGCGATGGCGGCCTCGTCGTCACTTTGGATGAAACTGGGGCTGCTCGCGACCCGCAGCCGGCCGTGCCTCGAGGCAATGTCCTTGATCAAGTAGCGGAGCGGCTGCGGAACGTCAGTGGCAGAGTGGGTGCGCAGGAACGCGAGGATGGTTTCGGCGTCCTGGCCGGCGTCCAGCGCGCGCCGGATCGAATCTCCGGAGAAGCGGAAGATCGTGGCCGGGCCCTGGCCTTCGGCGTCGGCGATCAAGAGCAGTTTTTCGCTCAGTTCAGGTGCCAGGTACCCCGGCGCGACGGCGGTCAGGTCCGCTTGGAGCAGGACGTGGTTGACGGCGGCGGGCAGATGTTCGCCGAGGATGCTGAGGGCCAACTCGGGCTGTTCGGTGGCGATCGCCGAACCAAGCTGGGTCAGGGCGCCGGAGCCCATGAGCCCTAGGAGTTCGGCTTCGTGCAGGATCCCGCGGACAAGGGAGCTGAACCGCCGCGACATCCGGGGCTGGGACCATTCCGCGCGTTCCATGACGGCCTCGGCGTTCAGCACTGGAGCTTTGCCGTCCGGTGCTTCCACCTCGAGGGTGAGCTCTTCGAGGATCTCCAGGATCCGTTTGCGGACCAGCGGAGCGTCAGGGCGTTGGGCCTCTGCGGACAGGGCATTGATGGGGGTTGCCGGAGAGCCGGATCGCGGTGCCGTGGTGGCGGGCCCGGGAAGGGTTTGGCCCACAAGGGAGGGTGCGCGCTCGCTCGCGAGCCAGGCGTTGACCAGCCAGAGCCACTGTTCCTGGCGGGGGAGCGTGAGCCATTCCAGCGATGGCGGCTGCACCCAGGTGGAACTGTCCACATCGAGCCGCAGCAATCCTGACAAGGCACTGAGCTCGAGGATCAGGGCGGTCTCGGACAAGCCCAGGCGGAGGCTGTCGGCAAGGCGTTTGAGCTCGCGCACGCCCACCCCTCCGCTGCGCAGGGTGACCACGGGCTGCTCGCGGACCGCGTAGAGGAGTTCACCCACCAACCGGAGCGCTTCTGCGATGGCACCCATGGCGGCGTTCCGGCGCAACGCGGCACTCGTCTGGCCCAGTTCAGGAACGGGAGGCTTCAAGGTGAAGTGGTCCACGATTGCGCCGCCGCGCAGGGACAGGCCCACGCTGTGCGGGAGCTCAACGTGGCCGGCGTCCAAGGGGACAAGCAGACCGCGGGCCAGGAGCCAGTCCACGGGACCGACGTCGCGGCCTTCATGGAGCACGGAAGCCTTGCGCTGGGCCTGGGGAACGGCCCCCATGGCCCAACTGCCGAACTTGTTCAAAAGGGGACGCGTCCGTACGGGTGCCTCGGACAGGATGTGCTGAAGGTTCTCCGGCGTCGAGGTCCAGCGTTGCAGCGCCAACGCAGCATCCATGGGCGTCGTGGCGGCCAGGATATCGGCGCCGCTCTGGTGGAGTTCGGCAACGAGATGCACCACGCGCTGGGCGAAGGCCGGTTGCAGCCGAACCAACTCGGTGTAGCTGCGGCCCAAACCGGCCGGATAGATGCCGATGACGTCCTTGAGGCTGCCCACCGGCAAGTAGAACCGCTGCCGCCCCGGATTGTGGACCGTGGCCGGCGGATCGGCCCGGTGGATGAGGGCGAGTTCCTGGAGCTTGTTCAGGATCGGCTCGAGCGCGGCAAGGGTGGCGCCATTGATGCACTTCTTGAGTCCCGCCGCCGACACGCTGTGGCCCGTGTCCGTGTTGGTGCATAGGTGGAGTGTCTCCAGTACCTGCATCTCCGGTTTGTTGAGCCGTTCCAAGGCGCGCTGCACGCTGACGCGGGCGCTTGCCCGCGCCGCGAGCGCAGCGAAGTCCGGGACCACCGGGGAGATGAGGTCCGGCCGCGCGGCAAACAGGGCCCGCAGCGAATCATCGCTGCGCGCTTCCAGTTCCTTGCTGAGCGCGCGAATAAGGGACATCAATTCAACGTTACAGCCAGCCGGGTCCGCCGTCGGGCTTTCCGGCTGCTCATTGCCGACGCCGCGCCCACACAGCGTCCACCACCAGCGCGGCCATCAAAATAAAGGCGAGCGGCAGCCCGTAGAGAGCGGTGGACGTGACCCACACCGGTGCCACTCCGTTGGCGAAAGCGATCCCCATGACGGCGGCTACGGAAGCCAGGGACAGGACTGCGACGACGGCGGCAACGATCGTGAGCGGGCGGCGGAAGTCGTGGGGAATCATGGAAGCAACGCTAACAGTCCCGGGCGGCATCCCCTGTTCCAGGCAAGGGTGCAGCCTGGCCGCGGGCAAAAGGCGGCGGGACCTGCCTGCGGGGGTCTCAAAGCGCGAATCGGTGGCCGGGCAGGATAACCTTGAAGCAATAGACCAACATGGTCCAGGCAGTCACCCCTATTCCCGCAGTCTCCTGCGGATGCGGTGGCGTGCCGGCTGTGTCTCGCAAGTAAGAACGAAGAAGGTTGATTACGTGCCCACCGGCAAGGTCAAGTGGTATGACAAGGAAAAAGGCTTCGGATTCCTCGCAGCAGAGGACGGCCAGGAAGTGTTTCTGCCCAAATCCGCACTGCCCGAAGGCGTAGCGGATCTCAAGGCAGGAACCCGGGTTGAGTTCGGCGTCGCCGACGGTCGCCGGGGCGCCCAGGCGCTGGGCCTCCGGGTCCTGGACAAGTTGCCTTCCATCGCCAAGGCCAAGCGCATGAACGCCCGCGAGCTCGCTCCGGTAGTCCAGGATCTCGTATCTGTACTGGACAACCTCTCCGGCACGTTGTCCGCCGGCAAGTACCCTGAAGGCGCCAAGGGCAAAGCCATCGCAGCAGCCCTGCGCAAGGTTGCCGACGAGCTGGAAGCCTAAACCTGCCATGACATCAACGGCGAAACCCCGCACCGGCATTCCTGTGTGGCGCGTCGGCAAGCCGGACGCTTTCCTTGCGGCCGCCGTCGACGTCGCCCGCAATGCGGTGGAGACCATTGCCAAGCCGGCAGAAATCGGGCCGCATATTGCCGCGCGCTCGGAAGGCGAACGCGTCGTCACGCACCTGTTCGAATCGCGGCTGGCCGGGTACGGCGGGTGGCAGTGGTACGCCGTCGTGACCCGCAACTCGCGCTCCAAAGTGGTCACCGTCAGCGAGCTTGGCTTGCTGCCGTCCGAGGACTCCATCCTCGCTCCTGAATGGGTGCCTTGGGCAAAGCGCGTCCGTCCGGAGGACGAGGCTACCGCGGCCGAGGAGGCGGAGGAAGCCGGCGTCCCCGTTGACGCGGACGACGACGGCGACCCTTCCCGTGAGGACGTCGCCGCCCCGGGTGACGAACAAGAGAGCGACGACGCCGACGACATCGAGGCTGACTAGCCCTTGGCGGACCCGGCGAGTGAATTTCGTGAAGGTGGCAACTGATGTCCACCTTCAAATCGCTCGGTGTCCTTAACTACCGCATTTGGTTCATCGGTGCGCTCGTTTCCAATATCGGCACGTGGATGCAACGGACTGCCCAGGACTGGCTGGTCTTCGCCCATCTGAGCAACCACGATGCCGGTGCGATGGGCGTGACCTTGGCCCTCCAACTGGGTCCGCAGCTTTTCCTGGCGCCGTGGGCCGGACTGCTTGCCGACCGCTACAGCCGGCGCAGGCTCCTCGTCATGACGCAATCGGCCATGGCGGTCCTGAGCACTGGCTTGGGACTCCTGGTCCTAAGCGGTGCGGCGCAGTTGTGGCATGTCTACGTGTTCGCGCTGTTGCTTGGCGTCGTCTCGGCACTTGACGCCCCCGTCCGCCAGACGTTCGTCTCGGAGCTGGTCAAGGACGACTATCTTTCCAACGCCGTTGCGCTGAACAGCGCGTCCTTCAACGTCGCCCGCATGATCGGTCCCGCGGTGGCCGGCGTGTTGACGGTGGCCGTGGGGCCGGGCTGGGTATTCATGATCAATACCCTGACCTTCCTCGCGATGCTTGGCGCGATCCGGGCCATCCCTCTTTCCTCCTTGCGCGTCCAACCCCGCGCCGCCGCGGGCAAAGGCCGCATCCGTGAAGGGCTTCGCTACGTCCGCAATCGCCCGGACATTGGGGTTGTCCTCGTCGCGATTTTCATCATGGGCACGTTCGGACTGAACTTCGTCCTCTTCATCGCGGCCATGGTCGGCACGGAGTTCGGCATGGACGCGGGGGCATTCGGGCTGCTCAACTCGGTCATGGCGATCGGCTCCGTCGCAGGAGCATTGCTTTCCGCCCGGCGAGGGAGGCCACGCATGCGGCTCATCTTCGCAGCGGCAGGCGGGTTCGGCCTCGCGAGCGGGCTGGCCGCCCTCGCGCCGAATTACACCATGTTTGCCTTGGCGCTGATTCCCTGCGGACTGTTTGCCCTGACCATGATCACGAGCGCCAACGGCTACGTGCAGTCCACCACCGAACCTGTCATGCGCGGCAGGGTCATGGCACTCTACATGGCCATCTTCATGGGTGGAACGCCCATCGGCGCACCGTTCGTCGGCTGGGTGTCCAACGTCGCCGGACCCCGGTGGGCAGTGGGAGTGGCCGCCGCCGCGGGCGCCAGCACCGCCGTCGTCGGCATCGTGTGGATCATCCGCGCGCGCCAGTTGCGGCTCCGCTTCGACCGCAGCGCCGGCGGGATGCGGTTCTTCCGGATTGAGTCCCAAGGCGCGGGTCCAGCTAATAGGGACGCCGTTAAAAGGGACAGCGCCGCCCGGGATCCCCACCCGGACGACGCCGACCAGTCCTGACCGCGGGAATGCGGCAGGCCCTTACTTCTTCAGTTCGCCCACCACGAAGTCGATGCTGGCGAGCAATGCGGAGACGTCGTCCGGCTCGATGGCAACGAAGGTAGCGATGCGCAGCTGGTTGCGGCCCAGCTTGCGGTAGGGCTCCGTGTCCACGATCCCGTTGGCGCGGAGCACCTTGGCGATGGCCGCGGCGTCGATCGAGTCATCGAAATCGATCGTGGCAATGACGTTGGAGCGGTCCTCGGCCTTTGCCACGAACGGGGTGGCGTACTCGGAAGCCTCTGCCCAGCTGTAGATACGGCTTGCGGAGTCCGCGGTGCGTCCGGAAGCGAAATCCAGGCCACCGTTCTTGTTGAGCCACTGGACCTGGGCATCCAATGTCACCAAGGTGGACAGGGACGGCGTGTTGTAGGTCTGGTTGAGCTTCGAGTTGTCGATAGCCGTCTGCAGGTCCAGGAAATCTGGGATCCAGCGGCCGCTTGCCTTGATACGGGCCGCGCGCTCCAGGGCGGCGGGGGAGAAGAGTCCCAGCCACAGGCCTCCGTCGGACGCAAAGTTCTTTTGCGGGGCGAAGTAGTAGACGTCGGCTTCGGCAACATCAACATCCAGGCCGCCGGCTGCGGACGTCGCATCCACCAGGACCAAGGCGCCGTCGTCGCTGCCCTGAACCCGCTTGACCGGAGCGGCGACACCCGTCGAGGTTTCGTTCTGTGGCCACGCGTACACGTCCACGCCTGCTTCGGCCTGGGAAACCGGCCGGGTACCAGGCTCGGACGTGATGATGGAGGAAGCTTCAAGGAACGGTGCCTTGTTGGTCGCCGAAGCGAACTTGGAACCGAACTCACCGAAGGAGAGGTGCTGGGCCTTCTTCTCGACCAGGCCGAAGCTGGCGACGTCCCAGAACGCGGTGGAGCCTCCGACGCCGAGGATCACCTCGTAGCCCTCGGGCGCACGGAAGAACTGGCTAAGTCCCTCGCGGACGGAGCCCACCAGGTTCTTGACGGGTGCTTGGCGGTGGGAGGTGCCGAGGATCGTTGTCGAGGCGGCGGAGAGGGCCTCGATCTGCTCCGGGCGGACCTTGGAGGGCCCGGCGCCGAAGCGGCCGTCCTTGGGCAGCAAATCGGCGGGGATGGTGATGCTGTTGTCGCTCACGGGATGCTCCAATGGTGAAGTAGCGGCCTAGATGGGTCGTGGCAGGTGGCAAGCTGCCCCTTCGACTCCCCAATTCTGCCTGACGCCGCAGTCGGGGGCAGAACCGAAGGTGTCATAGTCCGCCACGTGGAAACCATTGTTCCGCCGGCTCAGGAGAGGACGGCGGACCGGGCGGTGGACAAGCGCCGGAATTATCCGGAGTAATTCCAAATAAGCTAAGCTTGGAGCTGGCGAAAATACGCAAGATACTGCGCTCGAGGAGCTGAGCTGGATGACGGATCTGATCGATACCACTGAGATGTATCTTCGGACCATTTTGGAGCTTGAAGAAGAGAACATCGTGGCTCTTCGCGCCCGCATCGCCGAGCGCTTGCGGCACTCCGGCCCCACCGTTTCCCAGACGATCGGGCGGATGGAGCGCGACGGCCTGGTGATTGTGTCCAACGACCGGCACCTTGAGCTGACTGAAACGGGCCGGAAACGCGCCACCGAGGTCATGCGCAAGCACAGGCTCGCCGAACGGCTCCTGGCAGATGTCATTGGACTGGACTGGGCCTACGTGCACGATGAAGCGTGCCGTTGGGAGCATGTCATGAGTGAGCGCGTGGAACGGCGGCTCTATGAGTTGCTGGACCACCCCACGGAATCGCCCTATGGCAACCCCATTCCCGGACTCGAAGCGCTGGGTGGAGCCGCGTCCCACGCCTTTACGGATGGCGTGGTCAACCTTGTTGACGCGATGAACGAATATTCACCTGAAAACCGGGTCACCGTCAGCCGGCTGGCTGAACCGATCCAGGTGGAACCGGAACTTCTGGTCCAGCTGGACGAGGGCGGAATCCGCCCGGGCGCCAGGGTGTCCCTGGAGCGCGTGGGGGAGTACATTTCCGTTCGCGTGCCCAATATCGAGGGCGCGCTGGAGCTGCCGCCTGAGGTCGCCTCGCACGTGTTTGTCACGGTCGCCTAGCCGCCCGGCGGGGTCGCCCGCAAAGATAACGAAATTATTACCGTGGGGCTTAATCCCCTATAGTTAAATACTGGCGCCGATACCAAAGCGTTACCTGATCCGAAGCCGAGTTCTGCCAGCGGATCAGGTGGATTAGTCCATTCACTGGCAGAAACGGAGGAACCACCATCGGCTGTCGAAAGACGGCCTTGGGGTGAAGTCCGTAGCGGAAGTGCAAACAACGCAAGGCCCCTCCGGGTACCTTGCGTTTCGTGCCCTTCGCGCGGACCGGGTCCACGATCTCTCTGGCCCGAATCCGACAGCTAACTTCGCAGGCTTGCCAGAGAGGAAAACCTTGACCACGCAGAACACCAGGGGCCGCAGGCGCGCGTCCGGTCCTACTGCTGAGCTGCGGAGCACAAGCGCCGTCGAGCACGAGCGGCCGCGCGATCCCCATCGCGAACTTCGCCGCCGCAAGGGTCCCTTGCGGCAGATGGCCGAATTCGCCGCCGCGAGCGGAGCAGGACAGAAGGCCGGAGTGGCCCTCGCTACGACGGGCCTCATCCTGACAGTCGCCATGCCGGGCACCGGCGCCATGACTGCCGCGGCGGATTCAAGCCAGGCCGCCTCGGCTGTGGGCACCCAGCCCGAGATTCCGGCCGCGGCAAGCGCCACGATCGACTTCAGCCGTGCCGCAGTGTCAACCACTGCGGATCCGGATAGCAAGCTCAAGCAGCTCTTGAGCGCACAGTCCGTCGGCACCATCAAGACCTCGTCCTCCAAGGGCACCCTGGGGGCGCCCCTGGACACCCTGACCACGGCCTCGCCTTTCGGCTACCGCGTGAATCCCATCACGGGCGGGTTGGGGGAGTTCCACCGCGGACAGGACTTCGTGGCCCAGTGCGGCACCCAGGTCCATGCTGCCGCGGCCGGCAAGGTCACCTTCGCCGGCTGGCATCCGTATGGCGGCGGAAACCGCATTGTGGTGGACCATGGCAACGGCCTGGAAACCACGTACAACCATTTGTCGTCGTTCAACGTCCAGGTGGGCCAAACGGTTGGCCGAGGCGATGTCATCGCATTGAGCGGCACTACGGGCGCCTCCACGGGCTGCCACCTCCACTTTGAAGTCATGGTCAACGGCGACGTCGTTGACCCCCTGGGCTGGCTGTAGCCAATCCGATGGAAGTCTCTCGCATGCTTGTCACGCTCCGTGACCTGAATGTGACATTCAGCCAAAACTCATGTACCGTCTAACTCGCATCAACTTTTAGAGAGTTGATGCACTCGGGTGGATTGCCTAGCTCTGCCACTGCCCGAGGTTCCGTTCGCAAAACATCGTCTGGCAGAGGCGGGGGACCCACTTTTGGTCATCTTCACCGATGGCCTTGGGGTTAAGTCGCACGACTTCCGAGAGGGAGGAGTGTGGCCGGATGACTCCCATCCGAATCCGACAGCTTACCTCGCGGGCATAGGGAGAGGCCTCTTAACGTGTCTTCACGCTCTACTGTTGCGCGCCACCGTGCCGCGGTCACCAAGACCAACTCGCTTGCCGTTATCGCTAAGACTGTCGGCAGCAACGCCGGTGGCGTAGGCCGTCAGGCAGCCGTTATCGCAGCTGCTTCCGGTCTGGTGCTCACTAGCGGTATCGCAGCCAACGCTGCAGAAACCAACGTTCCCCGCGAGTCCACTTCGACCTCCGCCCTGGAAGTCCAGTCCATCGCCCAAGCCAGCATTTCGGCCGACTCCTCCGTCGCCATCAAGTACGAACGCCCGGTGGTTTCAACCGAAGCTGCTCCGGTTGTCGCAGCTCCGGTTGCCACCCAGGAAGCCGCTCCGGCTTCGCAGGCTGCCACGGGTGCCGCTACCGGCTCCTCGACGCTTTCTGTGACCGCTGCTGTTTCGCCCGCCACGAAGGTTGCCAGCGGCAAGGGCGCAGCGATTGCTGCCGCAGCTTACGCTCAGCTTGGCGTTGCCCAGGACTGCACTGCCCTGGCCTCGAACTCCCTGGCCGCTGTTGGCATCAACTTCCACGGCTGGCCGGCAGACTACCTCTCCCTTGGCCGTACGGTCAGCGCTGCTGAAGCGCAGCCGGGAGACCTGGTCTACTACCAGAACGGTGGCATGGGCATGGCCCACATCGCTGTTTACGTCGGCAACGGTATGGCAGTCCACGGCGGCTGGAACGGTGGCACCACCGCCCTTTACAGCGTCAATGTCGGCTCCGGCCCGGTCTTCATCCGCGTTGGTGGCTAAATAGCCCCCGGTTACATAGCTTCACTGGAACATCCCCGCTGGTCCGCCGGTGGGGATGTCCTGTTTTAACGAGCGTGCGCTTACGTGTCCGGCACATGAACTTTGACCGACACTGCGCTGGAACCCCCGCATGGATTCGTTGATCTGGCCTTCTGGTGTTTACTCTTAGGTTGTCGATCCACAGCCCGTACATGCAGAGGGCAGCCGGCCCTCGCGCCCCTGACGGGTGCGGCCGTGAAGAGGTACGTGCATGCGCACACTCGTTCTGAATGCTGGATATGAACCGCTGGCGGTAGTAACCTTCCGCCGGGCGCTGGTCCTTGTGCTCACCGGAAAAGCGAGCGTAGTGGCCGAAGGCGACGAGCCTGTCGTCGGGCCACAAGAGATTCTCGGACGTCCTTCCGTGATTCTGCTCAATCGCTACATCCGGCCGAGGTACAACACCATCACGGCGGTCACACGCCGCGGCGTCTTGCGCCGCGACGGTCACCGTTGCGCCTACTGCGGGAAAGCAGCGCACACCATTGACCACGTCCACCCCAAATCCAGGGGCGGCGCGGATTCCTGGGAAAACCTGGTGGCAGCGTGCTTGCGCTGCAACAACGCCAAGAGTGACCACACCCCAGCCGAGATGGGCTGGAAACTGAGGTTCACTCCGGCGGCGCCCACCGGGACTATCTGGCAAATCAAGGAGCTTGAGAAACCTGCGCCCGCATGGGATCCCTTCCTCCTGCCCGAGTCGGCGGCCTGAACCGGAATTGAGCCCGCTTCCCGGGTAATCTGGGCGGGTGGACTTTGATGCGGTGATATTGGCGGGTGGCAAGTCCTCCCGCCTCGGCGGCGTGCCCAAAGCCCAGTTGAGATACGACGGCGCCACACTCCTTGAGCGCGCCGTGGCGGCCGCACGCGGTGCGGGAAGCGTCGTCGTCGTCGGCCCGGATCCCGGCACTCTGCCGGACGGCACATTGACCGCGCGGGAGGAGCCGCCCTTCGCCGGACCCGCAGCCGCGATCGCCGCCGGACTCCTCGCCCTGGGGCACGAAGGCGAAACGCAAAACGGCGAGGAGCCGTCCACGAAGCACGCGCCCTGGGTTCTCGTCTTGGCCTGCGATATGCCCCTGGCCGCCGCCGCGGTTCCGGTCCTGCTCCGGGAAGTTACAGGCCACCAGGACACGGATGGGGCCATGTCCGTATCCGGCGACGGTAGGAAGCAGCCGCTGCTCGGGATCTACCGCGTATCTGCTTTGCAGCGCGAAGTGCAAGCTGCCGGAGAAGAACGTGGCCTGGTCAACGCCGCGGTTTTCCGCCTGCTTGCTAGGCTTGATCTGCTGGCCGTGCCTGTCCCCGCAGGGTCCACTGATGACGTGGATACCTGGGATGACGCCGCGGCGCTTGGAGTGGACGGCGACCTGCCGTGACAACAGCTGTACCGGACAGTGGAGGCGGATCGTGAAGAGCCAGGAAGAAACGCTCGAGGAATGGTGCAGGAGCCTGCTGCAAGCGTATGAGTTGGACGACGTCGAGATCGACATCAACGAGATCCTGTCCCTGGCGGGCGTCGCAGCCCATTCGGTGGTCCGGCCGGCGGCTCCTTTGACAACCTTCATTGCGGGCTTTGCGGCCGGGCTTGCCGCGGGCTCGGGACAAGCCACCCAGGCAGCGTCGATGGATGCAGCACTTGGCCTGGCACGCACGCTCGCGAAGGACTATACGAACCCCGGAACCGACGCCGGATGACGGAAGCCGCCGGGCATGTCCAGCATGCCGACCACTTGTGGGCCGAGGCGCGGCAACTTGCCTTCGATAGCGCCACGCCCATTCCCGCCGCAGCCGTTGCCCTGAAGGACGCCATCGGCAGGACCCTGGCCTCGGATGTCCACGCCCTGCAGGATCTGCCGCACTACGCGTCCTCTGCGATGGATGGCTGGGCAGTCAACGGCAGCGGTCCATGGATCCTCGCCGAACCCGGCCATCGGCTTGCACCGCACCAAGCCAGCCCGATCGCCACCGGTGGCCTGATCCCGCCCGGGGCCAAGGCCGTTCTGCGGAGGGAGAGCGGGGTCCTGACCACGGACGAAGACGGCTTACCACTGCTCGCGCTCGGCGGGAACGCGAAGCCCGGCGAACCGCGCAACGGGCAACACATCCGCGACGCGGGAGAGGAAGCCGCGGCGGGCGAGCTGCTGATCAAATCAGGCGTCGTCCTGAACCCGGCCCATCTCGCCCTGGCCGCCCTGGCCGGACGTGATGAACTGGACGTCCTGGGCAAGCCCCTCGTGAAAATGGTGCTGACCGGCGCCGAGGTGGTGACCACGGGTGTCCCGGCCCCCGGGCGCGTGAGGGATACCTTCGGTCCCCAGCTTGGCGCCGTCGTCGAGCTCCTTGGCGGCATTCGCGGCGAGCAAATCAAGGTGGGCGACTCCTATGACGAATGGCTCTCGGCCCTTGAGGAAGGTGAGCTGTCGCCGGACGCGCCACCCGCCGACGTCGTCATCACCACCGGGGGTACCGGCCGTTCGGGAACGGACCACTTCCGTCGGGCCATTGCGGAGCTGGGTGGCCGCTTGCTGATTGATGGAATTGCGATGCGTCCGGGACATCCCGGCGTTTTGGCCGAGTTGCCGGACGGTCGCTTCGTGCTGGGTCTCCCAGGCAATCCGCTCGCGGCCATGATGGTCCTCTTCACGATCGGCGCGCCGCTCCTCGCGGGTCTGGGTCACGGAACACTGCCCGAGGTGGGCGAGGTTCCTTGCGGTGCAATGCTCGACGCCGATCCCGGGCGCACGCGCTTGCTTCCCTTCAGGTTTGTGTACGGTTTGGCGTCGCCGGCCCAGCACGCGGGGCCCGGGATGATGCGCGGCCTCGCCAGTGCGGACGGAATCATGGTGGTGCCGCCGCACGGCGTACAACTTGGAGAGGCAGTGCCAGCTTTTCCATTGCCGTGGGGGCCGCCGCTTCCCCGGCCGAAGCCACCGGAGGACAAGGCCAAGAAGACTCCTGCCAAGCCAGCACGGAAGGTTTCGTCCGGTCCGGTGGACTGGAGCGCCCTGACGGGCTGAGAGTTTCAGGTGCGGGATGGACGCGGGTGGATTAGAGAGTCAGGCCTTGCAATGATGGGGACATGAACAGGCATGCTCCCGAGCAGGACATCAATGAAGATGACCTCCAGATCCACCCACCCAAGCGCTCCGCGGCGGGCGTCAAAGCTGTCACCGTGGCATTGGAACGGGGCTGGTCCCAAGCGGGTGTCGGCCGGACCGTCAAGTCAATGCTTCGCGTCAACCAGCGGGACGGTTTCGATTGTCCCGGCTGCGCCTGGCCGGAGTCCATCACGGGCAAACGCAGTCCCGCCGAGTTCTGCGAAAACGGGGCCAAGGCAATCGCCGAGGAGAGCACCACACGCGTGGTCGACGCGGAGTTCTGGGCCCGGCACTCCCTGGCCGAGCTTGGGGACAAGACCGAATACTGGCTCGGCAGCCAAGGCCGCATTGCCGAGCCCGTCGTCATCCGCCCTGGCGAGACGCACTATTCGCCGATCAGCTGGACGGATGCTTTCGCCCTGATCGGCGAGCACGTGAATGCCACCACGCCGGACCGCTGCGTTTTTTACACCTCGGGGCGCACGGCCAACGAGACAGCCTTCATGTACCAGCTGTTCGCCCGCAGCCTGGGCACGAACAACCTGCCCGATTGTTCGAACATGTGCCACGAGTCTTCCGGAAGCGCCCTCAACCCGACCATCGGCATCGGCAAGGGCACTGTCTCCCTGGAAGACATCCATGAAGCTCAGTTGGTGTTCGTTGTGGGGCAGAACCCCGGCACGAACCATCCGCGCATGCTCTCAGCCCTGCGTGATTGCAAGAACAACGGCGGCAAGGTCGTAGCCGTCAATCCATTGCCGGAAGCCGGGCTCCTGAACTTCAAGGACCCCCAGTCGCTCAAC
Source organism: Arthrobacter sp. efr-133-TYG-120 (assembly GCF_030209785.1). Taxonomy (NCBI): domain Bacteria; kingdom Bacillati; phylum Actinomycetota; class Actinomycetes; order Micrococcales; family Micrococcaceae; genus Arthrobacter; species Arthrobacter sp. efr-133-TYG-120. The sequence continues at coordinate 261,268 of NZ_JARVRI010000014.1, forward strand.
GGCGTGGTAGGCGGCGGCACGGACATCGCCGATGAATTCCTCCAGATCAAGGTGGGTGGCGACCTTGCCTTGTTCCAAGCGCTGGGCCACCTCCTGTTGGAGGAGGAGAAGCGGAAGCCGGGAACCGTGGTTGATCGCGCCTTCATCGAGGCGCAGACCGACGGTTTCGAGGCCTACGCCGAAGCCCGGGCTACCCTGGACTGGGCAGAGACGGAACGCGCCACGGGCCTGAGCCGTATCGAAATCACCAAGGTGGCCGGCATGCTCGCCGCGTCAAAGGGCACCATCATTTGCTGGGCGCTGGGCCTCACCCAGCAGCCGCACTCCGTGGACACCTTGCGGGAAATCATCAACCTGCTGCTCTTGCAGGGAAACTTCGGCAAACGCGGTGCCGGCGCCTGTCCCGTGCGCGGCCACTCCAACGTACAGGGCGACCGCACGATGGGCATCTGGGAGAAACCGTCCGAAGGCTTCCTGGCAGCCTTGGACAAAGAGTTTGGATTCACCACACCGCGGGTCCACGGATACGACTCCGTGGAAACCCAGCACGCCTTGGAGAAGGGCGAGGTGGACGTCTTCGTTTCCATGGGCGGCAACTTCGCCGCGGCAGGTTCGGACACCGTCGCCCTGGAGGAAGGGCTCAAGAAAGCCGGGCTGACGGTCCATATCTCCACCAAGCCCAACCGCGCCCATGTTGTACACGGCAAGACCTCCCTGATCCTGCCCACCCTGGGCCGCACGGACACGGACGACAAACACCCGGGCGGACGGCAGATCCTCTCCGTTGAAGACTCCATGTCCGTCATCCACTCCACGCAGGGCCGGTTGACTCCGATTTCGGAGCATTTGCTTAGCGAACCCGTCATCGTCGCACGCATGGCGCAGGCGGTCCTCGGGGACAACCACCCCGTGGATTGGCGGGCCATGGCCGAAGACTACGACGTCATTCGCGACCACATCTCCAGGGTGATCCCCGGCTTCGAGGACTTCAACGCGCGGGTGCGGACCAAGAACGGCTTCGTGCTGCCGAACCCGCCACGCGACACCCGCACGTTCGCCACGGACATCGGCAAGGCGCGATTCACCGTGAGCCCACTGGAGTACCTCGAAGCCCCTGCCGGCCACCTGATCCTGCAGACAGTCCGCAGCCATGACCAGTACAACACCACGTTTTACGGGCTCGACGACCGATACAGGGGCATTTCCGAAGGCCGCCGCGTGATCCTGGTCCACGAGGACGATCTCGGCGAACTCGGCTTCGAAGACAGGGACATGGTGGACGTCATCTCCACTTTCCGCGGAACGGAGCGCCGGGCGGACAAGTTCCGGCTGGTTGCCTACCCAACGGCCAAGGGTTGCGCCGCCGCGTACTTCCCCGAGGCCAACGCCCTGGTCCACCGGGAGCTCGTTGCCCGTGAATCCAATACCCCCGGCTACAAGGCCATGACGGTGCGGTTCGTCAGACACGGGGAAGCCGCCGGGCATGCGGAACCCGCCGGGAAGGTGGGTAGCTGAGATGGGACGGGTGACCCAGCGCCGCAAGGTGCACAAATTCGTCCTGGACGGCTCCGCCCAGGCCCTGGAGCACCCGGTCCGCTACCGCGAGGACTTCCTGGCCGTCGAGGAACCGCTCGAGGTGCGTTTGGGGCACATGTCCTTCTCGGTGACCATGCGGACCCCTGGCGACGACTTCGACCTCGTGGCGGGCTTCCTGGTCTCCGAAGGTGTTATTTGGGACCCGGCCCAGCTCATTTCCCTGCGCTTCTGTGCCGGCGAGGACGAGAACGGCGTTCAGACCTTCAACGTGGTGGAAGCTCAGTTGCGTCCCGACGTCGTCCTGCCGGAGACCGGGCGCAACGTCTACACCTCCAGCTCGTGCGGGATCTGCGGCACCGACTCCATCGAGGCAGTGCGTAAATCCTCACACTTCAGCCCCGAGGACGACCCCCTGAATGTCCCGGTGGAGGTTCTGGCCGCGCTGCCTGACCGTCTCCGTGAAGCACAGGCGGTCTTCGACAAAACCGGGGGAGTACACGCCGCCGGACTCTTCCGGATCCACGACGACGGTGCTGTCGAGCTGCTGTGCCTGCGGGAAGACGTGGGGAGGCACAATGCGGTGGACAAAGTGGTGGGCTGGGCGCTGCGCGAAGGAATGCTGCCCCTGCGCGGCACCGTCCTTCAGGTCTCCGGGAGGGCATCCTTCGAGCTGGTCCAGAAGGCGGCGCTCGCAGGGATCCCGGTCCTGGCCGCCGTCAGCGCACCCTCCAGCCTCGCAGTGGAGCTCGCACAGGAGACCGGCCTGACGCTGGTGGGCTTCAGCCGGGGGACCAGCTTGAACGTCTACGCGGGCAGCGACCGGGTCGGAGTTCCGGCGGGAGCCGGTGGGGGGCCCACGCCGGCGAGGGCCCCGGCCTGAGCTTGCGAAGGCTGGGAGTCGGTGGGGAGTAGGGACCTGCAGGGATAGCCGCCAATCACTTGGCTATTGTTCGGGAAAGACGTAGATTTTATCCATCGAATGGAATCTGGTTCCTCCGGACAGTGATCTGCCTACTAGGCTGCTCATAACGGTAAGGAAGCAATCAACCTAGCCCACCGCCAAAGGGGACTTCAATTGCACGACGACCGCCGGATCACTGAGAAGCGGCTCGAACGTTTTGTCCGGGAGCGGATAGCCCCCGCCATCTATGGCCGTGCGCTGCCTCTTGAACTGAGCGGCTGGGATGCCCCGGGGGAGCCGGTTCCGGTCTCGGAAGCACTCCGCCAGGTCTTTGAACCCCAGGAACACGGTGCCGCCTGGGGCAAGGCCTGGAGCACCAAGTGGCTGCGGCTTCGGGGCGAAGTCCCGGAGGGGTGGGGAGTCGCCGATGGCACCACGGTGGAGATCGTCGTCGATCTCGGGTTCAGCATCGACGCACCCGGATTCCAGTGCGAGGGCATCGCCTGGCGCCCGGACGGCACCATCATCAAGGCCATCTCTCCGCGCAACCAGCATGTCCCGCTGAAGCTTCTGGGTGGCGGACTCTCGGTGGACTTCTACGTGGAAGCCGCGGCCAATCCGGATCTCAGCCAAAGCTGGACCTTCGCGGCAACCCCCCTGGGGGACAAGTCCACCTCCGGAGACGAGCTCCGCTACCGGCTCGGACGCATAGCCATTGCCGAACTCAATGAGGTGGTCTGGGAGCTCCACCAGGACATCTGGACCCTTAGCGGGCTGATGCACGAACTGCCCTTCGAACTGCCGCGGCGGCATGAGATCCTCCGCGCCTTCGAGCGCATGCTGGACATCATGGACCCGGACGATGTTGCCGGTACCGCAGCCGCCGGCAGGGAAGCCCTCGCCGAGGTCTTGAGCCGGCCCGCTTACGCCTCGGCCCACGAACTTCTGGCCACTGGCCACGCCCATATTGACTCGGCCTGGCTATGGCCGGTCCGGGAAACCATCCGCAAATGCGCCCGCACCTTCTCCAACGTTGTCGCCCTCATGGATGAGAACCCCGATTTCGTCTTCTCCTGCTCCTCGGCGCAGCAATTGGCATGGATGAAGGAGTTCTATCCTGAGCTGTTCATCCGGATCCGGGAGAAGGTGAAGGCCGGGCAATTCGTGCCGGTTGGCGGCATGTGGGTGGAATCCGACACCAATATGCCCGGTGGCGAGGCAATGGCCCGCCAATTCGTCGAGGGCAAGAGCTTCTTCCTGCAGGAGTTCGGGATCGACTGCCAGGAGGCCTGGCTGCCTGACTCCTTCGGATATTCCGGGGCCCTCCCGCAGATCGTCAAGTCCGCTGGTTCCCGGTGGTTCCTGACCCAGAAGATCTCCTGGAACCAGGTCAACAAGATGCCGCACCACACCTTCAACTGGGAGGGCATCGACGGCACGCGGCTTTTCACCCACTTCCCGCCGGTGGACACCTACAACTCAGAGCTCCACGGCCGCGAACTGGCCCATGCCCAGCGCAACTACCGGGAGCATGGCCGCGGCACCATTTCGCTGGTCCCCTTCGGTTACGGCGACGGCGGTGGCGGACCCACGCGCGAAATGGTTGCCGCCGCCCACCGGACGGCGGACCTCGAAGGCTCGCCGAAGGTGCGCATGGGAACCGCGAAGGAGTTCTTCACCCAGGCCGAGGCCGAGTACCACAACCTCCCGGTCTGGGTAGGGGAGATGTACCTTGAGCTGCACAGGGGGACGTACACGAGCCAGGCCAATACCAAACAAGGCAACCGCCGCTCGGAACACCTGCTGCGCGAGGCCGAGCTTTGGTGCTCGACGGCGGCAGTACGGACTGCGGGTTCGTTCACCTATCCCGCGGCGGACCTCAAGCGGTTGTGGCGGCTTGTACTCCTGCAGCAGTTCCACGACATCCTGCCGGGCAGTTCCATCGCGTGGGTCCACCAGGATGCGGAGCGGAACTATGCCGCGATCGCCCGGGAGTTGGAAGGCATCATAGCGGGTGCCGCGTCAGCCGTTCTGGGCGAGGGAGACACCACGTTCCTGCTCAATGCCGCGCCGCACGAGCGCAACGGTGTTCCGGCGCTCGCCGCTGCCGAGCCGGTCCACTCGGATAGTCCAGTCAGTGTCACAGAGCGCGCCGGCGGTTATGTTTTGGACAACGGCATCATCCGGGCGGTGCTGGACGCCAATGGATTGCTGACCTCCCTCTCCGATTACGCAACGGGCCGGGAAGCCATTGCGCCAGGGACGTTCGGCAACCACCTTGAACTCCACCGGGATACGCCGAACGAATGGGATGCCTGGGACATCGACGAGTTCTATCGCCGGAACGTCGTCCCGGTGGTCGACGCGCGATCGGTGACGCTGGAACGTGCGGGCTGGGACGTCGTCGTCGTGGTGGAGCGGACGGTGGGCTCCTCCACCATCACGCAGCGCATTTCCCTCGAAGCGGGCGCGGAATCCCTCGGCATTTCCACCACGGTGGACTGGCAGGAACACGAGAAACTGCTCAAGATCGGTTTCCCGCTGGATGTCCGTGCGGACCGTTCCGCCTCGGAGACCCAATTCGGGCATGTCTTCCGGGCTACGCACACGAACACGTCCTGGGAAGCCGCCAAGTTCGAATTCTGCGCCCACCGCTGGATCCACGTGGCGGAGCCGGGTTACGGAGTCGCAATCTCCAATGCCTCAAGTTACGGGCACGACGTCACCCGGACCATCCGTGACGACGGCGGGACCACCACCAATGTGCGTGTGTCACTGCTGCGGGCGCCCAAGTTCCCGGACCCCCAAGCCGACCTTGGGGTTCACGTCCTGGATCTGAGCATCCGGCCCGGCGCCAGCATCGGCGGGGCCGTGGAAGAGGGCTACCGGACCAACCTCAAACCGAGGTTGCTGGCAGGGGCGAACCCCGTTGAGCCGCTTTTCACGGTGTTCAACCAAGCGCTGGTCATCGAGGCCGTCAAGCTTGCCGAGGACGGCTCCGGAGACGTCATCGTGCGGCTTTATGAATCTCTGGGAGAACGCTCCACGGGCCTCATCACAGCCAACTTCGACTCCCGGATGGTGCAATCCGTGGACCTGTTGGAACGTCCCGTCGAGGCTCCCGGAGTGAAGCCCGGAGTGGGAGCTGCCGAACTGACCCTGCGCCCGTTCCAGCTGGTGACCTTGCGTTTCAGCCGCTAGACGGTTGCGTGCCCGGCCCACCCAACTAGCTCGCAGTAGATGTCGTTATGAGGGCCCAAAACGACAACAAATGCTGGGCCCACGCCGCCAGGGTTCCCTGGCCGTGGGGCCACACCGGCGAGGGTCCCTGCCTGAGCTTGCGAAGGCTGGGAGCCGGTGGGGACTTGCGAGGCGAGGGTGGCGGTGGGGATCAGTTGGGGGTCAGACGTCGTGCTGGAGGCGCTTGACGAATTGCTTGGTGCGTTCCTCCCGCGGCTCGCGCAAGACATCCGCTGCTGGTCCGCGCTCCACCACTACGCCGCCGTCCATGAAGATGACTTCGTCGGCAACCTGGCGGGCAAAGGCGAGCTCGTGCGTCACGATCACCATGGTCCAGCCTTCGTCGGCAAGTTCCTTGATGACACCGAGCACTTCGCCCACGAGTTCCGGGTCCAGGGCAGAGGTTGGCTCGTCGAAGAGCAGCAGTTGGGGTTTGAGGGCCAAGGCGCGCACGATTCCCACCCGTTGTTGCTGGCCGCCTGACAGCTCGAAGGGGTAAGCGTCGCGTTTGTCCGCGAGGCCCACCCGGGCCAGGAGCCGCTCGGCCTCCGCGACCACTTCCGCCCGTGGACGCTTCTGGACCTGGAGCGGTCCCTCGATGATGTTCTTGAGCACCGTCATGTGCGGGAACAGGTTGTAGTGCTGGAACACCATGGCACTGCGATCCCGGAGGGCGGCGATCTCCCGCTTGCCCACGCTGCCCGCGAAATCGAGGGTCAGTCCCGCGCCGGAGCCCCGGACCGTCCCCGCGTCGGCGTCCCCGAAGGTGACCGTTCCGGCGTCGGGCACTTCGAGGCCGTTAAGTGAGCGCAGGACGGTGGTCTTTCCCGAACCGGACGGCCCGATCAACGCGACCACCTGCCCGCGCCTGACGTCGATGTCGATTCCGCGCAGCACCTTGTTGCTGCCGAAGGCTTTGGCGAGGTCCCGGGCAGACAGCACCAGCCCGGAGTTCCCGTGGGGGGCGTTGCTGGGCTCAGTGGGCGACATAACGGTCCAATCTGCGCTCCAGGGCGGACTGGCCCGTGGAGAGGACGAGGCAAATGACCCAGTAAACCAGGGCGGACTCGAGGTACAGGATCATGAATTCCTGGCTGAATGCGGCGATCTGCTGGGCGTTGCGGAAAAGCTCGGTGACCAGGATGAGCGAAGCCAGCGAGGTGTCCTTCACGAGGGAAATGAAGGTGTTGGACAGTGGAGGTACCGAGACCCTGGCCGCTTGCGGGAGGATGATCCGCACGAGCGTCTGTGGACGCGACATTCCGATGGTGTGCCCGGCCTCCCACTGGCCCTTGGGCACCGACAGGATCGCGGCGCGGATGACCTCGGCCGCGTAGCCGCCCACATTGAGCGAAAACGCGATGATGGCGCTCGGCCACGGCTCCAGCTTCACGCCGATGCTCGGGAGACCGTAGAAGATCACGAACAACTGCACCAACAGGGGAGTCCCACGGATCACGGAGACGTAGAAGCGTGCGACGCCGGAGAGCAGCCTGTTGGGGCTCAAGCGCAAGAGGGCGACCAGCAGCGCCAACGCCAGGCCAATGGCGAACGAAGCCAGGGTGAGGGGGATGGTTCCTGTGACGGCGCCCCCGACGATTGGCCCGAAGGAACTCCAGACGAGGTCCCAGTTGAAGGTCATCTGATTGGCCGCCGGCTACTTGGTAACGTCTGCGCCGAAGTACTTCTGGGAGATCTTGGCGAGGGTGCCATCGGCCTGAAGGTCCGTGAGCGCTTTGTCGACCGCGGCTTTGAGTTCGGCGGATCCCTTGCGGAAGACCATGGCGCTTTGCGTCTTGTCGGTGGTCTCCGCGGCGATCTTCAAGCCGGAGTCCGGAGTGCTCTTGGCGTAGTCGAGGTAGGTCAGCTTGTCGTTGACGGTTGCGTCGACGCGGCCTTGGCGGACCAGGGTTGCGGCTTGCGCCCAGCCTTCGACGGACTGCACGTCGGCGCCTGCGTCAACTGCCATCTTGTAGAAGTTGCTGGTCAGCGACTGCGCGGTGGTCTTGCCTTTGAGATCGGCGAAGCTGTTGATGGAGTTGTTGTCCGACTTGGTCACGACGACGCCATTGGAGATCGTGTACGGCGCCGAGAAATCGTACTTGGCCGTGCGTTCGGGGTTGATGGAGATCTGGTTGGCGATCATGTCGAAGCGCTTGGAATCAAGACCCGCGAAGATGCCATCGAACTGGGTTTCCTGGAAGGTCGCCTTCACTCCGAGCTTGGCAGCGACGGCCTGGGCGATCTCGACGTCGAAGCCCGTGAGCGGACCGGCCCCGTTCTCGTGGAAGCTGAACGGCCGGTAGGTGCCTTCCGTGGCAATAACGATCTCGCCCTTGGACTTGATGGCGGACAGCGAGGTATCTCCACCCGACGTCGACGACGGCGAGGAACCACCGCCGCAAGCGGTCAGTGCCAGCGCGACGGCGGCCAGGGTTGCGGACAGTGCTGTGCGGCGGGTGGGCAGGCTCTTCATGAAAGCCATCTTAGTCACGGGACCGGACTGGGGTGCTTCGGGCGGTGTCCGGCGTACACGGGAGGACGCTTAAAAAGGCTGAGTGGGGGCGGTCCCCAACAGCCCGCCACCACTCATCCCCCCAAAAGTGCTCCCGCACGCGCCACGAACCTTGGAAACCCGTTCATTGATTCAAAGGTCAGGCTGCGTCGCCTTCACACATTCATAATTATGGCACGATATAATGGATTTATGAAAGAGGTTACGCGGTATGTTTTTAAATTACCGTGCGGCTAGTCCGGCTGGCAACGGTTTTGGACAGCCAGATGCCTCCCAGGCCAAGTGCAGTGGCCAAAGCGGCAGAGTAATTGATGAGCGGCCGCAGCCACATATTCGTTGGCGGGATGAGCGGAAAGACCTGTGAAACCGTTAGCAAGGCAAGGCCCAGGAGCAGTGTCGCTGAGGCGGCCCGGAGCAGAACGGGACCCGAACCTCGGACCGATCGCCAGATGCCCGGGATGAGGCATACGGCAACGTAGCCCGGGTAGAACCTGCCCAAGGCCGCATACAGATCAAGGGCCGGCCCAGGGTCAAGGTCATTCAGGCCAACCGTGGAGTCCCGGGTGTCCATCGAGAAGAAGAAGAAGGCCGTGAGGACCGCGGTTGCTCCCAAAACGGCCAAGCCGATCGGCCCGCGGATGGCGCGTTCTCCGCCAGCTGAGCCAAAGGCCCTGGCCACCTTGATGCCCATGAGCAGGAACGTTCCGTAGAGCAGGAACCGGAGCAGCAGGTTGCCGAGGTTGAAGTTGCCCAGCCACCCGTCAATCAGCACATAGGGACCCTCGATGCTGAGAAGGATGTCGAGGGAAATCAGTGCGAACAAGACGAACATCATGCGGTTCTCGCCCCGAACGGCGCTGGGGATGCGAATGGCCGTCAAAATGAGGCAAATGGAGAGCGTAGCCCACGCCAACACGGTGGTCATCCCAGGTTCTCCCAGATTCTGTTGCTGTGGTCGAGCTCGTGCTCATGGCGGCGCAGGGCCTTGCCCAGGGCCTGCAGCCGCTCTCCGGCCAGCAGGGCCAGTTCGCCGTCCGTCATCCTGTCCAGGGCGTCCCGCCGCGCCGCGGGGGGCCATCCTGCCTCGGCCTCGGTGACGAGGCCGCTGGCCACAAGGCCTCCGGCCGGTCCGACGCCGGCCGCCCGGGACGTTGCCAAGGCCAGTTCCGGGGGCAGCCGGTTGGCGGTCAGGTGCGCGGAGAAGTTCTGCGGTGCGATCCCGGTGGAGCCGCTCACCCGGTGGCGCAGTTCGCCGTCGTCGATCGCGTCCACCCAGTTCCTGACTGAACTACCGTGCGGGGTCTCCGCCAGGACCAGGGGCGGGACGCCCTCGCCGGGATCGGAGCGCTCGACGACCGCACGCAGCAGATCCATGGTGGACACCTGGCTGACGAGTTCCGCATCAGTGGGGGGAACCGGGGTTCCGCGAAGCGCCGCGTAGGCCTCGAATTGTGCCAAAGCATCGAAGGGATTCATGTCGAAGGCCCGGCTGATGCTCACGAGCGAACTCTCGGCCACCTTGCCGCGAACCAATTGCTGGGCCAGTGTGGTGCGTTTCACTCCCGAAAAGCGGCAGACATCGGCCGTGCTGGTGTTCGGGGCGATCCCGTGCAGCCAGCGTTGGAACGCCTTGGAGGGGAGGGACATGAACCACTTTCTGCTAGACGGTTTCAGGTCTGCGAAGTCGATTTTACGATGCAGGCACATTGAATTATGCTTGATTCTCGAACCCGCTGGTCCGCACACCCCCCAAGTACGGACCAGCGGGTTCTTCCATGCCCCGGTCTTTCGGACGGCAGGGTATACGCACGGCCGCCCTTTCGCGTGGCCGGCCTTTCCGCTCAGGAGCGGAGCAGTGAGAGGATAGACCAATGACTGCAACGCTTGTCGCCAAAGAGCTCTCCGGCGGCCACGGTCACCGCACCTTGTTCTCGAAGCTCTCACTCACTGTCGCGCCAGGAGACGTCGTGGGTGTCGTCGGCGCCAACGGCGCCGGGAAATCCACCCTGCTGCGCATCCTCGCGGGAGCCGACCGTCCCCAGGAGGGCACGGTCAGCCTCGCTCCGAGCGACGCCTTTGTCGGCTGGCTGCCCCAGGAACACGAACGCACCCCGGGCGAAACCGTCGCCGCCTACATTGCCCGCCGCACTGGTTGCGCCCAGGCCACTGAGGAGATGGAGGCCGGAGCCGAGGGGCTCGCAGCCGGAACCGCGGAGGCCGACGACGCGTACTCCCTGGCTTTTGACCGCTGGATGGCATCGGGTGCCGCGGACCTGGAAGACCGGATCCCCGCGGTGCTAGCGGAACTTGGCCTCGAATCGGGTCCCGATGCGCTTATGACGGGCCTGTCCGGCGGGCAAGCCGCCCGCGTTGCCTTGGCTGCGCTCCTGCTGAGCCGCTTCGACGTCGTGCTGCTCGACGAACCCACCAATGACCTGGACCTCGACGGACTGGCCCGGCTTGAATCGTTCGTCCAAGGCCTTCGAGGCGGCGCGGTGCTGGTCTCGCATGACCGCGAGTTCCTGGCGCGCTGCATCACCAAGGTGCTGGAACTGGACCTGGCCCAGAACAGCGTGGCCGTCTACGACGGCGGTTACGATTCCTTCCTCGAAGAGCGGGCGGTAGCAAAGCGGCACGCCCGCGAACGCTACGAGGAATTCGCCAACACCAAGGCGGATCTCGTATCCCGGGCCCGGACGCAGCGCGAATGGAGCTCGCAGGGCGTCCGCAACGCCATGAAGAAGAGCCCGGACAACGACAAAATCCGCAGGGCCGCGAGCGTTGAGTCTTCGGAAAAGCAGGCCCAGAAAGTCCGGCAGATGGAATCCCGCATCGCCAGGCTCGACGAGGTGGAAGAGCCGCGCAAGGAATGGCAGCTGCAGTTCAGCATCGGCCAGGCTCCGCGCTCCAGCTCCGTCGTCGCAACCTTGCGCGACGTCGTGGCACACCAGGGCGACTTCACGCTGGGACCCGTCAACCTCCAGCTCAACGCCGGCGAACGCATTGGCATCACGGGACCCAACGGCGCGGGAAAGTCCACCCTCCTGCGGCTGCTGCTCGGGATTCAACAGCCCGACGCCGGAGATGCCTCCATGGGTGCATCCGTGGCGATCGGCGAGATCGACCAAGCCCGCGGACTGCTGGCCGGGCACCTCACCTTGGCAGACGCCGTCGAAGCCGTCCTGGTCGACTGGAACTCCGCGGATGTGCGTACCCTGCTGGCCAAGTTCGGCCTCAAGGCGGACCACACCTCCCGGACCGTGGATTCCTTGTCCCCGGGCGAACGCACGCGCGCGGCGCTCGCGCTGCTGCAGGCCCGCGGCGTCAACCTGCTTGTCCTGGACGAACCCACCAACCACCTCGACCTGCCGGCGATCGAACAGCTCGAGGATGCGCTTGACGGCTACGAAGGCGCGCTCCTGCTGGTCACGCACGACCGCCGCTTGCTCGAAAACGTCCGGCTCGATTCCCGCTGGCACCTTGACAACGGCACCGTGACCGAACTGCACCACACTTCCGGAATGGGGAATCACAAGCCATGAGCATGGATGGCGTCGCCTGGCGCTCGCTCTACAACATCACCCGCGCCAAGAGCGGCTCCCAGCCGTTCTCGCGGGAAACCATCCGGCGCGTGCTCGCTTTCGCGAAACCGCACCGCAACAAGCTGATCGCCTTCGTGCTGGCCTCCATCGCTGGTGCGTTCCTTGCCGTGGCCACCCCGGTGCTGGCCGGCAAAGTGGTGAACGCGATCATCGCCCATGCGGGCGTGGACGTCGTGGTCGGGCTGGCCGCGCTCATCGCTGCCGTGGCCGTCGCCGACGCCGGAGTGGGACTACTGACCCGGTGGCTGTCTTCCGTGATCGGCGAAGGCGTGATCGTCGACCTGCGGACGCGGGTGTTCGACCATGTGCAGCGCATGCCCATCGCCTTCTTTACCCGGACCCGTACCGGAGCCCTCGTCAGCCGGCTCAACAACGACGTCATCGGAGCCCAGTCGGCGTTCGCGGGCACTCTCTCCGGTGTAGTCAGCAACGTCGTGTCCTTGGCGCTGACCCTCATTGTCATGCTCAACACGTCCTGGCTCGTCACCGTCCTCGCGATGGTGCTGCTGCCGATCTTCCTCATTCCCGCACGCCGCATGGGCTCCAAGCTGGCCGACCTCCGTCGTGAAGCCGCGTCCCACAACGCGGCCATGGGAACCCAAATGACGGAGCGGTTCTCCGCACCCGGCGCCACGCTCGTCAAACTGTTCGGCCGCCCGGACGAAGAGTCCGCCGAGTTCGCCCTGCGCGCCGGCCGTGTGCGTGACATCGGCGTCCGCACCGCCATGTTGCAGTTCACGTTCATCACCGCACTGACCCTCGTTTCCGCCCTGGCCCTCGCACTCGTTTACGGACTGGGCGGTTGGCTTGCGCTGAGCGGGCAGCTGGCCGCGGGCGACGTCGTCGTACTGGCGCTGCTGCTTACCCGCCTGTATGCGCCGCTTACCGCGCTGTCGAGTGCCCACGTTGAGGTCATGAGCGCGCTGGTCAGCTTCGAGCGGGTCTTCGAGATCCTGGACCTCAAGCCGCTCATCCAGGAGAAGCCCGACGCCGTCGCGGTGCCTTCGGGCCCTGTTGCGGTGGAGTTCGACGACGTCCGCTTCGCCTATCCGTCCGCGGACAAGGTGTCCCTTGCCTCGTTGGAGGAAGTGGCGACGCTTGATACCCGCGGCGGCGAGGAGGTCCTCCACGGAATCAGCTTCCGCGTGGAGCCCGGGCAGACCGTTGCGCTCGTGGGGTCCTCCGGCGCGGGCAAGTCCACCGTGGCCCAGCTGCTGTCCCGGCTGTACGACGTCGACTCCGGCGCCGTGCGATTGGGCGGGCATGGGCGAGGTACCGGCCTGGATATCCGGGACGCAACGTTCGATTCCCTCCGGGCGACCCTGGGGATGGTCACGCAGGACGGCCACCTCTTCCATGAAAGCATCGCCTCCAACTTGCGGTTGGCCCGGCCGGGAGCGACGGACGAGGAAATGTGGGACGTGCTCCGGCGCGCCAGGCTCGAAGCGATGGTCCGTTCCTTGCCGGATGGCCTGGAGACCGTGGTGGGGGAGCGCGGCTACCGCCTTTCCGGAGGAGAACGCCAGCGGCTCACCATCGCACGCCTCCTCATCGCCCAACCCAGGGTCGTCATCCTCGACGAAGCAACGGCAGCCTTGGATTCCACCAGCGAAGCCGCGGTCCAGGCGGCCTTGGGCGAGGCACTCGAGGGACGCACCGCCGTCGTGATCGCCCACCGGCTCTCCACCATCCGGGCCGCCGACGTGATCCTGGTGGTGGAGGACGGATCGATCATTGAGCGCGGCACGCACGCAGAGCTCCTCGCCGCAGACGGGCGCTACGCAGAGTTGTACAACACTCAGTTCGCTGAGGCGACGGCTGTGGCACAGGAAGCTGTTCCGGAGCTGTAGGCGCGGTGCCGGGCTTCAGCTCCTGGTGTGTTGACGGACTTCCGGGGCCACTTCCACGCGGTTCCTGCCGGCGGACTTGGCCGCGTACAGCGCCATATCGGCCTCTTTGAGGAGCCGCTCGCTGCTGACTCGATGGCCGGGCACAAAGGCCGAGAGACCGGCGCTCAAGGTCAGGGTACCCGAGGGGTTACCTGAGTGCGCGATGCCCAGCTCCCGCACGGCCTCCAGAGCGCGGGCGAGCCTGGCTTCTGCGCCGGATACCGTCTGGCCCGGCAGCAGGAAGAGGAATTCCTCCCCGCCGAAGCGGTAGATTCCGTCGCTTTCGCGCCCTTGGGCGGCAAGGGAGGCCGCAACCGACTGCAATGCGAGATCTCCGGCCTGGTGGCCATAAAGATCGTTATATCTCTTGAAGTTGTCCACGTCGCAGATCGCCAGGCTGTAGTCCGTTCCGTAACGGGCGCACCTGTGGTGCAGCTGTTCCAGGTCCTCCGAGAGCTTCAGCCGGTTGTGGAGCTTCGTCAGGGGATCGGTGCGCGCTTGCTCCGCGAGCGCGGCACGGTAGCGTGCAAGATCGGTGTGCAGCGAAGTCACCCTCTGAGCCACGAGCAGCCTGGTATGCAGGGCGAACGGGTCAAGCGGCTTGGCCACGTAGTCGTCAGCACCGGCCTGCATGCCCGCGACGACGTCCTCGCGTGAATCTTTCGAGGTGACAAGGACAAGGTAGGTGTAGGAGTCCTCTTCCGCGCTGCGGATGGCGCGGCAGAGTTCCAGTCCGTTGAGCCCGGGCATCATCAGGTCAGTCACCACAACTTGCGGCCGGTGTTGCCTGTACAGCTCCCAAGCGGAGTTGCCGTCCGCGGCCACGATGCATTCGTGGCCGGACTGCTCCACTGCCGCCTTCGCTACGAGACGCGAACCGAAATCGTCGTCCGCCACCAGGACCTTCACGAGGCCACCGACAGGGCGTGGTCCAACGCTTTGTCAACAAGTCCCAGTTCGGCCTCAAGGCCGGCCAGGAGCGCGGGATCGACGGGCCCGCCGCTTGATGAGCTGCGTTCCAATTCCTCGCACATCCGTGCCGCGCGCGCGGCCCCGATGTTGGCTGCGGCTCCTTTTAGCTTGTGGGCAACGTGCCTGAAAGTGTCTCGGCTTCCGTTGTCCAAAGCGTGGCGGAGTGCCTCCAAGCTCGGTTGGATGTCTTGCCTGAAGGCCTGGGCGGCGGCGGGCAGCAACCCGAGCCCGTCTGCCGGACCGAGGTCACGCAACGTTTCCAGCCTCGCGGGGTCGAGGACAGTGCCGCCGCCTTCCTTCGATGTTTCCGGTATCCATCGCGAGAGAACCCGCTCCAATTTGTCCACGTCCACCGGTTTGGTCAGATAATCGTCCATGCCGGCCGCAAGGCAGCGCTCACGATCCTCATCGAGTGCGCCTGCCGTCATCGCAATGACCGGCAGCCGCCTGCGCCCATCGTGCCGTGCCCGGATGGCTTTGGTGGCCTCGAATCCGTCCATGACGGGCATATGGCAGTCCATCAGGACCGCGGCATACTCTGTGGCTGCAGTGGCGGCAACTGCTTCGCTGCCATCAGCTACGACGTCGGCCTCGTACCCGAGCTTCGCAACCATGCTGCGGGCCACGAGCTGGTTGACCTCGTTGTCCTCGACGACGAGAATCAGGCCGCGCGAAGGCTGGCTGATGGTCACCGGGATGGCTGGAAGGACCACGGGAGCCGCGAGCGGGCGGGCCGCGACAAGACGCATGAGGCGGTCGTAGAACTCGGAGCTGCGCACCGGCTTGGTCAGCCATTCCTGGACCCCGGCGGCCACGAGTTCGGCTTTGTCCACATTCATGGTGGACGTCAGCATGATGATCCGGGTGGATGCGAGCGCGACGTCGGTGCTCAGCTGGTGTGCCAACTCCAAGCCGTTCATGTCCGGCATGCACATGTCGAGCACCGCAATGTCGAAGGGACGTCCGGCGGCGGCCTCTTCGCGGCAGCGGTCCAGGCCCTGTTGGGCGTCGCTGACAGCTTCCGGTTTCATCCGCCAGCCAGCCAATTGCCCCTCGAGCACCAATCGGTTGGTCGAGTTGTCATCCACCACAAGGACCCGGAGTCCCGTGAGCTGGTCGGGCGAGATCGACGCCGGAGCTGCCGCAGCTTCGCTCACTGCCAAGGGAAGGGTGGCCCAGAAGGTGCTCCCGTTGCCCAAGGAACTGTCCACCCCGATTTCGCCGCCCATTACCTCTGTAAGCCTCCGTGAGATCGCCAGTCCAAGGCCGGTCCCGCCGTACCGCCGGGTAGTGGAGGCATCGGCCTGCGAGAACGACTCAAAGAGCCTGTGGTGGTCTGCCGCATCGATCCCGATCCCGGTGTCGCGGACCTCGAAGCGTACACGAACGTTCGCGGATTCTTGCTTCACGAGCTTCACGCTGATGACAACTTCCCCTGAGGGAGTGAACTTCACGGCGTTCGAGGCCAGGTTGAGCAGGATCTGCCTGATGCGGCCGGCGTCGCCCACCAGCATCGCCGGAACCTCCGGGCGGCAGTACGCAATCAGCTCCAGGCCTTTGGCCTGTGCGGCCTCGGCAAGGAGGACCGCGAGTTCCTCCACCAAGGTGCGTGGATTGAAGGGAGCAGGGTCCAGATCGACCTTGCCTGCTTCGAGTTTCGAGAAGTCCAGGATGTCATTGATCAAGGACAGCAGGGATTCGCCCGCGCCCTTGACGCCTTCGGCATATTGGCGCTGGGTTTCCTCCAAGGGGGTGTCCAGCAACAATCCGGTCAGCCCGATCACTCCGTTCATCGGCGTGCGTATCTCATGGCTCATCGTCGCGAGGAACTCCGACTTCAAGCGGCTGGCTTCCTCGGCGGCTTCCCGGGCGGTCACCAACTCGGCCTGGGCGATCCTGCGTTCGGTGATGTCCTGGGCGATCGTGGCGACTCCGCGGATGCCGCCGGTGCCGCGGATCGGAGACATCGTCAGGGAAACGGGAACGATGGAGCCGTCGATGCGGACCCGTGCTGTTTCGTAGCTGTGGGTTTCCCCGCCGGCCCGGATGCCCGCCAAGAGCTCTTCTTCCTCCTCCTGAAGTTCGTCCGGAATGATGAAGGAAACATGCCTGCCGATTGCCTCGGCGGCGCTGTATCCGTAGATCCGTTCGGCTCCGGGATTCCAGCTGGTGATGACACCGTCCAGTGACTTGCCCACGATTGCATCCGCTGAGGAGTTGACGATCGCGCCGAGACCTTCAAGTTCCGCTGTACGCTCGGCAACCTTGGATTCGAGATCCCGCGTGAGGTTGATGTTCTCGAGGATGATCAGAATCTGGCGGGTGATGGCCAGGGCCAGGGCAGTGAGCCCCACGGCCTGGAGGAAGGGGTCCCCGGGACGCCCGACCCGTATGGGCGCCACCATCACGGCACCCAGGACAGGGACGTAGGGGAGCAGTTCCAGGGCCAAGGTGTAGAGGCGCCGCTCCGTCCGGGGACGCGGGGCGTAGGGGACCAGCGGGGCGAGGGCTATCAGCAGGAACGCCGTGATCCAGCCTGCCGCCAGGGGAGTTCCGGTGAGACCTGTGACGCCCTCGGACGTCAGGTCCACGTACGTACTGTCAGTGATCGCAAGGACGAGGAGTCCGCCACCCAGGCAGACCCACCTGAGGCGTTCCCCTGGTGCCCTCCGCATGGTGAGCATGAGGACGATGGAGACCATCGCAATGTCGGCAACCGGATACGCGAGGCCGGTGAGGTGGACGAGGGTCTCCTGCCCTTCGGCCTTGTACATGGAGCCGAGGACGGTAGCCCAGCTCATGAACAGCACTGCGGACGCAATCACTGCCGAATCCAGGAGTGCACGCAGGAAAGCAACCGAGGAGACCCGGGGACGAGGGAACAAGTAGAGGGCTATGGCGGCAGGGATCGAATAGCCGACGAAAGCGGCGTCGGCCACGGAGGGGTAGGGGTAGTCGTGATCGAGCGTCAAGCCGTAGAAGGTCCAGATCGCTTGTCCGGTGGTCCAGATCAGCGTGGCTAGGCCCATGACCCGCCACGCACGGGCGCTTTCATCCTTGCGCCGCCCCGCCCATGCACAACTGGCTGTGGCGAGCAGCGATGCTGCCAGGATGGCGAGGTCACCGGCTGACTGGGCCCCGGACGTCCCTTGGTTTGCGCCGAGGATCGCCGCCAGGATGGCCACTGCCGCAGCGGTGACGATAACAGTCCAGGCGAGGGCGGGCCTACGCAAGGCGTGGCCGTTCATGCCGACTCGCGGGTTGCGACGGCAGGGACCCCGGGAGGAAAGCCGGGCAGTGCGTTATCGGGAGTATGAAACAGCCAGAGCGAGAGCCTGCGGTACGCCTCCCAGTCGCGGTCACGAACCCGTAGCGAAGCAGTGTATTCTCCCTTCGAACTAGACCACACCCGGACGATATCCAGGGGGATCCGTGCGTCTCCCGGGAGTTCCAAGAGTACGCGGCCTGATTCCGGCAGCGCGTCCGCCCCGACCCGGACTGCGGCGCCTCCCATGGAAATGTCCAGCAGTTGGCCCGGGACCCCGGAAACCGTGACAGGTACCTTGACGGTGACCCGGTGGGCGCTCCTGCGTGATGTGGCGAATTCGGCGGCCCTGATCCGGAGCGTCCCCAGCACCAAGACAACCCCCGCCAGCACCAGCCAGACTCCGGCGGCAATCGTGGAGCCAGGACTCGTCCGCCAGGGCACCCAACCGAGGACTCCGGCCGTCGCATAGAGAATAATCGCGCCCACGATGACAATCAGCACAATGAGGATCCGCGGGGCCCTTCCGCGGAGTCGAAGTTCCGCGGCGCCTTTCGGGGTGACTTGAAACTCCAAGGACTTCCGGGAAACGAGCCACCAAAGGCAGGCCATCCCGACAGGAACCCGGAAAATCCGCAGGGCAAACGCCGTCGGCCAGTGGATCTGGTGGCGCATGAGCCTCTTGGCGCCCCACAAACGCACCCAGAACATGGCGGCGAAGGCAAGGGTGAACTCAACGGGCCCGGCGGTGGAGGTCTGCGCGCCGGAGACCATGACCGCCATGGGGATGATGAAGGCAATCAAGGTGGCAATGCCCTCAAGCCACCATAAGGTTCCGTTGATGTATTCGTGGAAGTTTCGCCAGGTCATCCAGCTCTTGGCCGCCCAAAGGCGCTCGTAGGTCAGGATCTGCATCGCGCCCATGCCCCAGCGTCTGCGCTGCAGCAGGTATTGATCGGCCGTTGCCGGGGCCAGGCCAACTGCCAGGGTCTGGTGGTGGTACACGGTCTTCCACCCGAGCCGAATGAGCTTGAGGGTGGTGTGCATGTCTTCGGTGATGGTCTCGGTGGCTACTCCACCTACCTCGCGAAGCGCCTTGATCCGGAGCAGCGAGGTTGAACCGCACCAGAAAGGTCCTGCACCGGGAACATTGCGCGAAGGCATCAGGACGTTGAAGAACAATCCCTGTTCGCCGGAGATGCCGTCGTCGTCGAAGGCTCCTGAGTTGTAGAACGCCTGCGGCCCCTGGATGAGGGCGATTTCCTCGTCGGCGAACCAACCCAAGGTGGCCGTCAGGAATGTCGGGAGGGGCACGTGATCGCAGTCGAGCACGGCAATGATGTCTATTGGGTCTTTTCCGGCTGCTTCCTCCGCAGCCATCAAATCCAATGCATGGTTCATGTTGCCCGCCTTGGCATGGTCGTGCTCGGCGCGGGTGACCACTCTTGCACCGAAGGATGCGCACATCTCGGCAACCCACGGGCGGCTTCCATCATCCAATACCCACGTTTCGTGGCGCGGTTGAAGCGCGCAGGCCGCGGCGATGGTGGGCGCAAGGACTTCGACCGGCTCGTTATACGTGGGGATCAGCACGGCGACCTTCATGCCATTGGGAGCTTGGGCAACCGGCTCAGGCGCATAACAGTCGATGTTCCACAGAGTGATGGATTTCAGGACCAGCCCTATCAGGGGAAGGGCCTCAAACGTCACCAGCGTCCACGCGATGACAAGATCCCCGCCACCAAGCGGCATGGTGAATGCGACCCGCCACGTCAGGTAGAGCAACAACGCTGCTATCGCAGCTATCCCGCCGGTCCTGGCCATTCTGCGGGAACGGGGAGCTTCGGGCGCGGGAGAACCCAGTTGCGCCGCCCAGCCGGCCATTCCGGCCGTCGAGTACGCCTTGACCTCCACAGGAGTGTCACGGAACTGCGGACGTTCTCCGCCGACGTCCCCCCGGACGCGTCGGCGCTGTTCAAGAGATTGCATGCGATCCCCCAGCTGGATCTGACAATGCAGCCTGTATCAAGTTAAAACAAACTGTGCGATCACTATAGCCAGTTCTCACCGGATTTTCATGGCAAAACAGGGAAGTTTAGGCCCCGACACGCATGGCTTTTCCGGGAGCGGGAAGGCCTACTTTTTCGCGAGCAGGGGCAGGACGTGGTCCGTCAGGAGCGGAGCCAAATCGTCCGGAAGTTCAGCAGAGAGATCCAACCACCGGATCTCTGCGATCTCGGCCGAAGGGCGGGCTTCCCACGTGCCCGGTGCGGTGAAGACGGTGGCCTCGATGTCAGTCGCGGCCTCATTGGCGGCGACGGCGAGCCAACTCCCCAAGGCCTCAAGGTCGGCCGGGTCGATCTCGATTCCGACTTCCTCGGCCAGCTCGCGGGATGCCGTCTCCGCCGCGGTTTCACCTGGCTCGGGCTTGCCGCCGGGGTGCATGAACTTGTCCGTGCCGCGCTTGCGCACGGTCAACAGCCGTCCGGCGTCGTCGTAGACGCAGACCGCGCTGACTACTATCAGGTCCTTGGCTGGACTGTTGCTGGTCATGTCTCTCTCCTTAGCCGGGATTCGAGCAGCAAGTCCTTGGCTGGTCCGTGCACGTCCCAGGCGTAGCTGAAGGCATCCGGCCCGCCCCAGAGGTAATTGACTTTGTAGTCATCGGGATCGCACCAGTGGGTGTCCTCGTTGGCGTGGTCGCGGAAGCTCATGCGGTGGAACGGTTTCCCATCAGGGAAGTAGACATCCATGGCTTCGGGGGAGTCGGAAGGCCGCAGGAGGTATTCGCGGAAGGCGGGGCCGGTGTGGGTGGGCCAGGTCATGGTGCCGTCTTCGCGAAGGAAGAGACCGCCGTCGGGGGTTTCCGAATAGCGCACGACGCCGGCAAAGGTACCGCGGGTGCCGCCCGCCCGGTCCCACAGGGACCGTTCCACGGTCCAGCTGCCCAGCAGGTAAGCCGGCAGGTCTTGCGTCGGAGACGATTCGCGCAGCTGGTCTTTCAAGTGCCCTCGATTGGAATCGAACCAACGACACCGGCTTTAGGAGAGCCGTGCTCTATCCACTGAGCTACGAGGGCCTGTGCGCGTGCTGGAAGCTCCTGGGAGCCGCTCGCCGGGCACGCATACAAGCATACAAGCTGCCGGGGCGGCCCTCGAACACCGACGCCGGCAACACGCGCTGCCCGGCAACACCGGCGGCGGCGCACGCGGCACCGCATGCGGGTGCTGGCGTTAGGCTGGCCCGCATGAGAGAGCAAATGACCGTGGCGGCCGCCCACGGCGGCCACCTCCCGGAGCTCGGCACCATCCGCTCGAACATCGGCGGTTGGGCCCAGTTGAGCGTGGTGCAGTATTTCGTGGCCGAATCGGCGGTGATCGAAGCCTGGCGGGGCCCCGGACCCTACGACCGCCGGACCGGGTTCATCAGTGATCTTGGCGCGCTCAAGTGCGGGGTCTACGAGCACCGCGACGTCTGTTCGCCCCTGCATCTGCTCATGAATGCCTCCTTCGTAGTGCAGGGCCTGGGCATGCTTTTCGGGGCGATCCTGCTGAGTTCGGCGCTCCTGTGCATTGCGGCCCGTCCCGGCGTGCGGATCTTGCAGGGTGCCGCCTACCGCAAAGCGCGGCCCACCGCCGTCGCGGTCCGGTTCCTGGCAGGTATCTCCGGGCTGGGAACTGTGGTTGTTGGGTTTGTGCCGGAAGACCTGGGTTCTCCCCTCCATCTTGCGGGCGCCCTGATGTTCTTTATCGGTGGAGCATTCGCACTGTTGCTCCTCGGGCTGCTCTGGCTGCCGCATACAGCGATGAGCTGGTTCATCCTGGCGTGCGGGACGTTGACGCTGGGCGCCCTGGTGGTCGGCGGCCTGACACGGATGGATGTCCCCGAACCGGGAACCCTGGAACGACTGATGGCCTATCCGGTCACGATCGGATTTTCCGCCGCGGGACTTGTGGTGGCGCAACGGGTCCGGGAAGTACGGCGAACGGCGGCGCGGCTTGCGAAACGATGAGTTTTCGCGGGTAGCCTCATGTCAGCGGGTGGGCAATCTTTGCATTATCATGAGTGCACTCACCGGAATGGCGCCGGGCTGAGGGTTCCATGCAGTCTTGGCGCAGATTAGATTGACCGACACGGCAGAACATAGGACCCATGACTCATCAGCTTGTTCTGCGTCGTCCGGGACACGCAGGCGATACATCCCCCATAAAGGCAGCATCCCACCCCTCGGGTAATGGCCTTCGGGACCTCCGCGGGCCGATCGCCCGACGGCGGCAGGTGGCGCGGCGATGAGCTCCCAGACACTCCCCGCCCGGGATTCGCGGATTCCCGATGATGCCCTGGATGCTTCGCCTGAAGACGTGATGGTCCCTGCCGATCAGATCACCGTTGACTTGGCGGAGGACGGCATTATCGAGGTCACCCTGCCACCGAACAGCGTAGTCCGCTCACCCGAAGCCCAGGCGGCCGCGGCGGCTGTTCGTATGTTTGCGGACGGACGGCGGCTCCCGCTTCTGCTCAGGGTGACCGGAGTACTGTCCGTCACCGACGACGCGCGCCTGACCTACACGAATTCCGTGGCTATTTCGGCCTGCGCCCTCTTGGGGGAGAGCCCGGTGGACCGGGTGATTGCACACTTTCTCCTTCGCGCGAAGCCAGGCTCCCTTCCGGGACGGTTCTTCACGTCCGAGGCGGAAGCCCGTGACTGGTTGAGAGAGCACCACCGTGAATCATGAGCCCCAGGACCCGCGGCTGCTTGCCCTCGTTGAAGGGGTGGTCCGGATCGCGGACGGAGACCTCAGCACGAGGATCCCGGTCTCCGGCCCGCGGGACGAAGTGGCTGCAGTCATCACCGGGATCAACCTCATGGCCGACGATCTTCAAGCCATTTACCAGGAGCTCGAGGAGCGGGTCGAAAGCCGGACAGCCATGCTGCGCGAGGCCCAGATCGAACTCGAAAGGATGGCGCTCACTGATCCGCTGACCCAGTTGGCGAATCGCACGGCACTCGAAAGGGCGCTGAACCATGAACTCGTCGAATCCGAGCGGGGTGAGCTCCCGCCCGCGTTGCTCGTTTTGGACTTGAACTCATTCAAGGGGATCAACGACACTCTGGGGCATGGCGCCGGGGATACCGTCTTGAAGGTTACCGCCAGGCGCTTGCTCGCAGCGGTCCGCGACACTGACATGGTGGCGAGGCTCGGCGGGGACGAATTTGCCGTGATGCTGCCCAAATCCAATGCGGCGCATGCGCGTGGCGTTGCCAAGCGGATCCTTCGGGCCGTCGGTGAGAGCATCGACATCGGCGAAGTCCGGATCATCTGTGGAACCAGCATCGGGCTCCGGGTCGCCGAACCAGGGCAGTCCGTGGACGACCTCGTCATGGAAGCCGACACGGCCATGTATGCGGCAAAGGCCGAGCAGGGGAGCAGCGTCAGGGTTTTCGAACCGGCTTTGTTGTACGCGCGCCGGCTCCAAGGACTCATGATCTCGGAACTGCGTGAAGCCATCCGGACAGATCAGCTGGTCCTCCATTTCCAGCCTGTTGTCGAGTTGGCCTCGGGGCGGATTGAAGGCGCTGAAGCGCTGGTGCGGTGGAACCACCCCGATAGGGGATTGTTGATGCCGGATGCATTCATCCCGTTGGCCGAGGAAACCGGCATCATCATCGATCTTGGCTATTGGGTTCTCCGGCGGGCGATGCAGCAATTGCGCGAGTGGCAGGACGGTCCGGGCATGGACGAAGACTTCAGCATGCGGGTCAATATTTCCACCACCGAATTGCAAAGCCTGGAATTGATCGAGCATGTGCGGGAAGTGCTCGCCGAAACCGGAGTGGAGGCATCCAAGCTGGTCATCGAGCTCACGGAGTCAATGGCCGTGAACGGAAGCGACATCGACAAATACTCTCTGACCGGCCTCCGGCGACTCGGTATCCGGCTGGAAATCGACGACTTCGGGACTGGCTATTCGTCCATCAGCTACCTGCGCAGCCTTCCCGTCAACGTGGTCAAGATTGACCGCTCCCTCATCCAAGGGCTGGGCACGGACGACAAGGAGCGGGCCTTTGTGGCGGCTGTTCTCCAGCTCATTCACGCCTGCGGGATGCAGGCTGTTGCCGAGGGTATCGAAACGGCGGAGCAGGCGGCTGAGCTTGCCCGCCTGGGCTGCGCCAGTGGCCAAGGGTATTACTTTGGCCGGCCCATGGCGGCGGATAAATTCGCGGAACTGTTGCGAGGCACCTGAGCATGCCTCCTCCCGGCAACGGAAGACGGGCAGCGGAAAGGCACCGGACCTTAGGTCCGGTGCCCTTCAGGTATTGCTAGTTGGAGGGAGCGGAGTTGGTGGCGGAGTTCGGCCACCAGCCAGTCGCCTGAGGCGAACCCTGAGTGGTGGAGTTCGGCCACCAGCCAGTGGCCTCTGCCGAGTTCTGGGTGGTGGCGTTGGGCCACCAGCCGGTGGCCTGGGCCGAATCCTGTGCGAAGTTGGGCCACCAGCCGGTAGCCTCCGCCGAGTTCTGTGCGAAGTTCGGCCACCAGCCCGTGGCTATGGACGAATCCTGTGAGGGGCTCTGGCTGCTGGCGGACACAGCTGCCGAGCCGGTAATTCCTGCGAGCAAGATTGCTGCTGCCGCGAGGAGCGCGGCGAGAGTTCTTTTCATGCGAAAGCTCCTGATGATATGTGACTGATGCGACTGGAGTGAACGAAGTGAAGCACGCTCATTATAAGAGTAACGACACGCCGTGTCATCAGTGTCCGTCCGGACGGTGGAGAAACATGCTAAACGCTCGCCCGAATCATGGGCGGAGTGTCTCAGGGACATAATGGAGCCATGGGAGAAAAGAAGGTTGCGCCGTCGTACGCCGCTGCGGAACTGCAAGCGAGGGGTCACCGGGCCAGCCATGACTTCGCCAAGGCTGCCGATGGTGCGCGCTCGGCCGCCGATATTGCCCTCGATGAGGGCGATTCCGCCGGATGGTGGAACATGACTTTCCTCCAAGCGGAGAATCTTCTCGACGCAGGTGATTTCGCTGCCAGCACTGCGCTGGCGAGATCCCTTTCCGAGGCATCGTTGGCTGTCGCCTCACCCCAGCACCGGGCCCGGGCACTCATCTTGATGGCGAACTCCCTTCGGGGTGAAGGGCTGTTGGAGATGGCCACCTCGGCTGCGGCGTCGGCAGTTGGACTGGTCGATGATGACGCAGACATGGAAATCGACGTCCATGCGCGGCAGGCACTGATCGCCGCGTTTGGCGAGTCCGGCAAACTGGAGGAGGCGTGGGAGGAGTGCCTGTCCCTCTCGGCGAGAATTTCTGATGAAATGGATGACCAGTTGGCCGGCAAGGCGTACTGGGTCATCGGGAATGTGGCGTTCCTCTGCGACAAGGTAGCTGAAGGCCTCCACTACCATGAGCTTGCCGCGGAAACCTTTTCCCCTTCGCGGAACCTTGATGTCTGGGCCAAGTTCAACAAAGCCTCGGCCGCGATGAGGCTGGCCGCTGAAGTGGCCGATGCGGCCACCCTTCGGTGCATTGAACGGGCGGAGCTTGCCACGGATGTCGTCGGCGGCAGCGAAGAGGAAATTCTCCTGCTTCGCCTCAACCGCGCGCATTGGAACTACCTGGCAGGAGACGCCGGGGCGGCGCTTGAGCTGCTGAACGAAATCAGTCGCAGCGCTGACCAACTGCCCGCGCAGATGGCAGGCGAGGTATTCCTCTTGATGGCGCGGGCCCAAGCCGGTACCGGGAACAAGCAGGCGGCGAAAGAAAGCCTGGTCGAAGCGGCCGATCGCTTCGAGAAAGCCGGCGCCCACCAGCGTGCCCTCCAAGCCCGGGAGATGCTTGAGCCGGGGGCCTGATTCGGAAGCCCGATTCTGGGCCAGGGTAGCGCGTGCGGGCGTTGGCTGCGTTCGGCGCTTCTGCTAGGCGCTCTTCGAACGCCGCCGCCCCACAAACACAGCCGCACCGCCGGCCGCAAGGCTCAGCAGGAACAGTACCCAGCCCACAACGGTGAGCGTGGAAGCCAAAGCCACCTGGCCGGCGTCGGGCGTTGCCGATCCCAGCGCGGCGTCCACCGCCACGTTGCTCCACAAACGGACCACGGCGAACAGCAGGGGGGCAGCCCACAGCGTCCAGCGCAGTGCCTTTCCGGCCACATTGGTGCCGATGAGCAGAAGCCAGGTGAAACCGAAGATCAGCGGAAACAGGGTTCCGGCGGTCTTGTGGATGTAGCTGAGCTGTCCGCGGGCGTCGTCCGTCATGGCGCCATGCAATTGGTGGACGTAATCGGTGGAGAACCCGCCGATGAGGGAATCGGGCATGGCCATGCCGCCGGACAACTGGGTCATCTGGTTCAGGGTCAGCAGGTGCACATACCAAAACAGGAAAAGGCTGGCCACGACCCCGGCAATCACTATGAGGCGGCCGTTGTTCTGGGCCTTCTCGGGCGACCGCTGGGTGGTGGGATTGATCACCGACGGCAAGTGGTGCTGGGGGAGAGCGGCATTGGCGCCGTGCTTCTTGATGCGTTGGGCTGGGGTCTTGGCCATGTCATTCATTATCCCGCCACATAAGCTGGACCCATGACCACTGGCAGGCACTCCGCCACAGAACTTGATCCATCGCTCGACGACTACGAACTCGCTGCCGCCCTGGTCCGGGAAGCCGGGCAGCTTGCCCTGCTGATGCGGATGGGCGGCCTGCAAGGGGAACGGAAGACCTCGGTTTCGGACGTGGTGACCGCCGCGGACCATGCGGCCGAGGCCTACGTCCTTGAGCAACTGCGCCGTTGCCGCCCCGACGACGGCATCCTGGGTGAAGAAGGAAGCTCGGTGGCTGGAAGAAGCGGCCGCACCTGGGTGATCGATCCCGTGGACGGTACCTACAATTTCCTGCACGGCTCCACCTATTGGTGCTCCGCGATCGCCTTGAAACGCGAGGGCACGGCATCACCCGGGACCGCCTCGGATGCCGACGTCATTCTCGGGGCCATCTATCAACCGGAGCTCGACAAGCTTTGGACCGGCGGCGAAGGGCATCCCGCGACCCTCAACGACGAACGGATTCCGGGACCGTCGGGTGCTGCCCTAAGTGAACTCGGTGCCGCGACCTACATCCACCCCACGTGGCTCGCCGATCCCCGAGCCGCCATGCCCTGGCATGCTGCAGCGGTGTCGGCAGCTTCATTGCGCATGTTCGGTTCCGGCTCTTGCGATCTCGGCCGGGTGGCCGACGGCGAACTGGGCTGCTGGTTCCAACACAGCTGCCCCGAGTGGGACTGGCTCCCCGGCAAGGCGATCGTCCGCGCGGCCGGCGGGGACACCGACGTCGTGCGCGTCAACGGCCTGGACTGGTTCCTCGCGGGGGGCCCGACGGCGGTCCGGGAGTTGCGTGCGGCGCTCACCTCGGTGCCGCAATTCGCTTGAGGATGCGCCTCCCTTGGCAACCGCACTGTCCTGCTCGTTTACGGGACCCGTCCGGAGGCCATCAAGATGGCGCCGCTGGTCCAGGCCTTGCGTGCAACCGGCCGTTACAAGGCGCCAGTAGCAGTGACCGGGCAGCATGCCGCGGGGCTGGCGGCGTTCTACCAGGGAATTCCGGTGGTCCACCTCAAGGCCGGACTGCGTAGCGGCAACCTGAATTCACCCTTTCCAGAGGAAACCGGCGAGCCAGCGAACTTGTAGCTCCTAAGAAGCATCATTGGGAGGGCACTTCGGAGCCGCGGTATTTTCCGACCGAACACTTTTTTGACGCAGCCCGGGGAAGGGCATGCGGGTCCATCAGTGTCAGGGCCACCGCCTAGACTGGTAAACACCATGGATATGTTGTTTGACCCGTACGCTGATGGCCCCTTCAAAGCGGCAAGCCGAGCTGCCACCAAGGCCGCTCCGGCCATGCTTTCACGCGCCGGAAGCGGCGCTGCGCCCGGTGGTAGTGCGCCCGGTGGGGGTGCGTCCTGGGCCGGCAAGCCCGGCGGTGGGCAAGACGGCGGCCACTCGGGCCTGCCGTCTGCGGAGGCGTTGCTCGAAGGGTTGAACCCCCAGCAGGAGGAAGCCGTCAAACATGCCGGCAGCCCTTTGCTGATCGTGGCCGGGGCCGGTTCGGGCAAAACCCGCGTGCTGTCGAACCGCATTGCGTACCTGATCGCCACCAGGCGGGCCCATCACGGCGAGATCCTGGCTATCACCTTCACCAACAAGGCGGCCGCGGAAATGCGGGAACGCATCGAAGCCCTGGTGGGTGCCCGTGCCAAGTCCATGTGGATCTCGACGTTCCACTCCTCCTGCGTGCGTATCCTGCGCCGTGAAGCTACCAACGTGGGGCTGAACTCCAACTTCTCCATCTACGATTCCGCAGACTCCCTGCGGCTCATCACGCTCGTAGCGAAGAACCTGGACCTCGATCCCAAAAAGTTCGCGCCCAAAGCGATCCAGCACAAGATCTCGGCCCTCAAGAACGAGCTCATCGACGACGACGCGTTCGCCTCAAGCGCCAACTACAACGAACCCTTCGAACAAGCCGTTGCCGAGGTCTTCAAGGGCTACACCCAGCGCTTGCGCCAGGCCAACGCCATGGACTTCGACGACCTCATTGCGCAGACCGTCTACATGTTCCGGGCCTTCCCCGCGCTCGCGGAGTCCTACCGCCGTCGATTCCGCCACGTCCTCGTGGACGAATACCAGGACACCAACCACGCACAGTACGCATTGGTCCGCGAAATCGTCGGTGAGGGTCCCCAGGCGAGCGAGCTGACCGTCGTCGGCGACTCCGACCAATCCATCTACGCGTTCCGCGGTGCGGACATCCGCAACATCGTCGAATTCGAGAAGGACTACCCGGAAGCCCGCACCATCAAGTTGGAGCAGAACTACCGCTCCACCCAGAACATCCTGAGCGCGGCGAACTCCGTTATTTCGCGCAACCCCAACCGCCCGGACAAGAAACTCTGGACGGCCGAGGGCGACGGCGAGAAGATCATCGGCTACGTAGGCGAGAACGAGCACGACGAAGCCCAGTTCATCGCCAAGGAGATTGACCGGCTCCAGGACGAGGAAGGCCTGCGTCCCGGCGACGTCGCCATTTTCTACCGCACCAACGCCCAGTCCCGCTCCATTGAAGACGTCCTGGTCCGCGTCGGACTGCCGTACAAAGTGGTGGGCGGCACCCGCTTCTACGAGCGCAAGGAAATCAAGGACGCCCTCGCGTACCTTCGCGTCCTGGTGAACCCGGACGACGACGTCAATTTGCGTCGCGTCCTCAACGAACCCAAGCGGGGAATCGGTGATCGTGCCGAAGGCGCCGTCGCGGCGCTCGCCGAGCGCGAACGCACGTCGTTCATGACTGCGGCGCGCAAGGCGGACCAGGCTCCCGGCATGGCCACCCGCTCCGTGAACGCGGTCCTAGGCTTTGTGAAACTCCTGGATGACCTGGCCGAAGTGGCTTCGGGTTCCGGGGCTGCGGCAGCTTTGGAAGCAGTACTGGAACAGACCGGGTACCTTGCCGGGCTCCGCGCCAGCACCGATCCGCAGGACGAATCCCGCGTGGAAAACCTCGCCGAACTGGTGGCGGTGGTGCGGGAATACGAGCGCGACAACCCCGAAGGCTCACTGGGTGAATTCCTGGAGCAAGTCTCCCTCGTAGCCGACGCCGACCAGATCCCGGACGCTCCCGAAGGATCCTCCGAGGACGCAGCCGCCGCCGTCGCAGAGGCCAAGCGGATGGGCGTCGTCACGCTCATGACGCTCCACACGGCCAAGGGCTTGGAATTCCCCGTTGTCTTCCTGACCGGTATGGAACACGGACTTTTCCCGCATCAGCGGTCCGCAACCGATCCCAAGGAACTGGCGGAAGAGCGTCGCCTGGCCTATGTGGGCCTCACCCGTGCACGGAAGCGCCTTTACGTGACCCGCTCGGAAGTTCGCAGCATGTGGGGCCAGAGCCAATACAACCCTGCCAGCCAGTTCCTCGAGGAGATCCCTACCGGTCTCGTGGAGTGGAAACGCGAGGGCACCTCCCGCCAAGTGAGCGGCTGGGGGAACGCCCCCATCGGTTCCGGGCGTTACGGGGGCTCCTTCTGGGGTGCCGGAACCTCGCGCGGGGCCGCAGCCAGCGATACGGCGGGCTTCAACGCGGACGTGCCGGCCGCCGTCGTACGCAACCGTGTCCAGCCGCAAAAGGAAGTGGTCGCCGTCGTCGTGGGGGACAAAGTGAACCACACGAGCTTCGGCAACGGCACCGTGATCGGCGTCGAAGGCGCCGGGGACAAGACCGTGGCGAAGGTGAAGTTCGACGTCGGCGAGAAACGGCTGCTCTTGCGTTACGCGCCGCTGACCAAACTGGATTCGTAGCGGCTCTTGAAGCCGGAAAACCGCGTCATATAGGGGTTTTTCTACGGTCGATAGAAGTGTGTGCTTACTCACTTAACAGGTACTGTAGAACCGGCTGGCCTCCCCGGGGGGCTAAAGTTCGAGAGGAACTTGCGCAATGTGACCGGCTGCTTGGCAGCCGTTCGATGCGCACCTATCCGCAGCCGGTTTTCGCGGTCACCGTGGTTTCCGGCTGTACAGAAACTACTTCGACGTAGAAGGACACTAAACCGTGGACCTGTTTGAATATCAGGCGCGCGATATGTTCGAAGCGCACGGTGTACCCGTGCTCGCCGGCATCGTGGCGCACACTCCTGAAGAAGCAAAGGCTGCTGCCGAGAGCATCGGCGGCGTAACCGTCGTCAAGGCGCAGGTAAAGGTCGGTGGCCGTGGCAAGGCCGGCGGTGTCAAGGTCGCAAAGTCCGCTGACGAAGCGCTTGAACACGCCACCAACATCCTTGGCATGGACATCAAGGGCCACACCGTCAACAAGGTCATGATCGCCCAGGGCGCCGACATTGCTGAGGAATACTACTTCTCCGTCCTGCTGGACCGGGCCAACCGCAACTACCTGGCCATGTGCTCGGTTGAAGGCGGCATGGAAATCGAGCAGCTTGCTGTTGAGCGCCCCGAGGCTCTCGCCAAGGTCGCCATCGATCCCGCCGTCGGTATCGACCAGGCCAAGGCCGACGAAATCGTCGCCGCTGCCGGTTTCTCCGAAGAACTGCGTGGCAAGGTTGCTTCCGTCATCCTGAAGCTCTGGGACGTCTTCAAGAAGGAAGATGCAACCCTTGTCGAGGTGAACCCCTTGGTCAAGACCGGCGCTGGCGACATCGTTGCCCTTGACGGCAAGGTCTCGCTCGACGAGAACGCCGGCTTCCGCCACGTTCACCACGGCGAACTTGAGGACAAGGACGCAGCCGACCCGCTCGAGGCCAAGGCCAAGGCTCAGGACCTCAACTACGTGAAGCTTGACGGCTCGGTCGGCATCATCGGCAACGGCGCCGGTCTTGTGATGTCCACCCTCGACGTCGTCGCTTACGCAGGCGAGAACCACGGCAACGTCAAGCCGGCCAACTTCCTGGACATCGGCGGTGGAGCTTCCGCTGAGGTCATGGCCGCTGGCCTGGACGTCATCCTTGGTGACGAGCAGGTCAAGAGCGTATTCGTGAACGTCTTCGGTGGCATCACCGCGTGCGACGCTGTGGCAAAGGGCATCGTCGGTGCACTGGCCGAGCTTGGCTCCAACGCCAACAAGCCGCTGGTTGTCCGCCTCGATGGCAACAACGTCGAAGAGGGCCGCCGCATCCTGGCCGAGGCCAACCACCCGCTGGTTACCCTGGCAGCCACCATGGACGAGGGCGCCGACAAGGCCGCCGAGCTCGCCAACGCAGCTAAGTAAAGGGACGCAAGACTATGTCTATCTACCTCAACAAGGACTCCAAGGTCATCGTCCAGGGCATCACCGGCGGCGAAGGCACCAAGCACACCGCCCTGATGCTCAAGGCCGGCACCAACATCGTCGGCGGCGTCAACGCCCGCAAGGCCGGCACCACGGTGCTGCACGGCAACAAGGAAATCACCGTCTTCGGCACCGTCAAGGAAGCCATTGCGGAGACCGGCGCCGACGTCTCGATCGTCTTCGTTCCGCCGGCATTCACCAAGGCCGCCGTAGTTGAAGCCATCGAAGCAGGAATCGGCCTGGTTGTTGTCATCACCGAAGGCGTGCCGGTTCAGGACTCCGCCGAGTTCTGGGCACTCGCCCAGGCCACGGTGGACGCTGACGGCAAGCAGATCACCCGCATCATCGGCCCGAACTGCCCCGGCATCATCACCCCGGGCGAAGCCCTGGTTGGCATCACCCCGGCAAACATCACGGGCAAGGGCCCCATCGGCTTGGTCTCCAAGTCCGGTACCTTGACCTACCAGATGATGTACGAACTGCGTGACCTCGGTTTCTCCACCGCGATCGGCATCGGTGGCGACCCCGTCATCGGCACCACCCACATCGACGCCCTGGCCGCGTTCGAGGCTGACCCGGAGACCAAGGCAATCGTCATGATCGGCGAAATCGGTGGCGACGCCGAAGAGCGCGCAGCCGACTTCATCAAGGCAAACGTCACCAAGCCGGTTGTCGGCTACGTTGCAGGCTTCACCGCCCCCGAGGGCAAGACCATGGGCCACGCAGGCGCCATCGTCTCCGGCTCCGCGGGTACGGCACAGGCCAAGAAGGAAGCTCTCGAAGCTGCAGGCGTGAAGGTCGGCAAGACGCCGTCCGAGACCGCCAAGCTCCTCCGCGAGGTCTTCGCAGCCCTCTAGCAATGCCCCGCGCAGGGTTTCCGCGCGATTGAAGTACGGCGGCGCCCGTCACCTTCCACGTGAAGGTGACGGGCGCCGTCGTTGTTTAACCGTTGGGGTCCGGGCGTCGGTGGGGAGGGGTGTCATTGTCGCTAGAGCTTGTGGCGCGATTCGATAGTTTGTTAGTATGTCAGGACAAACTATCGAAGGAGAGCAGATGCCCCTCGTCCGCATTGACGTCAACGAAGGCCGTACGCCGGAGCAGCTCGGTGAACTCAGTAAGCGAATCCACGACGCCATCCTCGCCGAGTACGGCATCCCCGAGCGCGACTACTTCCACATCATCACCGAGCATCCCGTGGGTCAGATCGTTGCGCAGGATGCCGGACTCGGCTTCGAGCGAAGTTCCGGCGTGGTCATGATCCAGATCTTCACCCAGGTCGGTCGAAGTCGCGAAGCCAAGCAGTCCTTGTTCGCTGCCATCGCCGCCCAGCTCGGCGAGATCGGCGTCCCTGGGGAGGATGTCTTCCTGGGGTACGTCGAAAACACTGCCGATGACTGGTCCTTTGGCTTCGGCAGGGCCCAGTATGTCACCGGCGAACTTGCCGTTCCCGCGCGGTAACTCAGTGTTTTGGAGCGGACTCAAGCCCACATCACCGCGTAATTTAGGCCATTACGTTTCGTTGTAAATATGTCAGTACAAACCTTTGACAGGACATGAATTCTGGTGCAAAGTAGTGGTTGTGGCCCCGCTCACTGCGGGCCGGCAAAAGCACTGGAGCTCTCACCGTCCCGCAAGAAGAGTTCACTACAGAAAGGTCCGCGATCACCGTGACCCACGAACTGCTCACCATCGGGCGCATCAGCGTTGATATCTACCCGAACGACATCGGTGTGGGACTGGAGGATGTGCAGTCCTTCGGCAAGTATCTTGGCGGCTCGCCCTCCAACGTGGCTGTTGCCGCTGCCCGCCACGGCCGCTGTTCCGGCGTGATTACGCGCACCGGTGATGACCCCTTCGGCATTTACCTGCACCGCGAACTGCGCAAGTTCAAGGTCGACGACGTGTTCGTCACCCCGGTGCCGGGCCTTCAGACCCCGGCCACGTTCTGCGCGATCCAGCCTCCGCACGATTTCCCGCTCTACTTCTACGGCCGTTTCCCGACGGCGCCGGACCTGCAGATCAAGGCCGAGGAACTGGACCTGGAGGCCATCAAGGACGCCGGCATCTTCTGGTCCACCGTGACCGGTCTCTGCCAGGAACCGAGCCGCTCGGCCCACCTCGCGGCCCACGAAGCGCGCCCCCGCACCGGACTCAAAGAGGGCCAATACACCATCCTGGACCTGGACTACCGGCCGATGTTCTGGGCTTCCGAGGACGAGGCCCGGGCCGAGGTCGCCAAGATCCTGCCGCACGTCACGGTGGCCATCGGCAATGACAAGGAATGCGCTGTCGCCGTAGGTGAAGGAACCCCGGACGAGCAGGCTGATCGCCTCCTCGCGGCCGGCGTCGAGATCGCGGTCGTCAAGCTCGGCCCCGAAGGCGTCATGGCCAAGACCCGTACCGAACGCGTCGTTTCCGCGCCGGTCCCGGTGGAGACCGTCAACGGCCTGGGCGCGGGCGACTCCTTCGGCGGGGCCTTCTGCCACGGATTGTTGTCCGGCTGGCCTTTGGCCCAGGTCCTGGACTACGCGAACGCCGCCGGCGCGATTGTCGCCTCACGCCTCTCGTGCGCGGACGCGATGCCGACGCCGGAGGAGGTCACCTCGTTGCTCGCCGAACGCGGCCGCCTGACGCCCGCCGGCACCGACGCAGCAGCTTCCCACGCGCCAGTTTCCGAAGGAGCAACACGTTGAGCTTCAATGACGACCCCCGCCGTTACGAGCACCTGAGTGCCATCCGGCTTGAAGATCCCGACGCCGTTGCCCGCGCCGCCGCCGCACGTCGCCGCCACCCGGGGCTGAAGTACGGGACCCAGAACTTCATCGTCGCGGCCGACCACCCGGCCCGCGGCGCGCTGAGCGTCGGCTCGGATCCGACAGCGATGGCTGACCGCCGGACTCTGCTGGACCGCTTGCAGATCGCTTTGGCGAATCCCGCCGTCGACGGTGTGCTCGCGAGCCCGGACATCATGGACGACCTGCTCCTGCTGGGGGCACTTGAGGGCAAGCTTGTCTTCGGTTCGATGAACCGAGGCGGGCTGGCCGGGCTGGTCAACGAGATCGACGACCGTTTCACGGGCCATACCGCAGCGGCCCTTGACGCCCTGGGCGCCGACGGCGGGAAGATGCTGACCCGGATCTGCCTCGGGGATCCGGACACCGCCAACATCCTGGAAGCCACGGCCAAGGCGGTGGACTCCCTCGCCGCGCGCAAGCTGATCGCCATGGTGGAGCCGTTCCTGTCTGTCCGGGAGGCGAACGGCAGGGTCCGCAACGACCTTTCCCCGGATGCCGTGATCAAGTCGATCGCGATTGCCGAAGGACTGGGCTCGACGAGCGCCTACACGTGGATGAAGCTGCCTGTCGTGGCGGAGATGGAACGGGTCATGGCGGCCACCACGCTGCCCACGGTCCTGTTGGGTGGGGACCCGGATGCGGGCCAGGACGAGGTCTTCGCCAGCTGGCAGGCCGCCCTTGCCCTGCCGGGAGTCCAGGGATTGACTGTGGGACGGACCCTTTTGTATCCGGCCGACGGGGACGTGGCCGGGGCCGTTGCCACCGCCGCCTCGCTCTTGAAGACGCCAGAGCTGCTGAAGACACCTGCGAAAGTATCGGAGTAAGAGTAATGTCAACGCGCAGAATGACGGTCGCCCAGGCGGTTGTCGAGTTCCTGTCCAAGCAGTACACGGTGGACACCGTCGGCGGGAGCGAGTACCGGGAACGCCTGATCCCGGGCACCTTCGGGATCTTCGGACACGGCAACGTCGCCGGTGTGGGGCAGGCCCTCAAGCAGTACCAGCAGCTCGATCCGAGCATCATGCCGTATTACCAGGGCCGCAACGAGCAAGCCCAGGCGCACCAGGCTGTCGGCTACGCCCGGCACACCCGCCGCCGCCAGACGTTCGCGATCAGCACCTCGATCGGCCCGGGTTCCTCGAACCTGCTGACCGGCGCGGCGCTGGCCACCACCAACCGGCTGCCTGTCCTGCTTCTGCCGTCCGACACCTTCGCCACCCGGGCCGCGGACCCGGTGCTGCAGCAGCTCGA
Organism: Arthrobacter sp. efr-133-TYG-120; assembly: GCF_030209785.1. Taxonomy (NCBI): domain Bacteria; kingdom Bacillati; phylum Actinomycetota; class Actinomycetes; order Micrococcales; family Micrococcaceae; genus Arthrobacter; species Arthrobacter sp. efr-133-TYG-120. The sequence continues at coordinate 297,060 of NZ_JARVRI010000014.1, forward strand.
GCTGCCGTACGCCTACGACATCACGGTCAACGACGCCTTCCGTCCGCTGTCCAAGTTCTTCGACCGGGTGTCCCGGCCCGAGCAGTTGTTCTCGGCCTTCCACCACGGCCTGCGCGTCCTGACGGACCCGGCCGAGACCGGCGCGGTCATCATTTCGCTGCCGCAGGACGTCCAGGCCGAAGCCTTGGATGTCCCGGAGGAATTCCTCGCCGAGCGTGAGTGGCGGATCCGCCGCCCCGAGGCCGACGACGACGACATCCGCCGCGCCGCCGAGGCCATCCGTGCCGCGAAGCGCCCTTTGATCATTGCCGGCGGCGGCGTCCTGTACGCCTTCGCGAACGAGGAACTCGCCACGTTCGCCGAACTGACCGGAATCCCGGTGGGCAACACCCAGGCCGGCGTCGGCGTCCTTCCGTGGGACCACAAGTTCTCGCTCGGAGCCATCGGCTCCACGGGCACGACGGCGGCGAACGCCATCGCGGCCGAAGCTGACTTGATCATCGGCATCGGTACCCGTTACGAGGACTTCACGACGGCGTCGCGCACTGCTTTCCAGAACCCCGACGTGAAGTTCGTCAACATCAACGTGGCCGCGATCGACGCGTACAAGCACGGCACCGTACTGCCGATCGTCGCCGATGCCCGCAAGGCCCTCGTCAAGCTCAACGCAGCCCTCGGCGGCTACCGTGTCGGCGCGGACCTCGAGCAAACGATCGCGGCCGAGAAGAAGCGCTGGAACGGCATCGTGGATGAAGCCTTCGATACCCGGCACACCCCGCTGCCGGCCCAGAACGAGATCATCGGCGCCACCAACCGGGCCATGGATGAGCAGGACGTCGTCATCTGCGCCGCCGGCTCCCTGCCGGGCGACCTGCACAAGATGTGGCGTGTCCGGGATCCGTTCGGTTACCACGTCGAATATGCCTACTCGTGCATGGGTTACGAGATCCCCGGCGGCTTGGGCGTCAAGCGCGCGGCCCTGGCCGAGGCCGCTGCAGGCGGCAAGGATCGCGACGTCGTGGTCATGGTGGGGGACGGTTCCTACTTAATGATGCACACCGAACTGGTCACCGCCGTCGCCGAACGCATCAAACTGATCGTGGTCCTTATCCAGAACCACGGCTACGCCTCGATCGGCTCGCTTTCCGAGTCGCTGGGCTCGCAGCGCTTCGGCACCCAGTACCGCGTCCTGGACAAGGAACAACACTCCTTCGACGCCGGCGAGAACCTGCCCATCGACCTGGCCCTCAACGCCGAGTCCCTCGGCGCGAAAGTCATCCGGATCGAACCGGGGGAGAAGGTCATTGCCGAACTGGAACAAGCCATCCGCGACGCGAAAGCGGCACCGGAAGACACCGGACCGATCGTGATCCACGTCGAATCGGACCCCCTGCTGGATGCCCCGAGCTCCGAATCCTGGTGGGACGTTCCCGTTTCGCAGGTCTCCGAACTCGAATCCACCCAGCAGGCCTACCAGACGTACACAGACCACAAGAACCGCCAGCGCAAGCTGCTCGGCTAGACCCCCTCAAGCTCGCTTCAAGCCACAGACCTCTTCAAGCACCAGACAAGGAAGTCCGCACATGTCGACGACGACCACCCTGACCACCATCAAGCATTTCATCAACGGTGTTGAAACCGCCGGGGCCGGCGACCGCAGCCAGCCGGTCTACAACCCGGCCACCGGGGCCGTGACCGCCCAGCTTCGGCTCGCGAACCGGGCGGACCTGGACGCCACCGTTGCCGCAGCCAAGGCCGCGGCCGAGAAGTGGGGCGATTTCTCCTTGGCCAAGCGCACGGCCGTGCTGTTCACGTTCCGCGAACTCGTGGCTGCCCACGTGGACGAGCTCGCCGCTCTGGTCACGGCCGAGCACGGCAAGGTCATCTCCGACGCGAAGGGCGAGATCGGCCGGGGCCTCGAAGTGATCGAGTTCGCCTGCGGTATCCCGACCCTGCTCAAGGGCGACTACTCGGACCAGGTCTCCACCGGCATCGACGTGTTCTCCTTCCGCGAGCCCCTCGGCGTCGTCGCCGGCATCACCCCGTTCAACTTCCCCGTCATGGTGCCGCTCTGGATGGCGCCGATGGCGATCGCCACCGGCAACGCCTTCATCCTCAAGCCCTCCGAACGCGACCCGTCCGCCTCGATGTTGCTCGCGAAGCTGTGGAAGCAGGCCGGGCTGCCCGACGGCGTGTTCCAGGTCCTGCACGGGGACAAGGAAACCGTCGACGGGCTCCTGACCCACCCGGACGTGGACGGCATCTCCTTCGTCGGCTCCACCCCGATCGCGAAGTACGTCCACGAAACCGCCACCCGGCACGGCAAACGGGTCCAGGCCCTGGGCGGGGCGAAGAACCACGCGATCATCATGCCCGACGCCGACCTGGACAACGCCGCGGACCACCTGGCCGCCGCCGCGTTCGGGTCCGCCGGGGAACGCTGCATGGCCATCTCGGTCGCGGTCGCCGTCGGCGATGCCGCGGAGCTGCTGGTCAAGAAGGTCGAGGAACGCGCCCTGGCCGTGAAGGTCAAGAACGGCACCGAGCCCGACGCCGAAATGGGCCCGGTCATCACCCCCGCCTCCAAGGAACGCATCGTGCGGATCGTCACCGAAGCCGAAGCCGCCGGCGCGGCGATGGTCGTGGACGGGCGAGATCTCGTGGTCTCCGGCCACGAAGAAGGCTTCTGGGTCGGCCCCACCGTGATCGACCACGTCAAGACCGAAATGACCGCATACACGGAGGAAATCTTCGGACCCGTCCTCGTCGTCGTCCGCGTCGAGGACCTCGATGAAGGCATCAAGCTGATCAACTCCAACCCCTACGGCAACGGCACCGCGATCTTCACCTCCTCCGGCGCCAACGCCCGCACGTTCCAGCGCTCCGTCACCGTGGGCATGGTCGGCATCAACGTGCCCCTGCCGGTACCCGTGGCCTACCACTCCTTCGGCGGCTGGAAAGCCTCGCTCTTCGGCGACAAGCACATCTACGGACCCGAAGGCGTCTCCTTCTACACCCGCGGCAAGGTCATCACCTCCCGCTGGCCCGAACCCACCCACGCCTCCGGCGCCTCCTACAACTTCCCCTCCAACTAGTCGCCACCCGCTGACCTCTCCCACCCAACTGACTCGCAATAGATGTCGTTTTGGGCCCTCATAACGACAACAAATGCGAGTTAGTTGGGCTGCGGCCCCCGGTGGGGAGCAATCAACGTTAAGGATTGAGCAATGACAGAGAACAAACTCATCATCGGCACGGCCCCGGACTCCTGGGGCGTCTGGTTCGCGGATGACCCCAAGCAGACCCCGTGGGAACGCTTCCTGGACGAAGTGGCCGAGTCCGGCTACAAGTGGATCGAGCTGGGCCCCTACGGATACTTGCCGAACGACCCTGCCCGCCTCGCCGAGGAGCTCAAGCAGCGTGACCTCAAGGTCACGGCGGGAACGGTCTTCACGGCCTTCCATCGCGGTGCCGCACAGTACGAGGAAGCCTGGGAGCCGGCACGCAAGGTGGCTGAGCTGACTGCAGCCATGGGCGGCGAACACATCGTGGTCATTCCGGCGATGTGGCGCGACGACGTCACCGGCGAGGCCGTGGAGAGCGGGGAGCTGTCCCAGGATCAGTGGAACGATCTGTTCGCCGGCCACAACCGCATGGGCAAGGTGTTGCTGGAAGACTTCGGCCTCAAGCAGCAATTCCACTCCCACGCAGATTCCCACGTCGGCGCCCAGTCGGATATCGAGCACCTGCTCGCCGAGACCGATCCCCAGTACCTGAACCTGTGCCTGGACACCGGGCACGCGGAATACTGCGGAGCCTCCAGCCTGGAACTGATCAAGAATTACCCGGACCGCATCGGCTACTTGCACCTGAAGCAGATCAACCCGGATGTCCTGAAGAAGGTCAATGAGGAAAACATGACCTGGGCGGCAGCAAACCTGGCCGGCGTCATGACCGAACCGCCGAACGGACTGCCGGATCTTCGCGCCGTCATCGAAGCCGTTGAAGGACTTAACCGCCCGATCTTTGGCATTGTGGAACAGGACATGTACCCCGTGGCCTTCGACGTCCCGATGCCCATCGCCAAGCGCACCCGAAACTACCTGCTCTCGTGCGGCTCCCGCACGGTTGTCAACTAACGCTGCCTCTCAAGCACAAACAACCAAGGACAGAAACAATGACTGACATTCTCCGCGTGGCCGTCATCGGCGCAGGCCGCATGGGCGCCGACCACATCAAGCGGCTCAGCACCCGCATCCACGGCGCCGAGGTGGCCGCCGTCGTCGACGTCGACCTCGCCCGTGCGCAGGCCGCCATCGCAGGGATCGACGGCGCCGTCGCCCTCGCCAGCGCCGATGATGCCCTCAACAACGGCGACGTCAACGCCGTGCTGATCGCGACGCCCGGTTTCCTGCACGAGGAAATCCTGTACAAGGCACTGGAGAAGGACTTCCCGATCCTCTGCGAGAAGCCGCTCACCCCGGATGCCGAAAGCGCTTGGAAGGTTGTCCAGGCCGAAACGGCAACCGGCCACAAGCGCATCCAGGTGGGCTTCATGCGCCGCTTCGACGCCGAATACGCCGCCTTGGGTTCCGTGATCCGCGATCGTGAACTCGGCGAGCTGCTCATGCTCCACCACCAGCACCGCAACCCGGACACTCCTCAGGGCTTCACCAACGAGATGCTCATCAACGACTCCGTGGTCCACGAATTCGATGCCATCCGCTTCTTCACCGGTGAGGAAATCACCTCCGTGCAGGTCCGCCTGGGCAAGGCGACGCGCAACGCCCCGAACGGCCAGCACGACCCGCAGCACGTCCTGATCGAGACGGAGTCCGGTGTCCTGGCCGACGTCGAAATTTACGTGAACGCCAAGTTCGGCTACGAAGTCGCCACCCAGGCGTCCTTCGAGGACGGCATTGTGAGCATCGGTGGCGACGGCGGTCCTTACGTCCGCAGCGCCGGCCGCTGGGGCGGCAAGGTCACGCCAGGTTTCGAAGAGCGTTTCGGTGCCGCGTACGACGTCGAGGTCCAGGCTTGGGTTGACGCCGCCCGCCGCGGCGAAATCGGCGGCCCCACCGCCTGGGACGGCTATGCCACCGCTGCGTGCTGCGAAGCCGGCGTTGAGGCCCAGAAGTCGGGCGAGAAGGTCGCGGTACAGCTCAACACCAAGCCTGAGCTGTACAAGTAGGAGTGGCCATGAAGATTGCCCTCGATCCCACCCCGTTCCACCACAGCCACGGCCTGCTGGAGTTTCCGCGGCTGGCCGCCGATCTCGGGTATAACTACCTCCAGCTGACCCCGCACGCGGACTTCATCCCGTTCTTCAACCACCCGAAGGCCGACGACGAATTGGTCGGCCAGCTGAAGAAAGCCTGCAAGGACGCCGACGTCGAGATCGCCTCGGTGCTCCCGGTGCTGCGCTGGTCCGGACCGGACGAAGACGCCCGCGAGGCCGCTGTCCGTTACTGGAAGCGCGCCATCCAGATCACGGTCGATCTTGGCGTGCAGACGATGAATACCGAATTCAGCGGCCGCCCGGAAAAGGCGGAGGAGTCCGAAAGGGCCTTCTACCGTTCCATGGAAGAGCTGCTGCCGATTATCGAGCGCGAAGGCCTGGACGTCCTCATCGACCCGCACCCGGACGACTTCGTGGAGGACGGACTCGCCGCGCTGCGTGTCATCCGTGGCGTGAATTCGCCCAACATCGGCATGGTCTACGTTGCCTCCCACACGTTTCACATGGGCAACAAGCCGCTCGACATCATGCGGGCCGCGGGGGACAAGCTGCGCTTGGTCCACGTGTCCGACACCATGGACCACCACGCCTCCCACGGGCTGCGCTACATCACCAACCCGCCGGGAAACGCCGTGCGCGTCCACCAGCACCTCAAGATCGGCGACGGCGACGTCAACTGGGACGAGTTCTTCGGCGGACTCAAGGAAATCGGCTTCCTGGACAAGGACAACACCGTCATGGTGTCCAGCGTCTTCGCCGAGGACGACAACGCCAACGAGGTGTCCCGCTACCAGCTGGAAACCATGGGCAAATACATCGCGAAGGTCCAATAAGGGCGGCCGCGGCTGGACCGGTTTACGGGGTCTTGCCGGGGTTGCGTGCGCTGGCGGCGCGGGCGACGTGGCTTCGGGCGTGTTCGACGGCTGGGCCCAGTTCGGTGAAGAGGTGTTTGTGGTGGCGAAGGGAGTCCAGGACCCCCACCTGGGTGACGAGCCGAAGGTGGCGTTCCTGGATCCCTTTGATCAGCACGGTGATTCCGCGGCGTTCCAGGGCCTGGACGATGTCTGTGATGGTTCTGGCACCGGTTGCGTCCAGGATCTGCAGCTGCGACATGCGGATGATCACGACGTCGACGTTCCGGATGGCGCTGACCCGCTCCAGGACGCGCTCGGCAGCGGCGAAGAATAGTGCCCCGTCGAGCCGGAACACGGCGATGTGCTCGTCCCCTTCGTGGACCGGGCCGGGGATTTCTTCCCGGTGCACACCGCTGGACCGGACCAAAGCACGCAAGGCGAAGAATGCAGCGACGGCGATCCCGATCTCCACGGCCTCGATCAGGTCGAAGGAAACGGTGATCAGTGCGGTGACGAAGAACACGACCGTGTCGGCGCGGGTCGATCCGATCACGCTGCGCAGCGTCTTGAGGGAGACCATGCGAGTCGCGGTGACCATCAGGACCCCGGCCAAGGCAGCAAGGGGGATGCGGGAAACCGGGCCGGTGGCCAGGTACACCACGGCAAGCAGGACCAGCGCATGGGTAATGGCGGCAAGGCGTGTCCGGCCCCCGGAACGAATGTTGACCGCTGTGCGGGCGATGGCACCAGTGGCCGGCATGCCGCCGAAGAATCCGGACGCGACGGACGCGAGGCCCTGGCCCAGGAGCTCACGGTCCGCGTCATAGGGGCCGGTATCGGAGATCGACGCCCCGACCCGTGCCGAGAGCAGCGACTCGATCGCGGCCAGGGCTGCGATCGTAGCCGCGGACCCGGCCAGCGCGGTGATCGTCCCCAGGTCCAGGGAGGGGATCATCGGGGCCGGCAGGGAATCGGGCAGGGCTCCGATCCGGGTCACAGGCAGGTCGAGGAACTGCGCGGCCACAGTGGCAATGATGATCGCGATGAGCGAGCCCGGGATCCGGGGGTGGATCCGCGGTGACGCAATCATGATGACCGCCACCAGAGCCACAACGGCAACCGGCGCAAGGAACGAGGCAGGGGACACGGTGCCGATGGCCTGGACGGCAGAGATGACGGCGTTGCTGCTGGGTCCCGGCTTGGTGCCAAACGCGGCAGGGACCTGCTGAAGGAAGATGATCACCGCGATTCCGACGGTGAAGCCCTCGATCACCGGCCACGGTAGGAGCGTCACGACCCGCCCGAGTTTGAGTAGCCCGGCGGCCACCACTATCACCCCGGCAAGGACCGAGACCGCCGCCAGGGCACCGAGCCCGTGGGCCGCGATCACGGGGCCCAGAACCACGACCATGGCTCCGGTGGGTCCGGAGACCTGGATGTTGGAACCACCGAAGACGGCCGCGATCACGCCGGCGATCACCGCGGTGATCAATCCGCTGGCCGCACCCGCGCCGGAGCTGACACCGAATGCCAGGGCCAGCGGCAGCGCGACGATGCCGACCGTGACCCCGGCAACCAAGTCTCCTTTCCAGGTACCGGGCAATAGCGCGTAATCCTGCCGCCCGGGCAGCAAGGCGCGGACCGCGACCAGTAGCTTCACCGGGTGCTGGCCGCTGCGGCTGACGCGGATGCAGTCGCCTCTGAGGACTCAAGCTGCGCCCGGGTGGTGTGCAGAATGTCGTTGAGCAGCAGTCTGGCAACGGAGAGGAGTTCCGCAACCTGCGGGTAAGCGAGGGTGTAGAACATCTGCAGTGCCCGTCGCTCTCCCTTGACGAGGTGGTATCGGCGCAGCACCGACAGATGCTGGGACAGGTGCGAGGCCTCCAGGCCCGTTGCGGCCAGAAGCTCTGTCACCGACACTTCGGGCGCGGCCGACAGCAGCTCCAATACCCGGATCCTGACCGGGTGGGCCAGCCCCTTGAACAGATTGGCCTTCACCTCGTATAGCGGTGCCCGGAAATCCGCGAACTCTTCCATGATTGCCTCCCTGGCCCACACCACGAGTCTTTGCTTGACTATTTTATGGATTCATCATCCAGTGTAACAAGGGTGGGAATAGAGAGCACTGCAGGCCAACACAAGAGGGCCCCATCTCGGATGAGGCCCTCCTCTGTGGTTCGGTGAACCGGCTAGCGAGGAACCCCCTACGCCGTCACCTTCAGCGACGCTTCCAGCGCTGCGTCGGCATCCCGCAGGACCTTGGCTGCCACTTCGAGTCCTTCGATCCGGCCGAGGGAAGTGTCTTCGTGCTCGATGTTGACCAGCATGTTCGGGTCCACTTCATAGAGGGCACGCAGGAACTCGGTCCAGTAGGCGGTGTCGTGCCCGCGGCCGAGGGCAACGAAGTCCCACGCGGAGTTCTTGGGCCACTCGTTGGCCCATTCGTCGCCGCCGAGGTTGGTGCGGCTTTCCTCCGGGGAGAGCCGGCGGAAGCTGTTGTCGAGCACCCCGTAGAGGGCTGCGTTCGCGGTGTTGATGCGCACGTCTTTCGCGGCTGCCTGGAAGACCAGGGGTCCGAGTTCGCGGACCACGGCTACTGGATCCATCTGCTGCCAGAACAGGTGCGAGGCATCCAGTTCGACGCCGACGTGGGTGGCGCCCGTAAGCTCGATGAGCTTGTGGACATCTGCGGTGTTGAACACGATGTTCTGCGGGTGCAGCTCGAGGGCCACCTTGACGCCATGGTCCGCGGCCAGTCGGTCTGTCTCGCGCCAGAACTTCGCCGCGACGTCCCACTGGTAGTCCAGTACATCCAAGGCCGCCGAGTTCCAGGCATTGACCACCCAGTTCACTGTGGTGGCTCCCGGCTCTCCCCCGGGCAGGCCGGACATGGTCACTACCCGGTTCTGGCCGAGGCGCTCTGCAAGCCGGATGGTGCGGCGGATGTCCTCGGCATGCTTCTCGCCGATCTCGCGTTTGGGGTGCAAGGGGTTGCCGTTGCAGTTCAGTCCTGCGATCGCGACGCCGGTCCCCTCGAAGATCGCGAGGTAGTCGTCGCGGGCGGCATCCGAGACAAGAATGTCGTCGAAGGTGGGGACGTGGACCGCGGGGAGGAAGCCGCCGGTGTTGATCTCGATGCCCGTCAGACCCAGGTCCGCGATGACCTTCAAGGCCTCGGGAAGCGGCCTGTCGTGCAGGATTGCGTTGTAGACGCCGAGTTTCATAGCGTGATGGTCTTTCCGTTGTTGAGTGCGGATTCGGTGACGGCGCCGAGCAGTTCCATGTTGCGGACGCCTTCGTCGAACGTGGCGCAGCGGGGGAGTGACTCGGATTCCGGAAGTCCGGCGACCTCCTCGAGGAACGCCCGGGCCTGGTAACCGAAGGCGTCGTTCTGCCCGAAGCCCACTTCGGGGGCGTCCATGGCGAGGCCGCCGGCGATGTAGGGGTGGCCCGGGCCGAGGATGACCTGGCGGTAGCCGTTCTCGTTGCCGGAGCCATCGTTGAGGAAGAGCTGGATTTCGGAGGGGCGGCGCTGGTCGAACTTCGCCGCACCGTTTTCGCAGAACACTTCGAAGTTGAGGCTGTTGGCGTGGCCGGCTGCAACGCGGGACACTTCGAAGCTGCCCGCGCCGTTCTCGAATGCTGCGTTGAAAGCAGCGTAGTCGTCGTTCTCTACGGCCTCGAAGATGTCGCTGACAGCGGCGTGGTCGTGGCCCATGACCGCGCCAAGGGGCACAGGGCGCTTGTCGATGACGGTGCTCAGGCGACCGCCGCTGATGGACGTGATGTCGCCGCACAGGAACTCGGAGACGTAGGCCAGGTGGCTTCCGACGTCGGCCAGCGCACCGGAGCCGGGACCCCCCTTGTAGCGCCAGCTCATGGGAGCGGAAGGGCTGAAGCCGTAGTCGGTCCAGTAGCGGCCGCTGAAGTGCAGCACCTTGCCGAGGACGCCGGTGCGGATCAAGTCGCGGATGTAGGCGATGCCCGGTGTGCGGCGGAACGTGAAGCCGATGCGCGCGATGCTGGAAGCGTTGCGGGCTGCGTCCGCCATGGCCCGGGCGTCCTCGATCGAGTCGCTCAGCGGCTTCTCGCAGAGGACGTGCTTCCCTGCGGCCAGGAGTCCCTCGACCACCTCGCGGTGAAGGGAATTCGCGATGACGACACTCACGACGTCGATATCGTCCGCTTCCGCGATCGCCTGCCATAAGGTGTCATTGCGTTCGTAGCCGAAACGCCGGGCAGCGAGGGACCCGAACTCCGGGTTCACGTCCCCGATCGACACGAGGCGCACCGGCGGAAGCACGGGGCTATAAAGGGCAGACGCTGTGCGGTAGGCCGCCGCGTGTGCCTTGCCGGCCATTCCTGCGCCGATGACGGCGACCCCTAGGCTCTCAGCCATTGATTTCTCCTTCGAAATTCAGCCTGGGTGTCGAGCACACCGGGGCATTTTGGAGCGCTACAATTTAGCACTGGACTTACAGCGTAATCATGTGAGTATGTCCTGTCAATGTCTTGCGAATACCCTTGACAGCAGAGGAGAAAGGTTCCCGAACCATGAGTGCCAGCAGTCCAAAAACCCGCCGCCCCACCATCTACGACGTTGCCAAGCTAGCCGGCGTCTCGCCGTCGTTGGTGTCCTTGGTCCTCCAAGCGCCGGCGAGGGTCAGTGACAAGCGCCGCGAAGCCGTCCAGGCCGCAATATCGGAGTTGGGCTACCGGCCCAGCCGGGCCGCGACCACCCTCGCGAGCAATCGGACCAAGAGCATCGGCCTGGTGATCGACGACTACCGGAACCTCTGGTTCGTGGACCTGCTGAGGGGCATGGAATCCGTCCTCTCCGATCTCGGATACCACGTCATGCTGGCCGACTCCCGGCCCGGCGAGCACCGCATCAAAGAAGCCACGGACGGCCTCCTCGCCATGCACATTGATGCGCTGGTGATCGCGGCGGAACCGAGCGAGCCTATGCTGGCGCGGACCTGGGTACCCACGGTGGTGGCCGGATGGCGCATGGGGGTGCCGAGCGGCGCCGACCTCATTACCAACGACGACGACGGCGGAGGCGGCCTGGCCGCGAGCCACTTGCTGGAGCTGGGCCATACCCGCATCGGCCATCTCTCAGGGTTCGACGGCGCGTCAGCCCATCGGCGCGCCGGTTTCCGGCGGCGGATCCAGGAGGCCGGCGTCGACCTCCTGATTGCCGAGTCCCAAGGTACTTCGGAGGAAGATGGCTATGCCGCAGCCTCCTGGCTCCTGGACCACCATCCGGACACCACCGCGATCTTCGCGGCCAATGACACCATGGCCGTGGGCGCCTTTGCCGTCCTCAAGGCCAGGGGCCTTCGCGTGCCCAACGACATTTCTGTGATCGGCTACGACAATTCCCCGCTGGCCAAGTCGAGGTACTTGGACATCACTTCCGTCGACAACCGAAGCGACGTTGTCGGCATTAATGCTGCGCACAGGCTGCTCGCCAGGATTGAAGACCCCGCCATCAAGCCCGAGCGCACCCTGATTGATCCCGTCCTGGTGGTGCGAAGCACCACGTCTCGGCCCGCCCCGTAGCCCCGATCTGAACGGTGTTCCCCGGGAGATCACGTGACCATCTCACGTAAAAACATCCTAATGTCAGGACAAAGTATTGACATCTGTGAGGCGAGTCACCATGATCTGTGTAGAGGGCTTTGAGCTCCTGCAGAGTGGCAGGGCCACAACCCCAATCAAAGGAGATAAATCGTGAAGAAGTTTTCCTGGCGGAAGGCGGCACTCGTTGCGGCCGTCGTTCCGATGATGGCTCTAAGCGCTTGTTCCAGCACGGGCGGGAAGCCAGCTGACAGCGGTAACGCCGCCGGCGGCGGTCAAGCCGTCAGCACTCCGCGTATGAAAGTCGCCCTCATCACCCACGCGGCGGCAGGCGATACATTCTGGGATATCGTCCGTAAGGGCGCTGAGGAAGCGTCCGCGAAGGACAATGTTGACCTCCTGTACACAAGCGACCCCGAAGCTGGCCGCCAGGCCCAGCTCGTGCAGCAGGCTATCGACCAAAAGGTTGACGGCATAGCCGTCACGCTCGCCACGCCGGATGCCCTCAAGGACGTCCTTAAGAAAGCAACCGATGCCGGTATCCCCGTAGTGAGCCTCAACGCCGGCGAAGGCGTCTCGGCACAGCTCGGCGCGTTCACCCACTTCGGCTCGAACGAGAAGCTCGCTGGCGAGGCCGTCGGAACCAAGCTTGCATCGCAAGGCTTCAAACACCCGGTCTGCGTGATCCAGCAGCAAGGCCACGTTGGCCTTGAGGCACGGTGTGCCGGTGTCAAGGCGAAAGTGCCTGGAACGGAAATCCTTTACGTCGATGGCAAGGACATGACTGCGGTCCAGTCCACCGCCACTGCGAAGCTCCAGGCAGCCAAGGATGCAGATGTCATCATCGGCTTGGGCGCGCCGATCACCCTCACGCTCCTCAAGTCCGTCACGGACGCCAGCAGCTCTGCAAAGGTGGCCAGCTTCGACCTGAACGCGGACCTCGCCCAGAAAATCGTGGACGGCTCTGTGATCTTCACCGTGGACCAGCAGCCGTGGCTCCAGGGCTACATGTCCGTTGACTCCCTGTGGCAGGCCAAGCGCGGCGGCTTCAAGCTCGGCGGCGGCCAGCCCGTTCTGACCGGTCCCACCATCGTGGACAAGTCCAACGCTTCCGACGTCCTCAAATTCGCCCAGCAGGGCGTCCGCTAGATCCAGGATTCTGGCCGCGCGGCGGGTGACCGCCGCGCGGCCTGACCAACAAGGAGTTCTTCCTATGGCAAACACAGCAACCCTGCCGCCGGCACCGGCTTCGGCCCCCGGCGATGAGCGGATCGGACGCCGGAGCCCGGTCCAGAAGTTTCTGGGCAGGCCTGAAGTCGGCGCCCTCGTGGGGGCCGTTGTTCTCTTCATTTTCTTCGCTTCGGTGTCCCAGACGTTCACGCAGCCGAACGCGCTCGCGACCGTGCTGTATGGTTCTTCGACGATCGGGATCATGGCGGTGGGGGTGTCGCTGTTGATGATCGGCGGCGAGTTCGACCTCTCCACCGGTGTAGCCGTGATCTCCTCGGCACTGACTGCCTCGCTGTTCAGCTGGAACTTCTCGCTGAACGCGTGGGTCGGCGTCGTGCTGGCGCTCGTCGTTTCGCTCGGCATCGGTTTCATCAATGGCTGGATCCTGGTCAAGACGAAGCTGCCGTCCTTCATCGTGACGCTGGCGACGTTCCTGATGCTCACGGGCCTGAACCTGGCCCTGACCCGGCTGATCGGCGGGTCCGTGTCCTCGCCGTCGATTTCCAAGCTGGACGGGTTCGAGTCGGCGCATGCGGTGTTCGCGTCGTCGGTCAGCATCGGCGGGGTCGAGGTGAAGATCACGGTGTTCTTCTGGATCATCCTGGTCGCGATCGCGTCCTGGGTGCTGCTGCGCACGAAGGTGGGCAACTGGATCTTCGCCGCCGGCGGTGACGCGAACGCTGCCCGCGCCGTGGGTGTCCCGGTGACCAAGACCAAGATCGGCTTGTTCATGGCGGTGGGGTTCTGCGGCTGGGTCCTGGGCATGCACAACCTCTTCGCGTTCGACGCGGTGCAGTCCGGTGAGGGCGTGGGCAACGAGTTCCTGTACATCATTGCCGCGGTGATCGGCGGCTGCCTGCTCACCGGCGGTTACGGTTCCGCGGTGGGCGGGGCGATCGGTGCGTTCATCTTCGGGATGGCGAACAAGGGCATCGTGTACGCGCAGTGGAACCCGGACTGGTTCAAGTTCTTCCTGGGCCTGATGCTGCTGCTGGCCACCATCGTGAACCTCATCGTCAAACGCCGCGCAGAGCTCAAGTAGAAGGGGCGCAAGAGAATGAATGCCAAACAGATCGACCAGCAGACCCTGCTCCGGGATGAAAAGGACCCGCTGACCCACACCCCCGTGCACCTGCTCTCCCTGGACGCGGTGGGCAAGCACTACGGGAACATCATCGCCCTGCGGGACGTGACCATGGCCGTGGACAACGGTCGCGTCACCTGCGTGCTGGGGGACAACGGCGCGGGCAAGTCCACGCTGATCAAGATCATCGCCGGACTGCACCAGCACGACGCCGGGGTGCTGAAGATCATGGGGGAGGAGCGGAAGTTCAACTCCCCCCGCGACGCCCTGGACGCCGGCATCGCCACCGTGTACCAGGACCTGGCCGTGGTGCCGTTGATGCCGATCTGGCGGAACTTCTTCCTCGGCTCGGAACTGACCACCGGCTGGGGCCCGTTCAAGTCCATGGATGTCCAGAAGATGAAGGACATCACGCTCAAGGAACTGGCCCAGATGGGCATCGACCTGCGCGATGTCGAACAACCCATCGGCCAGCTCTCCGGCGGTGAACGCCAGTGCGTGGCGATCGCGAGGGCCGTGTACTTCGGGGCGAAGGTGCTGATCCTGGACGAACCCACCGCCGCGCTGGGCGTGAAGCAGTCCGGCGTCGTGCTCCGCTACATCCTGCAGGCCCGCGACCGCGGGCTGGGCGTCATTTTCATCACGCACAACCCGCACCACGCCTTCCCGGTCGGGGACCGTTTCCTGCTGCTCAAGCGCGGCAAGTCCATCGGCTACTACGACAAGAAGGACATCACCCTGGACGAACTCACCGCCCAGATGGCCGGCGGCGCGGAACTGGCCGAACTCGCCCACGAACTCGAACAACTCGGCGGACACACCCAGGCCCTCAAGGAAGTCCAAGCCGAAGTCGCCGGGGTATCCGAAGTGACCGACGTCGCGGGCGCAGCTGACAATTCAAGGGAAAGCAGCCCGCGGCACGCTTAGCGCGCGGGGAGACAGCGCGGACGGAGAGGGGGGTCCGCCGGAAAACCGGACGGGCCCCCGCTCGCCATGCCACTGCGGGAATGTGCACGAAGTAGTAGACGGGAAGACAGCATGCCGATCCGGGTTGGCGTTATCGGCGCCGGTGTCATGGGCGCAGACCACATCAGGAACCTCTCCACCACCATCAGCGGGGCCGAAGTCACCTTCGTGGCAGACCTCGACGCCGGACGTGCGGCAGCTGCGGCGCCGCCATCCGCACGCATCACCACCGACCCCTCCGAGCTGATCAACTCCAGCGACGTTGACGCCGTCGTCGTCGCTTCCCATGACTCCACCCATGCGGGACTGGTGCTGGAATGCTTCGAAGCGATGACCCCGGTATTGTGCGAAAAGCCGTTGGCTCCCACGCTCCTGGAAAGCCGCGAAGTGGTGGAGGCCGAAGCCGACCTCTTGGCCGCAACGGGTGCGCGGCTGCTGTCGATGGGCTTCATGAGGCGCTTCGATCCCGGCTATGTCGCCTTGCGCGAAGCCACCCGGGCACGCACGCAAGGCGAGCCTTTGCAGGTCCACTGCACCAGCCGGACCGTATCCGCAGGACCGGGCGCGAGCTCGGAGTCCGCCATCACCAACTCGGCCATCCACGAGCTGGACATCATCCCCTGGCTGTTGGATTCGCCCATCACTGAGGTGTCCTGGCAAGCGGGGCGGAGCTCCCGGTACAGCACGGGTGACCTGCGGGACCCGGCCTTCATGCTCCTACGCGCAGCCGACGGCACCCTGGCAACGCTCGAACTCTTCCTCAACGCCCAGTACGGTTACACCACCCGGTGCGAGGTTGTTTCGGAGTTCGGCACTGCCGCGCTCCCGGAACCGGCCGCCCTCGATGTCCGGCAGGAAGGGAAGCGCAGCTCCGAAATCCCCGCAGACTGGCGTCCACGTTTCGCCGACGCGTACCGCCTGCAACTTCAGGCCTGGATCTCCGCCCTCGAAAAGGGAGAGCCGGCGCCGCTCGCCACGGGTGAGGATGGCCTGCGCGCGTCGCAGCTCGCACAAGCGATGATCCGCTCGCTCCACAGCGACGGAGCCTACACAAAGGTGATCTACTGATGGTTTCATCCGGTCTGCCAGTATCAAGGGTGCCGGATTCGCGCGACGCTCCGGCGTTGCGCTGGGGGATCATGGGTCCGGGGTGGATTGCCGAACGCTTCACGGAATCGGTGCAGGCCCACTCAACGCAAGTGATCGCCGCCGTCGGCTCCCGCTCCCTGGACCGCTCCAAGGCGTTCGCGGATGCTTTCGGCGTGCCCGCCGCCTATGGAAGCTACGAAGAGCTGGCCGCGGCTCCGGACATAGACATTGTGTACGTGTGCACTCCGCACAACTTCCACCATGCGGCTGCTTTGATGGCCATCGACGCCGGCAAACACGTCCTGGTCGAGAAACCGATCGGCCTGAATGCCGCGCAGGCACGGGATATCGCCGCGCGGGCCAAGGCAGCCGGCGTTTTCGCCGCCGAGGCTATGTGGAGCTTCTTCCTTCCGAAGTTCGACGTGATCCGGCAAGTGCTCGACGCCGGGACGCTGGGTACCGTAACGACGGTCCTGGCGGAATACGGTGAGCACTTTGAACGCGGCCACCGCATCTTCGATCCCGCTCTGGCTGGCGGGCCATTGCTGGACCTCGGCACCTACCCCCTGGCCCTCATCACCGAAGTCCTCGGCGCCCCGGAACGCTTGAGCGCTTTCGGCGAGCCCCACGAATCGGGTGTCAACGCCCAACTCTCCGCCATCATGCAATTCACGGGCGGGGGCCAGGCCGTGATGAATACGCACTTGCATAATTTCACCCCCACCGCGGCGACGATCGTTGGCTCCGAGGCCACATTGACCATCGACGGCCCCTTCAATATGCCCGGCGGTTTCGAGCTCCGTTTCCCGGACGGCACGCGGCTTCGCCACAACGAGGCTGCGGGCGGGCATGTGGAAGGCTTGCACTTCGAAGCCGCAACGGTGGCCCGCGCCATCGCCGCGGGTGAGACGGAAACCCAACAACGGCCCCTGGCCTCCTCCATCCGGACGATGGATGTTGCCGATGAAATCCGCCGCCAAGTGGGCATTGAATTCCAGGGCGAAGGCAATGCCGCCTGAGCAATTGTTGTACTGACTATCGAAAGGACGGGCCCATGGCCTACATCGAACAGCACTCCTCCAGTCTCCCCACGCCTGTGCGGCTTGGACTCATAGGGTCCGGCTGGATGGGAGCGTTCCACGGCGAAAGCATAGCTCGCAGGGTTCCGGGTGCGGTCCTGGCCGCCGTCGCCGATCCCAACGTGGACTCCGCCGCGTCCGTGGCTTCCCAGCTTGGTACGGCGAAGGTCACCCCCGACGCCGCGGACATCCTGGCCGATCCTGACATCGATGCCGTCATCATCGCCAGTCCGGCGCGTTTTCACGCTTCCCTGATCGCCCAGGCCGCGGCCGCCGGCAAGCACGTATTTTGCGAGAAGCCTGCCGCGCAGAGCCTCGAAGAGCTCGACGCCGCCCTCCTCGCGGTCGAAACCGCCGGGGTACATTTCCAGATCGGCTTCAATCGCCGTTACGCCACCGACTTCCAAGCCGCGAAGAAGGACCTGGCCGAAGGAATTGTAGGGGAGCCGCAGCTCTTGCGCTCGTTGACAAGGGATCCGGGTACCGGGAGCATCGGACATGCAGCCAGGATTCCGGCCTGGACGATTTTCCTGGAAACCCTCATCCACGATTTCGACACTCTGAACTGGTTCAACGAAGGCGCCGAACCGGTGGAGGTCTACGCCGTCGCGGACGCACTGGTTGAGCCGAGCCTTCGTGACCAGGGATTCCTGGACACCGCCGTGGTCACCATCCGCTACAGCAATGGCGCCCTGGCGGTGGCGGAAGCCAACTTCAGTGCGCTGTACGGCTATGACGTCAGGGGCGAAGTCTTCGGCTCCAAGGGCATGGTGCAGGCCGGACGGCCCACTGAAACGGCTGCCCTGAGGTACACGGCAGAGGGCCTTTCCGCTGAGACTCCGAGGCTCAACGTGGAACTGTTCCGCGAAGCCTACACCGCTGAGCTCGTGGACTTCGCGGCGGCAGTCCGCGCGCGCCGCGATGGCACGCAACCGCCGTCGGGCGCTTTCACCCTCACCCCGGGAGCCGCGGATGCGCGGCGCGCCCTCGCGGTGGCGCTGGCCTGCATCGAATCGGTCCAGCAAGGCGGACCGGTGGCGGTACCTGCAGTTTCGAGCAACAGCAAGGCCGGTGTCTGATGCGGCTGGCTGTCTGCGCCGAAATGGTCTTCACGGAACTGCCGTTCGCCGAGCGGGTACGTCGGATCCATGAGGCAGGATTCGACGTCGAACTCTGGGACTCGAGGAACAAGGACATTGCGGCGCTTAAGTCGAGCGGCGCGGTCTTTTCCTCCATGACCGGGTACACCTCCGGGAGCCTGGTTGACGCCGACACCGCCGATGACGTGGTGAGGACGGCCGAGACGCTGGTTCCGACCGCTTTGGAACTCGGCGTCAGCCGCATGGTGGTGCACTCGGCGGAGCTGATCGACGGCAAAGCAGCCCGTCCCGCCTACCGGGCCAACGGCAGTATGTGGATCACGGGTGCCCGGACCCTTGAACGCCTTGGCGCGCTCGGGGAAAAGCACGGACTGACGTTTTGCCTCGAAAACCTCAACACCGTGCTGGATCACCCCGGAATTCCGCTCGCACGGGCCAAGGACACTTTGGCGCTCGTGGAGGCGGCCGGACATCCCAACGTGAAGATGATGCTGGACCTGTACCACGCTCAATTGGGGGAGGGGAACCTCATTGAACTGGTGCGTACCGCCTTGCCGCACATCGGCGAGATCCAGGTGGCGGACGTCCCCGGCCGCTGTGAACCCGGCACCGGCGAAATCAATTACCTGGCTGTGGCTCGGGCGCTCGTCGCCGCGGGCTACGAAGGCACCGTCGGCATGGAGGCATGGGCCAGCGGAGACGACATGGAGGCGCTCGAGGCATTCCGGCGGGCGTTCACGGTTGAGGCCGCGGAATCCCGCAACAGCTCAGCTTTTTCAACGGAGGTAGCACTATGAAGGACGTCGTTCTCGGGCTGGTTGGAGTAGGGCGGATCGGCGTCATGCATGCCAGCAACATCGCGGCCCTCAACGGGGAATTGAATGGACAAGGCATCAACGTGGAGTTGCGGCTCACGGACGTGGCTGAAGACCACGCCCGTCGAGTCGCAGCTGGTCTCGGCGCCGAGTTCCTGCCCTCGGTGGAGGCGTTGATCGCCTCCGGCGTGGATGGGCTGGTGATCGCAACCGGCACGGGTACGCACCCGGAACTAATCCGAGCTGGGGTGGACGCCGGTATCCCGGTGTTCTGCGAGAAGCCTGTAGCCATGAATGTGGCCGATTCGCTGCCTGTCCTGGAACATATCCGTGCCAACAATGGCGTGGTGCAGATCGGCCACCAGCGTCGCTTCGATGCCGGCTACCTTGAAGCCAGGCGTGCGTACCAAGCGGGGGAGCTCGGCTGGATCCACTCACTGCGCGCCGTGACCTGCGACATGGCACCGCCGGCCGTGGAGTTCCTGGCAACGTCCGGCGGGTTGTTCCGCGATTGCTCGGTCCACGACTTCGACATCCTGCGCTGGCTGACCGGCCGCGAGATCGTAGAGGTCTATGCCAAGGGTTCCAACAACGGCGATCCCGCCATCGGAGAAGTGGGCGATGTGGACACCGCCTTGGCTCTGATCACCTTCGACGACGGGACGGTCGGCACGGTCTCGGCAACCCGCTACAACGGTGCGGGACATGACGTCCGCCTCGAAATCCAGGGCTCCAAGCGTTCCGTCATGGTTGGCCTGGACGACAAGACAGCCATGGAATCAGCCGAGGCCGGGATCGCCTTCCCGTCCGGAGAACCCCACAAGACCTTCGCCGAACGCTTCGACCAGGCCTACCGCTCGGAAATGGCGGCCTTCGTTGAACTGGTCCTGGGCCAACGGGAAAACCCGTGCACCCCCGAGGACGCCGTCGCAGCTTCCCGTGTGGCGGATGCCGCGCAGGAGTCGCTGGCAAGCGGAGTTCCCGTCAGAGTGGCGCTAGTGGGGGCGAAGGCGAGTTAGGCGATTACAGGTCCCAACTAGCTCGCAGTTGTTGTCGTTTTGACGGCCCAGAACGACAACAACTGCTTGGGCCCACGCCGCCAGGGTGGCGGTGGGGATTGGGTGTGCGGCTCCTTAGGCGCCGAACGGCAGGCGGGGGTCGATGTCCTGTCCGTCCCAGCTCTGCCGCACCCACCCGTGGTGGGGGTCGTCGCTGATGAGCCATTCCCGCACAGGTCCCGGGCCGGCCATGACGTTCAGGTAGTACAAGTCGTAGCCGGGAGCGGCCATGGCGGGGCCGTGCCAGCCGTAGGGAACAAGAACGACGTCGCCCGTGCGAACCTCCGCGGCCACATCGATCGGCCGTTCATCTGAGGCGTAGACACGCTGATAGCCGATTGCATCGGCGTCGGCAGGGGCGCCCGAGCCTTGAGCCACGCGGGTCTCGAAGTAGTAGATTTCCTCAAGCTCCGTTTCGCCGTCCTTTTCCTCGTCATGCTTGTGCGGAGGATAGGAGGACCAGTTGCCTGCGGGCGTCAGCACTTCGCAGACGATGAAACGGTCGGCCTCAAGGGCGGCGGGAGTGCCGAAGTTGTGGACCTGGCGGGAGCAGTTGCCTGCTCCGCGCAGCTCCACAGGGGTTTCGGCCGCGGTCACGAGCCTGGTGGGGTACGACGCGTTGGCGGGGGCCGTCGCGACGGCGACTCGGCCGCCGTCGGGCGAACTGATGGTGACCGCGGCGTTCGTGCCGGAATACAGGACATCGCTGGGGCCATGGAAAACCGACGCCCGCCCCGCGAGGGGATACTCGACGTCGTCGACCGTCACCGTGAAGGCGCCGTTGAGCGGCACAATGATCCGCTCCTCAGTTGCGGCGGGGAGTTCGACGGCGGCGCCCGCGGCGAGCGTGGCCACCTTGAGCCCGGTGTGGGCCCACCCGTCCACAGTCAACGCGGAATCGGAGGTTCCGAGCGAGATGTCCCAATCGCCGTCGTTGGCGGTTCCCAGTGGATAGACCCAGTTGGCCATGAAGTTGTGTCCTTGCGTTAGCGCTGTACGAGTGTCATTTCAAAGCTGTAGGAATCGGCCCGGTACACGTGGTGGCCGGTTTCCACCATGCGTCCGGTGTCGTCGACGGCGGTCCGTTCCATCGTGACCAATGCCGAGCCGACTTCCGCCTCCAAGAGCGGTGCCTGGTAGTCATTTGCGATCATGGCGCCGATCCGCTGCGAAGCGAGCCGGAAATTGACGCCGCCGCGGCGGAGGATGGCGTAGAGGCCTTCTTCCGCGAGCATGGCCTCGTCCATGGTGGCGATGTCGTCGCGGACCCAGTTCTCCATGAGCGCCAGGGGCTTGCCGCCCACTTTGCGCAAGCGGGTGAAGTGGTACACCTTGGAACCGGCCGGAAGCTGGAGGGCGGTCAGCGTCGCAGCGTCCGCCTCCATGTGCGAGAAGCTCAGGACCTGCGTTGTGGGCTTCTTGCCGTTGTTGGTCAGGTCGTCGTAGAGGCTGGAGAGCTCCAGGGGCCGGCGGACCTGGCTCGACACTACCTGTGTGCCGACGCCGCGCTTGCGGACCAACAGGCCCGAGCGGACGAGCTCGTCCATGGCCTTGCGCATGGTGGGCCGGGACAGGTTGAGCTGGGCGGCGAGGTCTATCTCGTTGTCCAAACGGCTGCCGGGCTCCAGCACTCCGCTGTGGATGGCGGCCTCGATGCCCTGGACCACCTGGTGGTACAAAGGCACAGGGGAAGAACGGTCGATAGTGAGGCCAAGTTGATTCGCCATTGCATGCTCCCTCGCATTCCAGGACCGTCCTGGAAGTTGCAAGCATGTCCGCTCATGTTCGCTTGATAGGACATACTGCTTTACTGATGATAGCAGGAGCATTGCGCGGGTCAAGGGTGCTGGAGGCGCGTTTAATGCGCCGTTTCAGGGGTCTTGTTTGGGACATGTCCAGACATCAGGACGAGCGTCGGGCGCTGCTGCGTTGACGGACGTAGCCGACGCCGGCAAGGACTGCGCCCAGTCCCTCGGCGACTGCGCTGAGGGTCTTCTCGAAAAACCATACGGGCTCGTACATGGACGGGAGCGGACCGATGGCAGGTATGTCGACATAGCGGTAGAGGAGGACCGCAATGAAGGCGCTTCCAGCGACGACCACCCCGGCGGCGTAGGCTGGCCGACTGCCGCGGACCAGGACATACAGGGCGACGAGGATTGCGACCGCGCCCTCAAGGCGGAACAGATTGCCTTCACCGATTCCGCCAGGGGCACCCAACTGGTAACCGGAGGCAAGGTCGAAATGCACCACGGCGTCGACGACCAGGGCTGCCGCCACAAGCAGCCTCAACAGAATGTCCATTGGCTTGCGGCTCGCCGGCTTGCGGCGGGCCGCTTCACGAGTGCTCATTTTGCTGTGCTCATTTCACGACCAGCGTTCCGTGCATGTTGGAGTGGTACGCGCAGTGGTAGGGGTAGCTGCCCGGTGTGGTGGGCGCCGTGAACTGGACCGTTCCGCCTGCGCCGTCGACGGCGGCGTCGAACGCCTTTCCGTCGTCCGAGGTGACCGTGTGGGCCTGCGTGTCCTCGTTCTTCACGGTGATTTTGGCGCCCGGGCTGACCGAGACAGGTCCTTGATAATCGAAGTCCTTGATGGTGATAGTGAGCGATTGCGAGGTCCCCGACGGCGGAGCAGTCGACGACGCGGCGGAAGGTGGGCTCGACGATGCGCCCTGGTAGCCGGTTCCGGACGCCCCGCAACCGCTCATGGCAATCAGGGCTGCCGCTCCAACGATGACCATCATGGCCTTGGGGTTGCTCCTCATGTTTGGTTCCCCGCTTCTCGTGTCCGGTGGCGCGAAGGTGCTTGCCACATTGATGAGACGAATTCCGGAGCGGTCAGGTTCACGGGCGCGGGAAATTGTTTCCGGCGAGCGGGGGCGTCCCGCTCCATCACCCCACCGGACGCAGCGTCCTGCAGACCTCCACGAACGCCTTGAACGGGGCGAGCCGTTCCTCGTCGGGCAGCTGCGAGGCCTCGGGATGCCATTGCACGGATGCCACCCAGCGCTGCGGATCCTCGAGGGCTTCCACGGTCCCGTCCTCCGCGACCGCCGTCACCACCAAGCCATCGCCTATCCGGGCCACGGCTTGGTGATGTCCCGAAGCAATCCGCACCGAGCCCCGTGCGTTGTAGAGTCCAGCCACTTTGGATTCCGGTGAAAGTTCGACGTCGTGCCACGCCCAGGCGCTGAGCTCGCCTTCCGCCGGGCTGAGGCCGTTGTGCTCGACCGATGAGGGGTGCATGTCCTGGATGAGCGTCCCGCCGTAGACCACGTTGAGGAGTTGGTGGCCGCGGCAGATTCCGAGGGTGGGCAAGCCGGCGTCGAGCGATCCACGGGCCACCGCCAAGTCCAAGCGATCCTGGTCAGGGTTGACGTCGTAGCAGGCGTCAGTCGCTTCTTCACCATAGAGTCGCGGATCCAGGTCTCCGCCGCCGGGCAGCAGGACCCCGTTGAGGGAGCGAAGCTCGGCGGCCAGCGGACCGGCTTCGTCGGTAAAGGAGGCGTCCAGGAGTACAGGCTCGGCACCGGAGTCGCGCACTAGTTCGACGATGAAGTCGAAGAGTTCATTCGCCTCTCCCACGCGGGGATCCGTGCTTTCGGAGCTGCTGAGGCGGACGGGAATGCCGATCCGGGGCCGGACGCTGCTCTGCTGTTCGGAAGTCTGCATGCTCCATGATGCACTGGACGGGAGACTCCTGCGCAACGGGAACCGCGGGCTTACGCTGATGCCATGAATCCGTCGCGCGCACTGACTCCCAGTCCCCGCACGCTCGACATTGAGAGCGTGGCCCATTTCGACAGGCTCCTGAGCTCCGGTGCCGCAACGATGCACGGTTGGCACGCCCAGTCGCTGGACTTACGGGGCCGACGGGCCGACCTGCAGCGGCTGGATCCCCAGGGCGCCATCTTCCTGGGCTGTACTTTCGACGACGGCGTCGAGGACTCCCTGCGGAGCCGCGGCGCACTCATCTTTCCGAAGCTGCGCGGGGTGCCGTTCAACCCGTACCGGGGCAGCCTCTACAGCGCCGCCGAACTGTACGAGGACATTGACTCCACGGAATACGAAGCCACCTTGGATGCCCAGGTCTACCACTGGAGCATCGTGCCGGGGCAACGGACCAGCCTGGACGCCACCCTCGCCGCAGCCCTGCACGACCACGCTATCGGGGACGCCTTGGACGAGCTCCTGGGCAACGGGGATTTCGCGGGGAACAAGATCGTGGGAGTCATGGGCGGCCACGTCGCGCAACGCGGAACACAGGACTTCGACGACGCGGCGCGCCTGGGCCGGCTCTTGGCCTTGTCCGGCTTCACGGTAGCCACCGGGGGTGGGCCCGGTGCCATGGAAGCCGCCAATTTGGGCGCCTACTTGAGCGGACTGCCCGACGCCGACTTCGCCTCCGCGCTGCAGTCGCTCGCGGCGGTGCCGGGTTTCCGTCCCTCGGTGACGGCGTGGGCGCGGGCGGCGGCCGCCGTCGTCGGGCACCATCCGAGCGGAACGACGTCGCTGGGCATCCCCACCTGGTTCTACGGACACGAGCCGCCCAACCTCTTCGCCACCCACATCGCCAAGTACTTCGCCAACTCCGTGCGCGAAGCGATCCTGCTGGAGCTATGCAACGGCGGGATCGTGTTCCTTCCGGGCTCAGCCGGCACCGTGCAGGAAATCTTCCAGGACGCGTGCGAGAACTTCTACGGCGCCCCGGAAACCGTCACGCCCATGGTGCTCGTAGGGCGCGATCATTGGGAGTACAAGTATCCCGCATGGCCCATGTTGCAGAGCCTTGCTGCCGGGAAGGTGATGGAGGGCCGGATCTTCCTGGTGGACAGCGTCGAGGAAGCGCTCGCCGTGGTCGCGGGCTAACTGCTTGGTGATGGTGGCTCATAACGACAACAAATGCGAGCTACTTGGGAGTTAGTGCGGGGCGCGGCCGCCCAGGCGCGTGGTGACTTTGCGGGCTGCGTCTTGGCATGCCTCGCCGAGGCTGGCGAGCGTGTCCTGCGAGACCCGGAACTTCGGCGCCGGGATCAGGACGGAGGCAACGATGTCTCCGCGGTGGTCAAAGACGGGCGATGCGACGCCGACTTCTTCGATGGACGTTTCGCCGAAATTGAAGGCCCAGCCCCGGGTCACGGACTCCTGCAGCCGAAGCAGGTAGGCCTCGATTGCTTCGTCGTCGAGACCGGGCAATGTAATGGAGCCGCTGCGGAGGAGCTTGCGGACACGGTCGGCGTCTTCGGCGGCGAGGAAGACCTGCACCGAGGAGCTGAGCGCCTCGTTGTAGCGGGCACCCAGCGGGGCGAGGTGCTTGACCTGGTGGCGGCTGGCGATTTGCTCTACGCACATGGATTCGCTCCCGTTCCACACCATGAGCGCGCTCGTCTCGCCTGTCCGTTCGCTCAGCTCACGCAGCACGGGATAGGCCACGCGGCGCTCTTCCAGTTCGGCAAGGAGGGGGCCGGCAAGGGCGATCATCCCCAAGCCGAGCCGGAAGCGGCGGGACTCGGGGTCGCGCTCCACCAGATGTTCTTGTTCGAAGGTTGCCAGGATCCGGGACACGGTGCTCTTGTGCAAGCCGATCCTGCCGGCGATCTCGGTGACTCCCAGCAAGGGTTCTTCGGCGGTGAAGCTGCGGAGCACGGCAATGGCATTCTCGAGTACCGAAGCGCCTTTGGAATCGCCGTTGGCCGGGGTTTCGCTGGTGGTTGCACGCGGTTCTGCACGCGGTTCTGCTGGGGTCATGATGGTCACTATATGGCTCTTTTAATGGGGACATGCCCAGCCTTGGCCGAGAGCAATGAGCATATGAGTCATATGTCCATTGCTCGGGCGCAAGGCTGGGCATGTCCACGGGAAGTGGGGGTTAGGCGCCGATGATGTTGTATTCCGGGCCGAACGGGAACTTGGTGATGTTCTCGGCACCGTCTTCACCGACCACTAGGATGTCGTGCTCCCGGTACCCGCCTGCACCCGGCTGGCCATCGAGGACGGTGATCATCGGCTCCATGGAGACCACCATGCCGGGCTCCAGGACCGTGTCGATGTCCTCGCGCAGTTCCAGTCCGGCTTCACGGCCGTAATAGTGCGAGAGGACCCCGAACGAGTGTCCGTAGCCGAAGGTGCGGTTGGCGAGAAGACCGTGCGAAACATAGATCTCGTTGAGCTCAGCAGCGATGTCCTTGCAGACCGCCCCGGGCTTGATGAGCTCGAGGCCACGCTTGTGGACCTCCACGTTGATGTTCCACAGTTCCAGGGAGCGGGCATCGGGTTCGCCGTAGAACAGGGTGCGCTCCAGGGCCGTGTAGTAGCCCGAGGTCATGGGGAAGCAGTTCAGGGACAGGATGTCGTGTTCCTGGATCTTGCGGGTGGTGGCCCAGTTGTGGGCGCCGTCCGTGTTGATGCCGGACTGGAACCACACCCAGGTGTCGCGGATCTCGGAGTCCGGGAACGTCCGGGCGATCTCGTGCACCATGGCTTCGGTGCCGATCAGGGCAACCTCGTACTCGGTGATTCCTGCCGTGATGGCGTTGCGAATGGCCTCGCCGCCGAGGTCGCCGATCCGGGCGCCGTGCTTGATGACCTCGATCTCTTCGGCCGATTTGATCATGCGCTGGCGCATGGCGGCCTGGGCGACGTCCACCAGCGTGGCCCCGGAGAAGGCGGCCTGGATCTTGTTGCGGTTGTCCAGGGGAAGGGAATCGTCCTCGACACCCAAGCGGCGGACGGTGATCCCGCGGGTTCGCAGGACTTCCTGGATACCGAAGATGTAGTTGTCCCGGCGCCAGTCCGTGTAGACAAGGTTGTCCCCGTAGCTGCGGCGCCACGGCATTCCGGCGTCGATGTTGGCGGTAACGGTGACGGTGTCGTCGGCCGTGACCACCATGGCGTAGGAACGGCCGAAGTAGGTGAACAGGAAGTCGGAGTAGTACTTGATGGAGTGGTAGCTGGTCAGGACAACGGCGTCCAGATCCTTCTCGGCCATGATCCGGCGAAGACCCGCGAGGCGTCGTTCAAACTCTGTGTCGGAGAACGTCAGGGAGACTTTCTCTCCGTTGTTGAGGACCTTGAGGCGCTCAAGCTTGGCGACGTCGCTTACGGCTTCATTCTCGGTGATGGTCATGGGTGGTGTTCCTTTCAATGGGTGGGTTGTTTTCAGTCCTGCTGGAGGGGCTTCTTGGAAGTCTCCACAGCGAAGAGGACCGCGATGAGGGAAATGACGGAGGCTGCTACGAGGTACCAGCCGGGGGCCAGCTGGTTGTGGGTCAGGCCGATGAGGAGTGTTGCCATGAACGGGGCGGTGCCGCCGAACAGGGCGTTGGAGAGATTGAAGCTGACGGCGAAGCCGCTGTAGCGGACCCTCGTGGGGAAGAGCTCGGCAAGGAAGCTGGGCAGCGTGCCGTCGTTGAGGGTGAGCATGGCGCCCAGCAGGATCTGGACCAGGACAATGACCAGGAAATTGCCGGTGTCGAGGAGCATGAACGCCGGAACGGTCAGCACCACGAACAGTACGGAAGCCGTGATGAGCATGCGCTTGCGGCCGAACCTGTCCGAGGCGATACCCGTCAGGAAGATGAATCCGATGTAGCTGAGGAGGGCAATGGTGGTGGCCAAGAACGATTCGGCTGCACCGAAATGAAGCTCCTCGGAAAGGTACGTCGGCATGTAGCTGAGGATCACGTAGAAGCCGACGGCGTTGAGCAGCACCGCGCCCGTCGCGATGATCAGCTGCTTGCGGTACGTCTTGAACATCGCGAAGGCCGGAGCCTTGACTGCGGTGTCCTTCGCGGCCATTTCGCGGAAGGCCGGGGTGTCCTCGAGTTTGGTACGGATGTAGCGGCCAATCAGGCCCATCGGGGCGGCCAGGAGGAAGGGCAATCGCCAGCCCCATTCGCCGAGCTGCTCGGCGCTCAGTACCGAACTGAGAAGTGCCGCCAGAAGGGAACCGAGCAGCAGGCCTGCCGCCGTGCTGGCAGGTACGACGGCGGCATAGAGTCCGCGCCGATTGGCCGGCGCGTACTCCACCAGGAAGGCTGAGGCACCTGCGTATTCGCCGGCCGCCGAAAAGCCCTGGACAACCCGGACGAGCAGCAGGAGGACCGGCGCTATGACGCCGATGGTGTTGTAGCCGGGGATGAGGGCGATGCAGAACGTAGCCACGGACATGAGCACGATCGAGAGGGAGAGCGCTTGTTTGCGTCCGAGGCGGTCACCGATGTGGCCCCAGATGAATCCGCCCAATGGACGGACAAAGAAGGAGACGGCGAAGACGCCAAACGTGGCGAGCAGTGCGGTCTGCCGGTCCGAGGCGGGGAAGAAGACGGTCGAGATGATCCCGGCAAGGTAGCCGTAGACGGCGTAGTCGAACCATTCGACGAAATTGCCGATGAAGCTTGCAGTGATGACCCGTCGCCGGGTGTCTTTGCTGACTGTGTGGCTATTGGCTGGCATCGATGTGCCGCCTTGGATGGCTGCTTCGTCGGGAAGGTCGCCGGATCCGCCTTTGGATCCGGCAGGAGCGCTTCCCGGGATGGCTGCCACGGAGGATGTTTCGTTTTTCATGAATCCACCAAGAACTTTTGGGGTTGCATTCAACGCAACGCTGTTGCACCAGAATAGATGTGTTGCGCGTCACCGTCAAGGGTCTTCGGCTGTCGCGCAACTGACTAGCACTTGTTGTCGTTTTGAGGGCGCTAAACGACAACAAGTGCTAGCTAGTTGGGAGGGTGGGTGGGAGCTAGGTGGGGTGGATGGCGCAATCACTGCAACGTGGTTGCATAGAATGGCGCGACGGGGATGAAGCCCCCGGCCGGAAAGGCAAAAAAGAAGCTCCCCGGATCGCAGGATCCGGGGAGCTTCAAAGCAAACGTCAGGGGCTATTTGAGCCAGGCAGCCACCACATCGGGGTGGGCATCCACCCATTTCTTGGCGGCGGCATCCGGCTTCATGCCGCCCTGGATGTCCGTTGCGACCGAGTCCTGGTCGGCGTTGGTCCACGAGAAGGCCTTGAGCAGTTTCGCCGCGGGAGAACCGCTGTCCGCAAACTTCTTGGCCATCACTTTGTTCAGTTTGTAGTCGGGGTAGTCACAGGCCACCTTCTCGGCGTCGGCATCGCAGCCCGGGGTGTAGGCGGGCAGGCTGACCTTCTTGAGGGGGACCTCGGAGAGGAACCATTGCGGTTCGTAGAAGTAGCCAAGCAGCGGTGTCTTGTTCTTTTCGGCCGTACGGAACGACTGGATGAGAGCTGCTTCCGAGCCCGAGAAGACCACTTTGTAGTCGAGGCCAAGGTTCTTGACCAGGGCTTCGTCGTTGGTCACGAAGGCGGGGTCGCCGTCCAGGACCTGGCCTTTGCCGCCTGATTCGGAGGTGGCAAAGAGTGAGGCGTACTTGTTCAGGTTCTTGCTGTCCAGGATGTCCGGGTACTTCTGGACCATCCATGGTGGTACGTACCAGCCGATGTGCCCTTCGTTGCCCGTCGGGCCGGCGTCCACAGCCACTTTTTGGTCCGTGATGTACTGCTTCGTGAGGTCGGCGTGACCCCAGTTCTCGAGGATGACATCGACTTCACCGGAACCAAAGCCCTGCCAGGAGATCTGCTCCGACAGGTCCTTCTGGACTACTGTGCAACCGAGCTTGTTTTGGGCTACGTAGCTGTAGACGGCCGCATTTGCCGTGTAACCGACCCACGCGTTGAGGGCGACATTGACGGTTCCGCAGGGCGTTTCCGAGGAGCCTGCGGCTGCCGCTTGGTTCACGGAAGCGCCTCCGCAGCCAGCTAGCAAGAGGGCTGCGGTAACGGTTCCGGCCAGTACGGGAAGTGTTCGTTTCAAAAGCTGTCTGGTTCTACTCATGGTTGGGGTCTCCTTGTTGGGGCGGTGAACGGGGAGGACTAGTGCGCGCTCGATTTTGCTGAGCGGATTTTGCGGACCGGGTCGGCTGCCGCAGCCTGGGTGATGCGGTCCAGCAGGATGCCGAGGAAGACGATGGCCAGGCCGGCGGCGAGGCCCTTGCCGAACAGCGAGCTCTGGACAAAGCCGGCGACGACGTCGTATCCCAGGCCGCCTGCACCGACCAGGGCTCCGACGACTACCATGGCCAAGACGTAGATCAAGCCTTGGTTTGCGGCGAGGGCCAGGGATTTCCTGGCCATGGGGAGCTGGACCTTGGTGATGACCTGCCACGGGGTTGACCCGCTGGATACCGCAGCCTCCATGACGGTCGGGGAGATCGCCGCGATGCCGTCGGCCGTGATCTTGATGGCCACAGGCGCTGCGTAGATAATTCCAGCGACGATGGCCGTGAATCTCGTTGCGCCGAAGAGGCCTAGGAATGGAACCAAGTAGACGAAGGCAGGCATGGTCTGGCCCGCATCCAGCATGGGCCGCATGATCTGGTCCACCTTGTTGGACCTGCCCATCGCCACACCGAAGATGATGCCCAGCACCATGACCACGGCCGTGGCAACAAGGGTGCTGGCCAGGGTGACCATGGCATCGCTCCACAGGCCCAGGTAAATGATCGCAGCCAGGCATGAGGCGGTGACCAGTGCCAGTTTCCAACCGCCAAGTGCGTAAGCCGCTACAAGGACAACCGCGACGAGGAGGTAGAAGGGGGTCTCGGTCAGAAGGGATTGGAACGGGTTAAGGATTCCGTTGGTCAGGGCCTCGCGGAACGACACCGTAAACAGGGACAGATTTGTCTGCAGCCATGCGCTGGCAGCGCTGACTCCGCTGACGATGTCCGGGCCAAAGTTGAGGTTCTTCGGAAAGGCTGCGGCCCAGAGCATCGTCCGGGAAAGCTGGACCATGACAAGGACAACGACGAGGCTGGCGGCGAGCAGGATGTACCGGCTTTTCCGCGATATCCGGCGCTTGCGGGCTGCTCCGGGTTCGGCCCGGCGGCTGGCGGCCGTGGTGACCCGGTCCAGCACAATGGCCAGGAGGACGATCGACAGGCCGGCGTTGACTGCTGTCCCAACGTCGAGCGATTGCAAGGCACGCACAACCACTTGTCCCAGCCCCGGCGCCGCGATCAGCGCTGCGATGGTGACCATGGACAAAGCAGCCATGGTGCTTTGGTTGATCCCCATCACGATGGTGCGCCGTGCCAGGGGGAGTTGCAGGGTGAGAAGCCGCTGCAACCCTGTGGTGCCCAAGGAATCGGAGGCTTCCCTGGTGTTCTCCGGGATGTTCCGGATTCCGTGTGCCGTCAGTCGGATGAGAGGAGGCACCGCGTAGATCACCGTGGCGATGACGGCGGAGGCAGGGCCGATCAGGAAGATGAGGGCCAAAGGAGCCAGATAGACGAACGTGGGGAGGATTTGCATGAAGTCGAGGACCGGAGTGATCACTTGGGAAACCCGGCCCGAGATCCCGGCCAAGACTCCGAGCGGGATGCCGATCAGCAGGCTGAACAGCACGGCTGTGAGGACGAGGGCGAAGGTGTAAGCCGCTTCCGTAAACAGGCCCTGGAGCCCGAAGAACGTGAATGCGGCCGCCGTCAGCAATCCCACCCGGGCATTGCCGACCGCAAAGGCGATCCAGCTGAGCAGGCCGACAGTTCCCAGCCAGCCGATTTCCGGTAGGCGAAGCCCGGTAGAGCTGGCGGCAAAAGTGCTGGTGAACAGATTTGCGACTGAATCGACGGCGGAACGGAAGGGAGTGAAGACGTACTGGAAAACGGGATTGTCCGCCCGGTTCGATGCGACCCAGGCATTGAATTGGTTGAGCGAACGGTGCAGGTCAGTCAATTCCGACGCCGGCAGCGTGAGGGTCGATGTGCCGTGCAGGAACAAGAAACCGAGGAGCCAGAGGACTCCGGCGGCACCCAGGAGCAAAACTCGGCGACTCAGCCGCTTGCGCGGCGGGCGGAGGGTGTTGGCGCTGGCCTGAACCGGGGCGCGATCGCGAACTAGAGTGGACATCACGCCGCAACTTCCGTGCTGCGGATGACCGACAAGATGCTGTCGCGGTCGATTTGGCCCGTGATTTTGCCGGACTCTTCCACGAGCACGGGACACGTCGAGTTCATGACCGTGGGGATGGCGTCGCGGATTATGGTGCCTGCGCTCAGGACGGGAGCATCCCCGGGAGTGCCCAAAGCTACCGGATCGGTGATCCATTTGAGCGTCAGGACATCCGCGCGGGGTACTTCCGAGACGAAGTCGGCTATGTACTTGTCCGCTGGCGAACCGACAAGATCATCGCCGGTGCCGCACTGGACAGTCTCGCCGTTCCGCATGATCAGGATGCGGTCGCCGAGTTTGAGCGCTTCGGATAGGTCGTGGGTAACGAACACCATCGTCTTGCCCATCTCTTTGTGCAGCCGGATGACTTCGGCCTGCATATCGCGCCGGATGAGGGGATCCAGGGCCGAGAACGGCTCGTCGAAGAGGATGGTGTCCGGATCGCCCGCCAAGGCGCGGCCAAGCCCAACACGCTGCTGCATTCCGCCGGAAAGCTGATCGGGGAAATGCTGCTCGTAACCCTTGAGGCCTACCAGTTCGATGATTTCGCGGGATTTGGCGTAACGCTCGTTTTTCGGCGCCCCGCGGATCTGCAAGCCGTAGGACACGTTGTCCAGCACGGTGCGGTGCGGTAGGAGGCCGAAGTGCTGGAAGACCATGGACATCTTCCTCCGGCGCAGTTCCCGAAGTTCGGTGGTTCCCGCATCCAACACGTCTTTTCCGTCCACCAGGACGCTTCCCGACGTCGGTTCGATCAACCGGGTGAGGCATCGGATCAGGGTGGATTTTCCTGATCCGGAGAGGCCCATGACGACGAACACCTCGCCCTTGGCGACGTCGAAGTTCATGTCCCGCACGGCAGCATTGCAGCCGGTACGTTCAAGCAATTCGCCGGAGCTCAAGCTCGACAGCTCGGGATTCTTGGGGATCTTTTCACCTCCGGGTCCGAAGACCTTCCAGAGGTTGCGCACTGATATGTCAGGACTGCTCATTGCTGTACTCCTGCCTGTGACGGCTCGAACCAATGGCTGGGCCCGGGGCTGATGTTTTGCCAGATGTGCTTTGTTTCTCGGTATTCGGCCAAGCCCGCGAGCCCCAATTCGCGGCCGTTGCCTGACTGCCCGAAGCCGCCCCATTCGGCTTGCGGAACGTACGGGTGGTAGTCGTTGATCCAGACCGTCCCGTGGCGCAGCGCTTCGGAGACCCGCTGGGCCTTCGAGGCGTCTGCCGTCCACACGGCGCCGGCCAGTCCGTAGACGGTATCGTTGGCCAGCCGGACGGCCTCTTCCTCGGTGGTGAATGTTTCCACCGTCATGACGGGGCCAAAGGATTCCTCCTGGACCACGCGCATCGAGGTCTTGCACCCGTCCAATACGGTGGGCGGGTAGAAACTGCCACGCCCCAGTTCCGGGGTGTCCGGAATGAAGCCTCCGCACAGCAACCGGGCGCCCTCCGCAACCCCGGCCTGCACGTAGGCGTGGACCTTGTCCCGGTGGGCCGTGGAGATCAGCGGGCCGGTCTGGGCCTCCTGGTCGAAGGGGCCGCCCAGCCGGATCTGGCGTGCACGGCGAACCACCTCGGCCACGAACTCTTCGTGAATGGACTCTTCGACAATGAGCCGCGCCCCGGCCGAGCAAACTTGGCCGGAGTTCAGGAAGACAGCCGTCAGGGCGTTGTCGATGGCGGCCTCACGGTCAGCGTCGGCAAAGACCACATTCGGGTTCTTGCCGCCGAGTTCGAGGGCCACGCGCTTGACCGTCTCCGCCGCGGCCACCATGATCCGCTTGCCGGTCTCCAGTCCGCCCGTGAAGGAGACCAGATCGACCCGCGGATCCGAACTGAGCACAGCCCCCACTTCCGGTCCCGTTCCCGTCACGAGGTTCGCGACGCCGTCGGGCACGCCGGCTTCGCGCAGCGTGTCCATGAGCAGGATCGACGTCGAAGGCGTCAGCTCACTGGGCTTGAGGACAAAGGTGTTCCCGGCGAGCAGTGCCGGCGCAACCTTCCACGAAGCCTGCAGAAGCGGATAGTTCCACGGCGTGATGAGGCCGCAGACGCCCACGGGTGCATGGACGACCCGGCTGATGGCGCCGGGCCGGCCGGTATCGATCACGCGGCCTGCGTCCGTGCCTGCGACGCTGCCGTAGTAGCGGAAGCAGGCGATGACGTCGTCGATGTCGTATTCGGCTTCGACCAGTCGCTTGCCGGTGTCGAGGGCTTCGGCCGCGGCGTAGCCGGCTTTGTCCCGCTGGAGCAGCCCGGCCACGCGGAGCAGAATCGCGCCGCGTTCCAGTTCCGGAGTGCCCGGCCAGCCGCCGTCGTCGAACGCCTTCCGGGCACTCGCCACCGCTGCCTCGGCGTCGGCCGAGGTGCATTCCGCGACGTCGGCAACGTGCGTTCCGTCCGCCGGGCAGTTGATGCTGCGGATTCCTCCGGCGGACTGCCGCCAGCCGCCGTCAACGTAGCTGCCGCGCACCGTGTGGGTCTGGGAAAGTTGTGGGCTGTTCATGCCGCTCCTTGGTTCCTCGCGGGAGTGACCTGCGGCCGGCTGTCCAGGCCTTCCAAGCTGTCCGGAACCGGGCTGCTGCCGTGCCGGTAGAACTCGGCGGCGATCGGAGCGAGGGGTTCGCGGCCCTGGATGAGGTCAGCGGCTTTCTCGGCCAGCATCATGACCGGCGCGTAGATGTTGCCGTTGGTCACGTAGGGCATTGCCGAAGCGTCAGCCACCCGCAGGCCCGAGGTGCCGTGCACCCTCATGCTGAGCGGGTCCACCACGGACATCGGATCGGTGGCCGGGCCCATCTTGGCCGTGCAGGACGGGTGCAGCGCGGTTTCTGCGTCGCGGGCTACCCAGTCGAGGATTTCCTCGTCCGTCTGGACGGTTGGACCGGGGGAGAGCTCACCGCCATCGAAAGGCGCCATGGCCGACTGCTCGAGGATCTGCCGGGAAATCCGGATGGCTTCGACCCACTCGCGCCGGTCCTGCTCCGTGGAAAGGTAGTTGAATTTCATGGACGGGTGGACGGTGGGGTCCGTGGAGGTGATCTTCAGGCTGCCGCGCGCATCGGAGTACATGGGCCCGATGTGCACTTGGTAGCCATGCTTGGCATCGGCCTTCTGGCCGTCGTAGCGGACGGCCACCGGCAGGAAGTGGAACATGAGGTTGGGGTAGGCCACGTCCTCGTTGGAGCGCACAAAGCCGCCGCCCTCAAAGTGGTTGGTGGCAGCAGGTCCCTTGCGCCCGAACAGCCACTGCAGGCCGATCCACGGGTAGCGCCACAGGCTCAGGCTCGGCTGCATGGACACCGGCTGGGTGCAGGCGTGCTGGATGTAGACCTCCAGGTGGTCCTGCAGGTTTTCGCCGACGCCGGGCAGGTCAACTACGGGTTTGATGCCGAGGGACGTGAGGTGCGTGGAGTCCCCGACGCCGGACAACTGCAGGAGCTGCGGGGTGTTGATGGCCCCTCCGCACAGGACTACTTCCTGGGCATCCACGCTGTGCTGCTTGCCGTTGCGTCGATAGCTCACGCCCGTGGCCCTGACATCGGACGTTCCAATGCCGTCGAAGTTGATTTTCGAGACGAGGGCCCGGGTCCTGACCGTGAGGTTAGGCCGGTTGAGGTGCGGCCGCAAGTAAGCCCTGGAGGCGGAGAGCCGCTGGCCCTTGTGCACATTGCGGTCGAAGGGACCGAAGCCCTCCTGCCGGTACCCGTTGACATCGTTGGTCCGTGCGAATCCGGCTTGTTGGGCCGCGCGGAAGAAGGCTTGGAAGAGGGGATTGCGCGCCGGACCGCGTTCAAGGACCAGCGGTCCGTCGTGTCCGCGCAGTTCATCGTCGGGTTCCGCGGCCAGCGCGGTCTCCATGCGGTTGAAGTAGGGGAGGCAGTGAGCGAAGTCCCAGGTCTCCATCCCGGCGTCGGCTCCCCAGCGTTCGTAGTCCAAGGGGTTGCCGCGCTGGAAGATCATCCCGTTGATGGAACTGGAGCCGCCCAGGACCTTGCCGCGGGTGTGGGCGATCCGGCGTCCGTGCATGTGCGGCTCAGGGTCGGATTGGTAGCGCCAGTCATAGAACCTGTTCCCGCTGGGGAAGGTGAGCGCCGCGGGCATCTGGATGAACAGGTCCCAGGGGTAGTCGCTGCGGCCGGCCTCCAGGACCAGGACGGTCTTGGTGCGGTCTGCGCTGAGCCTGTCCGCCAGCACCGATCCGGCGCTGCCCCCACCCACAATGACGTAGTCAAACTTTTCGTTGGCCATTATTTGAACTCCTTTGAAGTGATCCCCATTGCTGTGTCGAGTAGCCAGGAGGGGCGTCAGCCCCGTAGCTTTTCCATGGTTGGATCCACGAGGGGATCGGCAGAGATGGTGGCCGGGATCCGCTTCCCGAAGTATTCGATCTCGACGGTGTCACCCTCGCCCGCTTCGGCGGGCAGCCAAGCGTAGGCGATGGGCTTTCGGACGGTGTAGCCGTAGGCGGCGCTTGTGACGTAGCCGGCGGGCTCTCCCTTGAAATAGACAGGTTCCTTGCCCAACACAACGGACGTGCCGTCGTCGACCGTCAGGCAACGCAAGCGGCGGTTGATGGGCAGTTCGCGGCGGGCTTTGAGGGCCTCGGCACCGATGTATCCTTCCTTGTCCTTGCCGACGGAGAAGCCAAGGCCCGCTTGGAAGGGCTCATGCTCGGGGGTCATGTCGGTGCCCCACAGCCGGTAGCCCTTCTCGAGGCGGAGGCTGTTGAACGCGCCGCGGCCGGCCGCGATGATGCCCTGCTCCTGGCCGGCCTCGAACAAAAGGTCCCAGAGCTTTTGACCGTTTTCCGCCGTCGTGTACAGCTCCCAGCCCAACTCGCCTACGTAGGACAGGCGCATCGCGGTGACAGGGATCCCGCCGATCCGGACTTTCTTGGTGCGGAAGTACTTCAATCCGTCGTTGCTGAAATCGTCGTCGCTCACCTTGGCCATGATTTCGCGGGCGAGCGGCCCCCAAAGCCCCACGCAACACGTGGAACCCGTGATGTCCCTGACCTGGACCCACTGGGTGACGTCCCCAGCGGTCTGTTTGCGGGCTTCGGTGGTGAGGTAGGCGAAGTCGATGTTGCCGTTCGCGCCTACCTGGAACGTGGTTTCGTCGAGGCGGGCCACCGTAATGTCGCTGCGGATGCCGCCGTCGCCGTTGAGGAGCAGGCAGTACGTCACCGCACCCGGCTTCTTGTCGACCTTCCCGGCGCTGAGGCGCTGCAAGAGGGCTTCGGCGCCAGGGCCGGAAACCTCCAGCCGCTTGAGCGGTGTCATGTCATAGAGCGCGACGGCGGTGCGCGTCTTCCACGCTTCGGCAGCGGAAATGGGGGAATGGAACATGGCGGCCCACGGTTCGCGTTCAGGTGCGCGCCATTCTTCCGGGAGGATCTCCAGCAAGCCGCGGTTTGCCTCGAACCAGTGCGGGCGCTCCCAACCCTGGGCTTCGAGGAAGAACGCCCCGAGCTCCTTCTGCCGGGCATTGAATGGGCTCACGCGCAGTTCGCGGGGCGAGACGCGTGGCTGCAGCGGGTGCAGGACATCGTAGATCTCTACGAAGTTCTGCTGGGAGGTTTCGCTGACGTAGCTCTCCGCGGTCTGGATCTCTTCGAAGCGGGAGACTTCGCATTCGTGGAGCGGAATCCGGGATTGGCCCTCGATCAAGAGCTCGGCCACTGCCCTGGCCACGCCGGCGGAGTGCGTCACCCACACGGCCTCGGCAACGAAGAACCCTTCAACCTCTTTGGACTCGCCCACCAAGGGACCGCCGTCGGGGGTGAAGGAGAAGATGCCGTTGAAGCCATCCGCAATCCCCGCGCCGGCAAGTGCCGGAAGGAGTTCCTTGGAGTCCTCCCAACTCGGCAGGAAGTCCTCTTCGGTGAACGCCAGGCGGGATGGCATGCGGTGCTCGGACATGTCCGCCGCAGCAACCTCGGGGAGCTCCCGGAGGTCCACGGGCATGGGCTTGTGGGCGTAGGAGCCAATGCCCATCCGGTCCCCGTGCTCGCGGTAATAGAGGTCTTTGTCCTGGTGGCGAAGGATGGGCATCCACGCGCCGTTGGCGGGATCAAGCAGCCGCGAGGCATCGTTCCGGCCCACGAGCTCCGGTACGGAGGTGGTCTTGACGTATTGGTGGGCCAGCGGGA
Organism: Arthrobacter sp. efr-133-TYG-120; assembly: GCF_030209785.1. Taxonomy (NCBI): domain Bacteria; kingdom Bacillati; phylum Actinomycetota; class Actinomycetes; order Micrococcales; family Micrococcaceae; genus Arthrobacter; species Arthrobacter sp. efr-133-TYG-120. Next base: position 335,284 of record NZ_JARVRI010000014.1, read on the forward strand.
GGAGTGGCACGGACATGCCCACCATGGCGCCGATCTTGGGTCCCCAGAACCCGGCGCAGGAAACTACGATGTCCGCAGGGATCACACCGTCGGGCGTTTCGACTCCCGTGACTTTGCCGCCTGTCTGTTCAATGCCGGTGACGGGAGTGGAACCGCGGAACGTGACGCCTGCGGCGCTCGCCTTGGCGATGAGCAGGCCGACGGCGCGGGCCGCGGAGGCCAGGCCGTCGGAGGGGACGTAGAGTCCGCCGAGTACTTTCTCCCGGTTGAGCAGCGGGTAGTGCTTGGCGCACTCGTCCGGATCGATGAGCCGGCCTTCCACACCCCACGACGCCGCGTAGCCCAGCTTGCGCTTGAGGTCCTCCAGGCGCCCTGGCGTGGTGGCGACCTCGAGGCCGCCCACCTGGTTGAAGCAGGAGACGCCGGAATCGCTGAGGGAGAGCAGCTTGTCCACGGTGTAGGAAGCGAATTCGGTCATGGCCTTGGAGGCGTTGGTCTGGAACACGAGGCCGGGGGCGTGCGAGGTTGAGCCACCCGCCAACGTCAACGGGCCCTGCTCGACCACGGTGATGTTGGTCCAGCCGCGGGTGGACAGCTCATCCGCAAGATTGGCGCCGACGATGCCGGCTCCGATAATGACGACGCGGGGTGATGTGGACATGCGTGTTGCTCCTGAGGTAAGTCGTATCGAAGTTTGGGGCTCGCCGGAAGCTAGACGTGGCCGTCGACGGTCAACCCGGGCGGCAGGTTGGGCTCGTCCTCGGATTCCTTGACCATGATCTGGCCGTCCACTACCAGGACTTCGTGGACCCTGACGGGCAGTTTGGCGGGAGGCGCATCGGCGGCTCCCGTGCGGAGATTGAACTTTGAAGCATGGAGGGGGCACTCCACCCAGCAGTCCTCCACCCAGCCGTCGGCGAGTGAGGCGTCTTGGTGCGTGCAGGTGTCGTCGAGGGCAAAGAGTTCGCCTTCTTCGGTGTGGAATACGGCAATCGGCGGAGACGTCTCGAGTCGAATCGCGTCCCCCGGAGCCAACGAGCTAAGCGGACAAGCACTGTGCATCTCACGAACCTCTTTCACCGGATTGGTCGAAAACCTGCGGGTGGTTGTTTCATGATCAACGAAGATCACAATACGCAACAGAGTGATGGACCTCACAGGGGCTTGTCAAGAGGTGGAAATTACTGCGCAGATTGCTTGACACGCGATGTGAAGGCCGTCACACTGTTTCGCATAACGAAGTTCGTTGCGTAATGCGCAATAAAATTTCGAACGGCTCAACGAGGAGGAAGCCATGGAAACATTGGCCATCGTGGGCGCATCATTGGCTGGACTTTCCGCCGCCCGCGCTGCCCGCGCGCAGGGTTTTTGTGGCCGGCTGATCATCATTGGAGATGAGCAGCAGCGGCCCTATGACCGTCCGCCCCTGTCCAAGGAGTTCCTGGCAGGAAAGATCGGCATCAAGCACTTGATGTTGGAAGCGGAAGAGGGGGGAATGGCGGATCCCCTGCAGGCTGAATGGCTGTTGGGCTCGCCTGCGAAGAGCTTTGACGCGGCCAGCAGGACCATCACCCTAGGCAACGGACGCACGGTGGTGGCCGACGGCGTCGTGATCGCCACCGGAGCTTCGGCCCGCACCCTGCCCGAACTTGCGGGCCTATCCAACGTCTTTACTCTGCGGACTCTCGAGGATGCGCAGGACCTGGCTCCGGAACTCGTTCCGGGCGGCCGCCTGTTGGTGGTTGGCGCAGGCTTCATCGGCGCGGAAGTGGCGTCAACGGCCAAGGGCCTGGGAATGGACGTGACCATTATCTGCAAGAGCCCGATCCCGCTAAGCGCTCCGATCGGTCCGGAGATGGCTGGCGTCATGGCCACGCTCCATGGGATCAATGGAGTGGAACTGATTTGTGACACGGGAATCGACTCGTATTACAGCTACGAAGGAAATGTGACCGGCGTCCGGCTCAGCGATGGACAGTACCGTTCCGCCGACGTCGTACTTCTCGGAATCGGTGCGGTCCCCAACGTCGGGTGGCTGGCCGGTTCGGGGCTGGCGATCGACGACGGCGTCACGTGCGATTCGATGGGACGGACAAACGTCCCCGGCGTGGTCGCCGTGGGAGACTGCGCGGCCTGGTACGACGAACGCAGCGGGCAGCACCATCGCGTGGAGCATTGGAGCGGCGCCCAGGAACGTGCCGCCCTTGCCGTGACAGGGCTCTTGGATCACTCAGCAGCACCCCAACCGCTCAACCTGCCGTACTTCTGGTCGGACCAGTACGGAGTAACGCTCCAGTTCGCCGGCCATGCGCGGGACGCGGAGCGCGTCGAAATTGAGGCAGGGCAGCTCGAGAACCACAGCTTCCTGGCCGTGTACTACCGGGGCGAGGAACCAGTGGGCGTACTAGGTGTGAACCAGCCGCGACTGTTCACCCGTTGGCGCCGGCAACTCAACGCCCGCAATGCCCCGCGCGTCCTGGCAACCCCTTAGTCCTCTCGAGCGCCAACCACGTTCATCACTGAATAGGAGTCAGCATGACCACTGAAGTTGTTTCCCCCAGCCTGATCCCCACTCTCCCCGGCCACACTTATGTCAGTGAAGACATCTTCCGTGCCGAGCAGGAACACATCTTCGAACAAATGTGGTTCTGCGCTGTGCGGACCGCGGACCTGGAAAAGGCCGGCTCGTTCAAAACCGTGCAGATCGGCCGTGAGAGCGTACTCATCAACCGCACCCGCAAGGGAGAGATCCGCGCGTTCTACAACATCTGCCGGCACCGTGGCGTGAAGCTGTGCATGGAGGAGTCCGGCGAGGCCAACCGCTCGTTCCAGTGCCCGTACCACGCCTGGACCTACGATCTTGAGGGGAAGCTCATCGCGGCCCCGAACCTCACCAAGATGCCGGATATCGATCGAAACGAATACGGGCTGGTCAAGGTCCACGTCCGGGAATACATGGGCTACGTCTGGGTCAGCCTCGCGGATGAGCCGCCGTCGTTCGAAGAAGACGTCATGGGCGCGATCGAGGAGCGCCTAGGGGATCTGAGGGCTGTCGACGACTATGACATCGCGAACCTGAGCCTTGGCCGGCGCATCAAGTACGACGTGAAGGCCAACTGGAAGCTCATCATCGAAAACTTCATGGAGTGCTACCACTGCGCCACGATCCACCCCGAACTCACCGAAGTCCTGCCCGAGTTCGCCGACGGCCTGGCGGCGCAGTATTTTGTGGGCCACGGCGCCGAGTTCGGTGACGACATCAAGGGCTTCACGATTGATGGTTCCGAAGGCCTGGATCGGATTCCCGGAGTCGGCGACGACCACGACCGCCGGTACTACGCAGTGACCATCAAGCCGAATGTCTTCGTCAACCTTGTTCCGGACCACGTCATCATCCACCGCATGTTCCCGCTGGCTGCCGACCACACGATCGTCGAATGCGACTGGCTGTACCTGCCCAGCGTCGTGGAATCCGGCAAGGACGTGAGCGCTTCGGTGGAGCTCTTCCACCGGGTCAACGAGCAGGACTTCGACGCCTGCGAACGCTGCCAGCCGGCCATGGGCTCCAAGATCTACGCCAAGGGCGGCGTCCTGGTACCGAGCGAGCACCACATTGAGGCGTTCCACAGCTGGGTCACGAGCAAGATCGCCGACGTCCCCGCCGACAGCTAGCCTGAGGAATGTCTGTCGTCGTAACGAGTAACCCGGAACCTAGGAAAGGGACGCAAGCCAATGGTTCATAAAGTAAAAGCGGTCATCGCCAAGGAAAAGAACGCCCCGGTCACGCTGGAGACCATCCTGGTGCCGGACCCTGGTCCGGGGGAGGCGCTGGTGGACATCCTCACCTGCGGTGTCTGCCACACCGACCTGCACTACAAGCAGGGCGGCATCACCGATGATTTCCCCATCCTGCTCGGCCACGAAGCCACCGGCGTGGTCAGCGCCGTTGGCCCGGACGTCACCGATGTGGCGCCGGGGGACAGGGTCATCCTGAACTGGCGCGCCGTGTGCGGGGAATGCCGGGCGTGTGCCAAGGGCCAGCCGCAGTACTGCTTCAACACGCACAATGCCACCCAGAAGATGACCCTGGAGGACGGCACGGAACTGACCCCGGCACTGGGGATCGGCGCCTTCGCGGAGAAGACCCTCGTAGCCGCCGGGCAGTGCACCAAAGTGGACGACGACGTCGATCCCGCCGCCGTCGGGCTGCTCGGCTGCGGCGTGATGGCAGGAATCGGTGCCGCCATCAACACCGGCGAGGTCAAGCGGGGCGAGTCCGTGGCCGTGATCGGTTGCGGCGGCGTCGGCATCGCCGCTATTGCCGGGGCAAAGCTGGCCGGCGCCACGACGATCATCGCCGTGGACATCGACGCCAACAAAATCGGGATGGCCATGTCCTTGGGAGCCACACACGGTGTCAACTCCAGCCAGGAGGACCCCGTCGAGGCCATCCGGGCCCTGACCGGTGGTAACGGTGCCGATGTGGTGATTGACGCCGTCGGGCGCCCGGAGACCTACAAGCAGGCCTTCTACGCGCGCGACCTCGCCGGCCGCGTAGTGCTGGTGGGCGTCCCGACGCCGGGCATGTTGCTCGACCTGCCGTTGCTGGATGTCTTTGGCCGCGGCGGTTCGCTGAAGTCCTCCTGGTACGGGGACTGCCTGCCGTCCCGCGACTTCCCGATGCTCGTGGCGCACTACAAGCAAGGCAACCTGGACCTGGACGCGTTCGTGTCGGAGCGGATCACCATCGACCAGGTGGAAGAGGCGTTCGCCAAGATGCACGAGGGCAAAGTGCTCCGTTCGGTGGTGGAAATCGGATGAGTGTCGCCATTGAGAACCTCGTCACCTCGGGCACGTTTTCGCTCGACGGCGGCACCTGGGACGTGGACAACAATGTCTGGATCGTCGGCAATGACGACGAATGCGTGATCATCGATTCGCCGCACGACGCGGAGGCAATCATCGGCCAGGTCCGTGGCCGGAAGGTGCGCGCCATCCTGCTCACCCACGCGCACAATGACCACATCGGAGCAGCGCTCGACGTCGCGAAGGCAGTGAACGCGCCGATCCACCTTCACCCGGCAGACATGGTCCTGTGGGAGCAGGTGTACCCGGACGCCGGCCCGGACCGTTACATCACGGACGGCGACGTCTTCGAAGTGGCGGGCACGGCTTTGCACGCCTTCCACACGCCGGGCCACTCACCGGGTTCCACGTGCTTCTACCTGGAAAGCGAAGGCACGGTGTTCACTGGCGACACCCTCTTCAACGGCGGCCCGGGGGCGACGGGCAGGTCGCACAGCGACCACCCGACCATCCTGGCCTCGATCCGGGAACGCCTCCTGACGCTTCCGCTGGAAACCGTGGTCCGCACCGGGCACGGCGACAACACCACCATCAAAGCCGAGGCGGAAAACCTCGCCCAGGCAGCGCTGGATCGCCAGGCCGACGGCGCTTAGGCGCCGCCGGCTGCTGTGTAACCCATCTTGACGCTGATTGAATACCCGGCTTGCTTGAGCGCATCGAGCAGGCCGGGTATTTTTTCCGGCTCGAAACGGAAGGCCGGCCCGGAAAGGCTGATGGCTCCGATCACCATGCCGCTGTGGTTGTGGATCGGAACGGCGACGGCGTTGAGTCCGCGCTCGAGTTCTTCATACGTGGCGGCGTACCCGGCCTCCGCAATGACCGGCATTTGCCGCTCCAGCTCGTCGCGGTCGGTGATGGTCTGCGGAGTGTATCGTGCCTGGCCGGATTCCCTGAGAACTCGGTCACGCGTCCCAGGCGGCAGCGCTGCAAGCATGACCTTGCCGCTGGAGGTGGCGTGGAGCGGGGTGAGCCCGCCGATCCAGTCCTGCGTGCCAAGCGTGTTGGGGCCAATGGCCTGGTCCACGTTGACCGCGAAATTTGACCGAAGCACGGCCAGGTTGGCGGTCTCGGCGAACTTCTCCGCAAGGGCTTCGAGATCTTCCCGGGCTTCCTTTACCAAGCTGAGGCGGGCCGGAATGGCGCTGGCCAGGCGCAGGATGTTGAATCCGAGTTGGTATTTTCCGCGCTCGTGGTTCTGCTGAACCATGCCACGGGCGTCCAGGGCGCTCAGCAGTCGCGATGCCGTTGACTTGTGGACGCCCATTTCCTCAGCGATCTCACTCACGCCGGCATCGCCGTTGCGGGCGATGATTTCGAGCACGGTGATGGCCCGGTCCACGGACTGCACACCCGCGTGGTGCGCACCGCCCGGATCGGAATCGGGGTCGTTGGCAGGGCTAGCATCAGCGTCCATGTGGTTCATCGTCTCAAACACGGTCAAATGCGCGGCCTCTCCGGTCAGCGTGTCCTGGGATGTTGCCGCTCAGCCGGGTATTGCCTGGTTATAGGATCGGGCGGTATGGCACTGCGACTTGTTCAAGTGAATTTCAAGGCCCGGGACGACTCGGCTCTGGGCCGGTTTTGGGCGGAGGCGCTTGGTTGGGATATTTCCAGCGAAGGCCCCGGTGTGAGCAATGTTGAACCCGCGGGCTTCACCGGGCCGGACCCCGCCGCCGTCTGCGTCGATGTCGTCACTGTGCCTGACCCCGAAACGGTGAGGTATCGCGCCCACCTCGACCTCGCCACCGCCTCTGAGGCCCATCAAGCGGAGCTTGTGGCGCGCCTGGTGAAGCTCGGCGCGACGCCTGCCGATATCGGCCAGGGCGATGTGCCGTGGACGGTCCTGGCCGATCCGGAGGGCAACGTGTTCTGCGTGTTGGAGCCTCGGCCGATCTACCAGGACACCGGGCCGATCGCCGCGGTGGTGGTCAGTTGTGCGGATCCGCGGGCCATGGTGCGGTTCTGGAGCGGGGCGATGGACTGGACTGTGCACGAGGAGACTGATGATTTTGCGAGGCTGCGTTCGGCCAAGGGCGTTGGGCCGTATTTGGAATTCGTCCGGACTCCCGCCGCGAATGCCGCGCGCGGCCGGGTCCATCTCGACCTGAGGCCGTACCCCGGAGATGATCAAGCGGCGGAGGTGGCCCGGTTGCGGGACCTGGGCGCCACGGACGCCGACGTCGGCCAGGGCGACGTGCCATGGGTGTGCCTCGCCGACACGGAGGGCAACGAGTTCTGCGTTCTCAGCCCCGGCTGACTCGTCAACCGCTGTGAGCCGTTCCTTCTTGGGCGCCGTCGTGCCACACTTGGTGGACTATCGATTGACTGGGGGATCCGGGTCAGGAGATTGGTATGTGTGTTGTGATGCAACCCCGCACCTCGGGCCGCCGACTGGTGGTGATCGAGCCATGATCATCGGTTGGGCTTACTTCATGGCGGGAGTGATGACGGTTGATGCGCTCTTGCTGGGGCTGCTGCTGTTGAACGTGAAGTGGCCCAAGCATTGGAAGAGGAACGGCTAGGCGCCAGCGTAGGTGCCGGACCTAGAGGACCTTGCGGATCGACTCTTCGAAACTCGCCACGTGGTGCAGGGCGAGCGCTGCCGCCCGGTCCTCGTCGCCGTCGGCGATCGCACTGAGCAGTTCTGCGTGCTCTGCGACGTGGCTCGTCACTGAAGGCATCTTGTCCAGCATGTGGCACCAAATGCGGGTTGCCAGGTTGTCGTAGCGGATCAGCACGTCCTCGAGGTGCGGATTGGCCGCGGCCCTGTAGATGAGCCGGTGCACCTGGATGTCGTAGCGCATGAGGTCCTGCTGGCCGGCGTCGTGTGCCTCCAGGCCGCTGATGGCTGCGGCGACCTCGCGCAGTTCTTCCCTCAGCTTCGGGCTGGCCATGCGGGCAGCCCGCCGTGACGCCAAGGGCTCAAGCAGCTCGCGGATTTCGGAGACGTCCGCGAGTTGGGTGATGTCGACGCCGGTGGCGAAGGTTCCGCGGCGGGGATATGAGACCACAAGGTGGTCGCTTTCCAGCCGCTTGATGGCCTCGCGCACGGGTGTCCGTCCGATGCCGAGCTCCGCGGCGACCTGCCCGTCGTTGATGGGGTCTCCGGGTTTGATGTCCAGCATGATGAGCCGGTCGCGCAGGAGCAGGTAGGCGTTTTCCGCCAAGGACGTTCCCTGCGTGCCTGTGTCCGGTGCTTCCAGTGCAGTGCTCATGTGCCTCTCCCGTTTGCCACAATTCCAAGTCTGGCGGTTCAGTTGCCGCCGGACTGTTGACGGCTGTGTGATCTTCAACATACTATGGCAACAGTCCTAATATATCAGTTGCTGATTAGTCAGTAAATATAAGTATCTCAAAAGGAGACCACGATGGTTGAACCGCTGATCCGCCCACTCGCCCAGGCGGACCCGGAGGTTGAGCAGGCGATCGCCCAGGAACTCATCCGCCAGCAGTCCACGCTGGAAATGATCGCCTCCGAAAACTTCGCTCCTGCAGCCGTCATGCAGGCACAGGGCTCGGTCCTGACCAACAAGTACGCGGAAGGCTACCCCGGCAAGCGCTACTACGGCGGCTGCGAGCATGTGGACGTCATCGAGCAGCTGGCCATCGATCGCGTCAAGGCCCTCTTCGGCGCCGAAGCCGCAAATGTCCAGCCGCACTCCGGCGCCCAGGCCAACGCCGCAGCCATGTTCGCGCTCCTTGAACCGGGGGACACCATCATGGGCCTCGACCTGGCGCACGGTGGCCACCTGACCCACGGCATGCGCATCAACTTCTCCGGCAAGCTGTACAACGTCATCCCGTACCACGTCAGCGAATCCGACCTCCGGGTGGATATGGCGGAAGTGGAAGCCCTTGCCCTGGAACACCGCCCGAAGCTGATCGTTGCCGGTTGGTCCGCCTACTCGCGCCACTTGGATTTCGCAGAATTCCGCCGCATCGCCGACCTCGTGGGCGCCTACCTCATGGTGGACATGGCCCACTTCGCCGGCCTCGTCGCAGCGGGACTGCACCCCAACCCGGTGCCGTATGCCGACGTCGTGACCACCACAACCCACAAGACACTCGGCGGCCCGCGCGGCGGAGTCATCCTGTCGAAGGAACAATACGCACGCAAGATCAACAGCGCGGTTTTCCCCGGCCAGCAAGGCGGCCCGCTGGAGCATGTGATCGCGGCCAAGGCCGTGGCGTTCAAGATGGCGGCTGAGCCTGAATTCCAGGAACGCCAAGCACGGGTGCTGGAAGGCGCCAAGCTCCTGGCCGAACGACTCCTGAAGGACGACGTGGCCGCAGCAGGGATCTCGGTGGTCAACGGAGGCACCGACGTCCACTTGGTCCTCGTTGACCTGCGCCACTCGGAACTGGACGGCCAGCAGGCCGAGGACACCTTGCACCGCATCGGCATCACCGTGAACCGCAACGCCGTCCCTTTCGACCCCCGGCCGCCGATGGTTTCCTCCGGACTCCGCATCGGCACCCCGGCGCTCGCCGCACGCGGCTTCGGTGCCAAGGAATTCGCGGAGGTCGCGGACATCATCGCGACGGCGTTGATCGCCTCCGCCAGCACTGGCACAAACAGCAGCGGCACCTTGGGAGACGAGGCCGCCGTCGAACTCCGGGGGAGGGTTACCGCGCTCGCCGAGCAATTCCCGCTTTACCCGCACCTTTCCCAGGCTGGCAGCGGCAACGACGCCGCTTCCACCGAACTTGAGGCAGAAATGATTGGAGCAGCCCAGTGAGCGCAGACCAACTCCCCGAACACCCGGATTTCCTGTGGCGTAACCCGGAGCCCAAGGCTTCCTACGATGCCGTGATCGTGGGTGGTGGCGGCCACGGCCTGGCCACCGCGTACTTCCTGGCCAAGAACCACGGCATGACCAACATCGCCGTCCTGGAAAAGGGCTGGCTGGCCGGCGGCAACATGGCGCGCAACACCACCATCATCCGCTCCAACTACCTGTGGGACGAGAGCGCCGCCATCTACGAGCACGCCCTTAAGCTCTGGGAGATCCTGCCCGAGGAACTCGAATACGATTTCCTCTTCAGCCAGCGCGGCGTCATGAACCTCGCCCACACCCTCGGCGACGTCCGCGAAAGCGTCCGCCGCGTCGGCGCGAACAAGCTCAACGGGGTCGACGCCGAATGGCTGGACCCGCAGCAGGTCAAGGAACTCTGCCCCATCCTGAACATCAGCGACAACATCCGCTACCCGGTGATGGGCGCTACTTACCAGCCCCGGGCCGGCATCGCGAAGCACGACCACGTCGCTTGGGCTTTCGCCCGCAAGTGCGACGAGCTCGGCGTGGATATCATCCAGAACTGCGAAGTAACGGGCTTCCTGAAGGACGGCAACCGCGTGGTGGGCGTCAAGACCAACCAGGGAACCATCCACACCGAAAAGGTTGGCCTCGCGGCCGCCGGCCACAGCTCGGTCCTCGCCGAAATGGCCGGCTTCCGCCTCCCGATCCAGTCCCACCCCCTCCAAGCGTTGGTGTCGGAGCTGCATGAGCCGGTCCACCCCACGGTGGTCATGTCCAACCACGTGCATGTCTATGTTTCCCAGGCACACAAGGGTGAATTGGTCATGGGCGCCGGCGTCGACTCTTACAACGGCTATGGCCAGCGCGGTTCCTTCCACGTGATCGAGCACCAGATGGCTGCCGCCGTCGAACTGTTCCCGATCTTCGCCCGGGCCCATGTGCTCCGGACTTGGGGCGGAATTGTGGACACCACTATGGATGCCTCGCCGATCGTTGGACTCTCGCCGGTTGAGAACATGTTCGTCAACTGTGGATGGGGAACGGGCGGCTTCAAGGGCACGCCCGCTGCGGGCCTGACCTTCGCCCACACCATCGCCACGGGAACGCCGCACGAGCTCAACAAGCCCTTTTCACTGGAACGCTTCGAGACCGGTGCCCTGATCGACGAACACGGCGCCGCCGCCGTCGCCCACTAGCCGCAGCCTTTTAGGAGACCAACCATGCTGCTCATCAGCTGCCCCAATTGCGGGCCACGAGACGAAACCGAATTCCACTACGGCGGCCAGGCCCACGTGGCCTACCCGGAAAACCCGGACGCGCTAACGGACCGCCAGTGGGCCGAGTACTTGTTCTACCGCGACAACACGAAAGGCGCCTTCGCCGAACGCTGGGTACACAGCACCGGTTGCCGCCAATGGTTCAACATGCTCCGTGACACCGTCAGCTATGACATCCAGGCCATCTACAAGATGGGCGAACAGCGCCCTGATGTGAACATCACAGCAGCCACCACTCCGGAAGGAGCAACGAAGTGACCCCGCAGAACGCCCGCCTCGCCACCGGCGGCCGCATCGACCGCAGCATCTCCTGGCGGTTCACCGTGGACGGCCAGGAATACACCGGCCACCCGGGGGACACTGTCGCTTCCGCATTGCTGGCCAACGGCCGCATCAACGCAGGCAACTCCCTCTACGAGGACCGGCCCCGCGGCATCATGTCCGCCGGCGTGGAAGAATCCAACGCCCTGGTCAAGGTGGCTGCCCGCTTCCCCGGCCATGTCGCCGAGTCGATGCTTCCGGCGACCACCGTGTCCCTCGTGGACGGGCTCAACGTTGAGTTCCTGAACGGCCTCGGCAAGCTCGATCCCAACGAGGACCGCGCCGAGTACGACAAGAAGTACGTCCACACAGACGTCCTCGTCGTTGGCGGCGGCGTTTCCGGCCTCGCGGCAGCCCGCGAAGCCGTCCGCACCGGAGCCAGGGTCATCCTGATCGATGACCAGCCCGAACTCGGCGGCTTGCTGCTTTCCGGCTCCGCTGCCCCGGAACTCGCCGAAGTGATCGAAGGCAAGCCGGCGCTCGAATGGATCGCCGATGTCGAGGCGGAGCTCGTCTCCGCCGCCGAATGCACCGTCCTCAACCGCACCACGGCGTTCGGCTCCTACGACGCGAACTATGTGATCGCGGCACAGAACCGCACCGACCACCTCGGCAGCCCGGCCGCGGACGGCGTCTCCCGCCAGCGTATTTGGCACATCCGTGCCAAGCAGGTGGTCCTGGCCCCCGGTGCCCACGAGCGTCCGCTCGTCTTCGAGAATAACGACCGGCCCGGCATCATGCTGGCCTCGGCTGTCCGTAGCTACCTCAACCGCTACGCAGTCGCCGCCGGACGGCGGGTCGTCATCGGCACCACCAACGATTCGGCCTACTTGCTCGCTGCGGATTTGCTGGCCGCAGGTGTCAAGGTCGCCGCCGTCGTCGACGCCCGCCCCAAGCTCAGCGAGAAAGCGGCAACCGCCGTCGAAAGCGGCCTCCGCGTCCTCGTCGGCAGCGCCGTCGCCGATTCCTCCGGCGCGGGGGAGAACGGCCGGATCGACGGCGTCACCATCCGCAGCCTCAACGACGACGGCGAAGTCACCTCCGGCGTCGAACGGATCGCTTGCGATCTGCTGGCGGTTTCCGGTGGCTGGAGTCCCGTGGTCCACCTCCACAGCCAGCGCCAGGGCAAGTTGCGTTGGGACGATGACCTGGCCGGCTTCGTGCCGAGCTCCGTGGTCAGGGACCAGCATGTTGCCGGTTCAGGCCGTGGCAGCTACGAGCTCGAGGATTGCCTGAGCGAAGGCGCATCCGCCGGTGCCGCGGCCGCTATCGCCGCAGGCTTCAGCACCCAGACGGTGCCTGTCGAGCCGAAGGCGCCCGTGGCCTCCGCCCCGACCCGCCAGTTGTGGCTGGTGCCGGGGCAGAGCGGAAACGCGGGGGAGTGGCACCACCACTTCGTCGACTTCCAGCGCGACCAGTCCGTGGCCGACGTGCTCCGTTCCACCGGGGCCGGCATGCGCTCGGTGGAACACATCAAGCGGTACACCTCCATCAGCACGGCCAACGACCAGGGCAAGACCTCCGGCGTCAACGCCATCGGCGTGATCGCGGCGGCCCTCAAGCAGGCTGGAGAGGCAGCCCGTGGCATCGGGGACATCGGCACCACGACCTACCGTGCCCCGTTCACGCCGGTGGCCTTCGCGGCGTTGGCCGGACGCCAGCGCGGCGAGCTGTTCGATCCCGCCCGCGTGACCTCCATCCACCCCTGGCACGTTGCCCAGGGAGCGCTCTTCGAGGACGTCGGCCAGTGGAAGCGGCCGTGGTACTACCCGCAAGCGGGCGAGGACATGGACGCCGCGGTGCTCCGCGAATGCGCCGCAGTCCGCGAATCCGTGGGCTTCATGGACGCCACCACGCTCGGCAAGATCGAGATCCGTGGCAAGGACGCCGGTGAGTTCCTGAACCGCATCTACACCAACGCGTTCAAGAAGCTTGCCCCCGGTTCCGCACGCTACGGGGTCATGTGCACCCCGGACGGCATGATCTTCGACGACGGCGTGACACTGCGCCTCGACGAGGGCCGCTACTTCATGACCACCACCACCGGCGGCGCAGCCAAGGTCCTCGACTGGCTCGAGGAATGGCACCAGACCGAGTGGCCCGAACTCGACGTGGTGTGCACATCGGTGACTGAACAGTGGACGACGATTGCCGTCGTCGGGCCGAAATCCCGCGCCGTGATCGCCAAAGTCGCCCCGCAACTGGCGGCCGACGGCGGGCTGGACGCCGAAGCGTTCCCGTTCATGACGTTCCGCGAGACCACGCTGGCCTCCGGAGTCCAGGCACGGGTTTGCCGGATCTCGTTCTCCGGTGAGCTTGCCTACGAAATCAATGTTCCGTCCTGGTACGGGCTCAACACCTGGGAAGCCGTTGCTGCCGCAGGGGCCGAGTTCAACATCACCCCGTACGGCACGGAAACCATGCACGTGCTGCGTGCCGAGAAGGGCTACCCGATCGTCGGGCAGGACACGGACGGGACTGTCACCCCGCAGGATGCCGGGATGGAGTGGATCGTTTCCAAAGCCAAGGACTTCATCGGCAAGCGTTCGTACAGCCGCGAGGACGCGGTCCGCACTGACCGCAAGCACCTGGTCAGCGTCCTGCCGGCGGACGGCTCGTTCCGTCTTCCGGAAGGCACCCAGCTTGTGGAAAAGGGAATCCCGGTCAACCCGGCTTACGGCCCCGTGCCGATGCAGGGCTTCGTGACCTCGAGCTACCACAGTGCCGCATTGGGCCGTTCCTTCGGCCTGGCTCTGATCACCAACGGCCGCAACCGCATCGGCGAGACCTTGGTGGCCTCCGTCGGCGACCAGTTGCTGGACGTCGTTGTCGGAGAAACCGTACTTTTCGACGCAGAAGGGACCCGTAAAGATGGCTGAAACAGCAACCCCCGCAAACCCTGAGACGCTCCGTGCGGCACGCCGCAGCCCGGCGTCGCACTTGGCACCGACCTTCGAGTCCGGCTCCGTGGCTGGAACAGTGGCGTTGAAGGAGATCCCGTTCCAAACCATGGTGGGGATCCGGGTTGACAGGAATTCCGACGCCGGAGCCCGCCTCGCGTCCGTGACAGGCGGCCTGCCGGCTGCCTGCGGCGACATCAGCGGGGGGGAGAGGGCCACCACCCTGTGGCTTGGGCCGGAAGAATTCCTGGTGGTCGCACCGGAATCGGCCCACGATTCACTGGGCGGAGACCTTGTCCGCGCCCTGGTGGAGGCCTTGGGCGACGACCCTGGACAGGTGGTGGACTTGTCCGCCAACCGCACCACCTTCGAACTGTCCGGGATCCGGGCGCGAGACGTCCTGGAGAAGGGTTGTTCGCTGGACCTGCACCCCCGCGCCTTCCGCACCGGAACGGCCCTGGCCACGGAAATCGGCAACATCCCCGCCATGCTGTTCAAGACCGGCGAGGACAGCTTCCGGATCTTCCCGAGGGCGTCGTTCGCCGACTTCCTGGGCCGCTGGCTGCTTGACGGCATGAGGGAATACGCCTCTCCTGAGGTCCCCTGATGGCATTGAGCGTGCTTGACCTGTTTTCCATTGGCATCGGGCCGTCGTCTTCGCACACGGTCGGCCCGATGCGGGCGGCGAAGCAGTTCACCGACGGCCTGGAATCCTCCGGGCAACTCGCGGCAACGGTGCGCGTCCAGGCAGAGCTTTTCGGCTCGCTGGGCGCCACCGGCCGCGGCCACGGTTCGGACAAAGCCGTGGTGCTGGGACTACAGGGCCAATCACCGGAAACGGTGGACACGTCCACTGCCGATGACCAGGTTGCCGCGGCCGCCCTCGACGCCGAATTGCGGATAGCCGGACATCACCGCGTGGACTTCAACTGGGATGAAGACGTGGTCCTGCACCGACGCAAATCCCTGCCTGCCCACCCCAACGGCATGACCTTCCGTGCCCTCGACCACACCGGGGAAGTGCTCCGCGAACGGAGCTACTATTCGATCGGCGGCGGCTTCGTGGTGGACGGTGACGCGTCCGGAAACGACAAAGTGGTCGCTGACAGCACCGTGCTGCCCTATCCGTTCAGCACTGCAGACGAGCTCCTGGCGATCTGCGCACGGGAGGGCATGTCCATTTCCGATGTCATGCTGGCCAACGAACTCGTGTGGCGCAGCGAGGCCGAACTTCGCGAGCGGCTGCTGCAGATCTGGGCCGTCATGCGCGAATGCGTCGACAATGGCTGCGCCGCGGAAGGAATCCTGCCGGGAGGCTTGAACGTCAGGCGACGGGCGCCGTCGTTGTTCAAGTCGCTCAAGGCCACCGACGCCGGTCTGCAAGGCTCAAGCTCGGCAGACCCGCTGCTCGCCATGGAATGGGTGAACCTGTTCGCGCTGGCCGTGAACGAGGAAAACGCCGCGGGTGGCCGCATTGTCACGGCGCCCACCAACGGTGCGGCGGGCATTGTTCCGGCGGTACTGCACTATTACACGAAATTCGTGCAGGGCGCCGACGACGACGGCGTGGTCCGCTTCCTGCTCGCGGCGGCCGCCGTCGGGATCCTGTTCAAGATCAACGCCTCCATTTCCGGCGCCGAAGTCGGCTGCCAGGGTGAAGTGGGCTCAGCCTGTTCGATGGCTGCCGCTGGTCTGTGCGAGGTCCTTGGAGGCACTCCCAAACAAGTGGAGAACGCCGCGGAAGTGGGCATCGAACACAACCTTGGCCTCACGTGCGATCCCGTAGGCGGGCTGGTGCAGATCCCGTGCATCGAACGCAACGCCATCGCCAGCGTGAAGGCCATCAACGCTGCCCGTCTTGCCCTGCACGGCGACGGCAGCCACAAAGTGTCCCTTGATAAAGCCATCAAAACCATGCGAGAGACAGGAGCGGACATGAAAAGCAAGTACAAGGAGACCTCCCGCGGAGGCCTCGCCGTCAACGTAGTGGAGTGCTAGCCATGACTGTCACACAGAATGAATCCGCCCCGCGACCTGGAGCGGCCCTGCCGGCTACCACCGTTGAGCATGTCCTGACGCTCGATTGCCCGGAAACGCGGGGCATCGTGCACGCCGTCTCCGGCTTCCTCCTGGAACACGGCTGCGACATCATCGACAACAAGCAATTCGACTCCCAACTGGATCACCATTTCTTCATGCGGATCCACTTCGCATCGGAAGGTGACGAATCGACGATCGACTCGCTCCGGGAAGCCTTTGCGCCTGTTGCCGAAAAGTTCGGCATGCGCTGGCAGTTGCAACGCCACGGTGCCAAGCGGCGCGTCCTGATCATGGTCTCGAAGTTCGAGCACTGCCTCAACGATCTCCTGTTCCGGGCCCGTATCGGGGAACTGCCGGTCGAGATTGTCGGGGTGGTCTCCAACCATCCGGACCACAGGCGGACGGTCGAATGGCACGGCATTCCGTTCTTCCACGTGCCCGTCACCGCGGACACCAAGGCGGCGGCTGAAGGACAACTCCTTGACCTGATCGATCGCCTGGACGTCGAACTGGTGGTCCTGGCCCGCTACATGCAGGTCCTCAGCGACGATCTTGCCCGCAAGCTCGACGGCCGGGCCATCAACATCCACCATTCATTCCTGCCCAGCTTCAAAGGTGCCAAGCCGTACCACCAGGCTTACGCCCGGGGCGTCAAGACCGTGGGTGCCACCGCGCACTACGTCAACGGTGAGTTGGATGAGGGACCGATCATCGCCCAGCAAGTGGTAGAAGTTGACCACACCTTCGGTCCGGACGACCTCGTGGCAGCCGGCCGCGACACCGAGTGCAAAGCACTCAGCAACGCCGTCCGCTGGCATTGCGAAGGGCGCGTGATCCTGCAAGGCAGCAGAACCGTAGTGCTCAAGTAGCGTTTGAACGGCCCACCCAACGGTGGGCCGTTCAGGCGTTGCCTAAAGCCGCGCCAAGCGTGTTGCCACGTGAAGCGCGACGAGCCTGCCCGTTCCCCGGGGGTCCCCGCCGCACAACTCGAAAATCCGCTGGAGCCTGTGGTGCATCGACTGCCGTTCCAAGTGCAGTTCCCGTGCCGCGTGAGCGGTATTGCACCCCGTATCCAGCCAGACGGCCAACGTCCGCATCAGCTCCGAGCGCCGCAGCTCGTCATGCTCGACGACGGCGCCGAGCTGCCGCCGCACGAATCCTTCACGGACTGCCGCGTCGAGGCTTCCTTGTGCCAGTCGCTCGACGGCGAAGTCCTCGGTATCGACCACGCCGTTCGCGGCTCCCGGCCCGGACCCCGGCATGAGCTCGAGCGTCCGGCGCGCCTCTGCCAGCGACCACGGCGCCTCGCCGATTCCCTGCGCCAGCGGACCCACGGCGGTGACCGAGCCGTCGGGGACCTCCAGGGCCTCAAGCGCATGGATGAGCGCGATGCGCGAAGCCACTGCCCTGGTGCGGGGAAGCGCGGCCAAGGCAATCAATTCCGCGTTGTCCGCGTAGCTCGCGCTTTGCGGAACCGTGCCGTCCAGGATGCCGTCGAGCCGTGTCCGGAGCTGCCCAGCCGCAGGGGAACGCACCACGACGGCGGCCACCGGGCCGCTGGCGGGAAACCCCGACGCCGGTCCCAATTGCTGCAGTCGCCATGACTGCGTACCCGAACTGACGGCCCGCATGAGTTCGATGCCGGCAAGTTCCTTGAGTCCCGGCGGCATGCGTTGCAGCAGGGCCAAGCCGAGGATATCGACGCACCGCTCGCCGGCCACCTGCGCGAGGTTGGCGTCGCCGTCGTCGGGCACTTCCAACTCCAGCCGGGCCGCAAGGACGCCGCGGACGGGCACATCGACGGTGGTGACGGTCCCGGACTCGGGCTGCGCGGCCGCCGTCGCGCTTCCCAAAGTGATGCCCGACGGCGAGACGAGCCTCGCGCTGGAACCCGTCCGGCCTGCCAGCACCGCGAGGAGTTGATCCAGTCCGCCTCCGTGCGCGAGTTCCGCCGCCATGGCATGGCTCGTTTCGTCGCCGAACTGCAATTGTGCGACCGACTCACTGACAAGGAGCGAGTTGATGGCTTGCATGATGCCGACGAAAGGGGCCACTTTGCACAACTCGATGATGGGCAGCCCGGCGTCCTGGCCGGCGTCGATCATGGACTCCGGAATTGCGGGCAGCTCGGGACCCGTTTCGATCGCCAAAGCGGTGATGCCGCGCGCCGCCAGTTGGCGGACGTAGTCCACGCGCCGCTCGTCCGAGGCGGTGGCGAGGGCCTGCCCGCCGCTCAGGAGCAGCTCTCCGCCCCGCAGCAACGGAGCGATGTCCAGCACTTCGCTTGAATGGACCCAACGGAGCTGCCGGGACAGTGCCTCGGGCACATCCGTCCGGAGAACTGGTTCGGCGGCTTTCAGGCTTTCGTGTTCGAAGGCGTCGGCAAGGAGCAAAGACATGACACTCCGTAACTAATTATTGGAATCTATCGTACACATCGTATCTTGTTGCTGTGATGTGGGGCACATACATTGAAGGAGTCCCTTTCCTACACGGAGGATCCCCCCAATGCACGAGAACTTATCCACTGCGACGCCTGGGGCTGCAACGGCGCAGACCGACGTCGAACAGAACCTGCAGTCCATTCCCGAATCAGCGCGTACCCGCAGCGTAGCGGGCCAATTCTGGATCTGGGCAGGCGCAAACCTTGCCCCCATCAACTGGGTCCTCGGGGCCCTCGGCGTCCAGCTTGGACTGGGCTTTGCCGATACCGTCACGGTCCTGGTGGTGGGAAACCTGATCGGCATGGCGCTCTTTGGCTTGTTTGTCCTCCTGGGCCAGCGGACCGGTGCCACCGGCATGGTCCTGGCCCGGGCCGTCTTCGGCCGCCGCGGCAACTACCTCCCGAGCGCCATCCAGGCACTCCTCGGAATCGGTTGGTGCGCCGTCAACACCTGGATCATCCTGGACCTCGTGATGGCACTCCTCGGAAAGCTCGGCATGGTCGATCCCGAGCAGCCCAACGTAGGCCCCAAGATCCTGGTGGCCTTCCTGATCATGTCCGCCCAGGTCACCATCGCCTGGTTCGGCTACAAGGCCATCGCGGCTTTCGAGAAGTGGACCGTCCCGCCCACCATCGTGGTGCTGATCGCGATGTCCGCCGTGGCCTGGTTCGGCATGAACATCGATTGGGGTTACGCAGGCCCTCCCGGGGCTGTCCTTGAGGGCGGCGCGCGGATCGCGGCCATGACCACCGTGATGACGGTTATCGGCATCGGCTGGGGGATCACCTGGTTCACCTACGCGGCGGACTATTCACGCTTCGTCAGCAAGTCCGTCCCCAAGCACAAGGTCTACCTGGCCTCCGTATTCGGCCAGTTCCTCCCGGTGGTGTGGCTCGGCATCCTTGGCGCCAGCTTGGCAACGAAGAGCGGCACGGCCGATCCCGGCCACCTCATCGTGGACAACTTCGGCGTGCTGGCCATCCCGGTGCTCTTCCTGGTGCTGCACGGTCCCATCGCGACGAACATCCTGAACATCTACACCTTTTCGGTGGCCGCCCAGGCCCTGGACATCAAGGCCAAGCGTCGCTCCTTGAACCTCTTCGTCGGACTCCTTGCCCTGGTCGGCGTCGTGTTCTTCATCCTGCAGGAGGATTTCGCGTCAACGCTGAGCACGTGGCTCGGCGGGCTCGTGGCGTGGGTAGCCGCGTGGGGAGGCATCATGTTGGTGCACTACTTCTGGGTGGACAAGCGCAGCCCCGTAGCAGTCGACCGGCTCTTCGACCCTGTGGGTACCCGCAGGCTCCCGGCGTTCAACTGGGCCGGGATCACCGCGCTCCTGGTAGGCATCTTTGCCACGTGGCTGTTCATGTACGGCGTCCTGCCGATCATGCAAGGCCCCATCGCCACGGCCATGGGCGGGATCGACTTGTCCTGGCTGGCCGGCGGACTTGTTGCCGCGGCAGTCTATGGCGCGCTGGGCCCACGGGTCCATGCCCGGTACCTTCCGCTGTCTTCCGAGACCGCAGCGTCGCAGCCGCTTGCGGAAGACGCCGTCGCCAATCTGGTCAACGACTGAAAGGACACCCGATGACCACCAACGCTTTCCCCGACGAGGCACACTCGATCACTTGGCCTGAAGGCTTCAGGGCGGCGGCGTCCTTCACGTTCGACGTCGACGCCGAATCCTGCACCATCGCGCACGATCCCACGAGCACCAGGCGCATGTCCCTCATGAGCCACCAGTCCTACGGCCCGAGGGTTGCTGTTCCGCGACTCTTGAAGATCCTCGAGCGCCAAGAGATCCAGGGAACCTTCTTCATCCCGGGATTCACGGCGGAAAGCTACCCGGACGTGGTGCGGCGGATCGTCGACGGCGGCCATGAAGTCGCCCACCACGGCTACCTGCACGAGCCAATGCAGGGAATCGACGCCGCCACCGAGGCCAACTACCTGGACCGCGGGCTCGACGCGCTCGCGAAGGTAGCCGGGGTCAGGCCGGTCGGCTACAGGGCACCGTGGTGGGAGCTCAACTGGCATTCGCCGGCCCTGCTCGCGGACCGTGGCTTCCTCTACGATTCAAGCCTGCTCGACGGCGATGCCCCCTACCGCATGGCGGTTGCCTCGGATTCGGGTGATTCGCGGGACATCGTGGAGATCCCGGTGGATTGGGCCTTGGACGATTGGGAACAATACGCGTTCTATCCGGGAGTGACAGGCAGCGGGGTCATCGAGAGTCCGGCCAAGGTGTTGGAGATGTGGACCCTCGAAGCCGAAGCCCACCACACCCAAGGCAGCTGTTTCGTCTTGACCAACCACCCCTTCATCTCCGGCCGTCCGTCCAAGGCGGTTGCCTTGGAGCAGCTGATCGGACGAGTCAAGGCCATGGACGGGATGTGGGTGACCACCTTGGAACGGATCGCCGAGCACACCAAGGCCACGGTGAACGAGATCCACAGCCACGCCCGGATCGAGGTCCCGTCCTACCCGGGCGCAGGAGCCAGCTTCACGTCCGCCCGCGTGCTGGAAACCGCCCCCAACTAAGCCCGTCCCCACCCAACTGACTCGCAGTTGTTGTCGTTATCAGGGCCCAAAACGACACCTAATGCGAGCTAGTTGGGTGGGCCGGGCTAAGGGTGGGCCGGGCTACAGGTCGGTGCGGCACAGAGCGGTGTGGAGTTTGTAGAGTCCATTCAGGTCTCCGGCCGCCAAACCATCAGGGGCGCCGATCTCCGGGTACATGAGCTGGATCGGATCGTCTACGTGGTCAAGGCCAACCACGTGGCCAAGTTCGTGTTGGATCACCGCGGAGACGTAATGGGCGCCGCCGGAGACGCCCAGCAGTTCCGTGATTTGCGGGGCGTCCAAGTCCAGGCTTCCCGAAACGTAGCTCTTGGGTCCGGTGCCGAAGCTGTACATGGTGCTGCCGCCCGTTCCGATGACGGATCCTGTCAATGCGGGAGCCGCCTCTGGAGTGGTCCAGGAAATCAGCAGCGGTGCCCAACGGTCTCCGTAGAGCGCGGGCTGGTACGGCTTGCGCTTCTCGGAGGGGGTTTCCTTGCTGGTGCCGTCGTCAACGAATGTGAGGCCCGTAGCAGCGGCAATCTTTGCAATGGCGTCGGCGATGAGCCCCTCGGATCCGGCCGGGGCGAGAGCCGCGTTGACCACGTAGTGCAGTGGCCGGCACGGAGAGTAGCCCACGGGGGTACCGTCGGCATTGGTGGCCAGGAACTTGAAGGAGTTGCTGGCCACCGCAGGCTTGGCGGGGGAGCCAAGCGGGTGGCCGGCTTCTTCCAGGCCAGGCGGCGGCGTATCCGGCGCGCGGGCCGCCTTTGGCTGACCCTGTCCGGGAGCCCCGCCCGGCCCGGAGCTGCTTGCCGTGGCGTGGGCGGACGGGGCCAGGTTCGGAAGCAAGCCGGTGATTCCAGGGTCGCCCCGGAGGAATCCACTGACCAACACGGCTACGGCAGCGACCACCGCCACCAGCATCAAATTTCGGAACAGCGCGAGCGCGGTGCTGGGGCGCTTGGGCGGCGGGCCGCCGTCGTACCCGTAGTTTGAATGCAAGTCTTCCCCCAAATCCCTGTACCGGGCACCCCAGCGGGCCGGCGGTACTAACCGATGACAGCGCCGAAGACGAAGCCCAGCCCATACGTGGCCGCGGCCGCGCCGAGCCCGATGGCGAGCTGCCGGAGGCCGCGGGTCAGCGGCGAGGTTCCGGACAACAAGCCGACGACGGCGCCGGTCGACAGAAGCGCGATGCCCACCAGCGTACCGGCCACAGCAAGCGCCGCGAAGCCGGTCATGCCGAAGATGAACGGCAGGATGGGCACAATGGCGCCCGAAGCGAAGAAGCAGAAACTCGAGATCGCGGCGCCCCAGGCGGAGCCCACGGCCTCGTGCTCATTGACGGTTTCTTCCACTTCGGGGTGCAGGGAGAGGCTGGGATCGCAATCGCAGCTGTAGACGCCCATGCGTTCAGCGGCCCGGTGTTCGGCGGCTTCGCGGGACATGCCCCGGGCCAGATACACGAGGACCAGCTCGTTGTGCTCGATGTCCAGGGCCGGGGCTGCGGTCAGCGTGGCCTGGGTGGGGCGGGTGGCCTTGAGGAGCTCGAGCTGCGAGCGGACAGAGACATATTCGCCGGCACCCATGGACAGCGCGCCTGCCAGCAGGCCGGCGATGCCGCTGAACAGGACCACAGTGGCGGGGACGCCGGTGGCCGCCATGCCCATCACGAGTGAGAGGTTGCTGACAAGACCGTCGTTGGCGCCGAAGACGGCCGCGCGGAAAGTGCCGGACAACCTGTTGCGGCCGCGCGTCGCCAGGCCGCGGACTACTTCCTCGTGGATCTGTTCGTCAGCCGCCATGGCGCGGGTCGCTGCTGGATCCTTCGCGTAAGGCGAGCGGCCTTCAGCCCTTTGGGCGAGGGCCAGCACGAACACTGATCCAAAGTTCCGGGCGAGGAAGCCGAGCATTTGGCTTCGGATCGAGGCCGCCTTCGGCATGCCGGCATGTTCCCCGAGGAGCTTGAGCCAGTGTGCCTCGTGGCGGCCCTCGGCCTCTGCGAGTGCCAACAGGATTTCGCGTTCCTCGCCGTCGCGGCGCTGCGCCAGTTGGCGGTACACGGCGGCCTCGGCCCGCTCGTCCGCCAAGTACTGACGCCAGCGCTTGATGTCCGACGACGACGGGGGAGTCTTGGGGGCCGCTTCATCTTGCGATGGACTGCTTTGGTCCGAGCGATTGTCGGGATGCGCGTTGTCTGGATCTGTCGGGTTCTGTGGATCTGCGTGCGGGTGCACCGGGACTCCTGGGTTGCTGGGGCGGGCTTCATCGCCTCATTGCGGCTCCACTCTATCGCCAATTTCCGCGGTTTTTCGGCTGGCAATCCTCACTGGACGTTTTAGGCGCGCCTCAAAAACGGGAGGCTCCCGGGAGGCCCTTGACCGCGGTTGGGGGCAGTGCTGGGATGGATGGACAGGGTCCACGAATTGGCGGGGTAGCGTGGTGACCGGCTGCCTCATGTGCCTGTGCGATGGGCTCAGCGGCACGTCGAACGGAGGTTGCACCATGGACAGCACCGAAACCCACGCCCGCCACCCCGACCGTCCCACGGTCGAGGCCGATCCCGCCTACGACTACAGCGAAGACCTTGAGGTGGACGAGGACTGGGAGGAACAATCCGAGGTCCTCGACGACGACGAACGGGTGGTTCCGCTCGACGCAGAGGAACACCGCGAGGACGAAGAGTTCGAATAGCCCCGGGCTCGCTAAACCCGGGGAGCTAAAACGCGCTCAGGATGAAGTGCCTCTGCACGCCTGCCCGGTGCCCGGTTGCCGCCACCGTCAGGGTGAGTTTCCGTGTGGCGGGGAACCAGCGGGCGGGCTGGACCGCTTTTGAAAGGGCTTGGGTGATGAGCCGCGGCTCATGGTGCCAATAGCGTTCCAGGTTTCCGTCCACGACGAACGTGACGGAGCCTTGGGAGAGGTCGACGCCGGGAATCACCCGGACGAATTCGTCCACCCGGCGGGGGCGGTGCGACAAGAGGGTGCTGGGCTGGGTGGTGCGGCCGGCTATGGCGGTGGCGCCGTTTTCGAAAGGCATGGCCTTCTCCTGTGGAGTTGCTCTTGCCCGTTCGGTTGTCTCTGGTCCGAGCCGGGCCGCTTCTTCATCCGAACCACCCGTGAACATGGGGTTGGCGTGTGGCAAGTCGGAGCTTGGCGCCACATCTCTTGAAGCTCTTCCTACTGTACATGCGACGGCGGCGCCGCACCCCGGAAAAAGGTGCGGCGCCGCCGTCGTACTTGACTCTGTGAAACTTAGTGGCTGGCCACCGGGTGGGCCTCCAGCGGGAGTTCCTCGGTGACTCCTCCGGCGACGCGACGGTCCCATGCTTCGCGGACCTCGGGCTCCGTGGGAGGCGTCAGCAGCGAGACCACAACGTACACCAGCAACGAGGCTCCGAGGCCCCAATAGATGGGATCGTTGGCGTAGACGCCGTCTTCGCTGGGGATGATTCCCGTGGCGTAGGCGATCAGCAGGGCCAGGGTGAGTACGGACCCCACGGCCATGGACCAGGCCGCGGCAATGCCGGTGCCCCGCTTCCAGACCAGGCCGCCCAGGATGGCAACCAGCAGGCCGCCCACCAGGATGTCGTAGGCGATGGTCAGGGCGACCACGACGTCTTGCGCCGCCATGGATATCAACACGGCCACGATGCCCAGTCCGAGGACCCAGTAGCGGTTGGCCTTGACGTCGTGCTCGGGGTTCTCGGTGTCGTCGGTGTTGATGGTCTTGCCGAACCAGCTGGCCACGAACGGGACCACGTCGGCGCGGGCAACGGTCGCCGCGGCGATGAGGGCTCCGGAAGCCGTGGACATCATGGCCGCGACCGCAGCGGCCATCACGAGGCCGCCGATGCCGATCGGCAGGATGTGCGTGGCAACCTCGGCGTAGACGACGTCCTTGCCGAGGGCCTTCACGTCGATGTTGGGCAGTGCCACGCGGGCGGCAAGGCCGATCAATGCGCCGGCGACGCCGTACAGGACGCAGTAGATACCCGCGGTGGCACCGCCCCAACGGGCCACCTTGG
Source organism: Arthrobacter sp. efr-133-TYG-120 (assembly GCF_030209785.1). Taxonomy (NCBI): domain Bacteria; kingdom Bacillati; phylum Actinomycetota; class Actinomycetes; order Micrococcales; family Micrococcaceae; genus Arthrobacter; species Arthrobacter sp. efr-133-TYG-120. The sequence goes on from NZ_JARVRI010000014.1 coordinate 360,482, forward strand.
GAGTCTTGGCGGTGAAGACGCGCTGCCAGATGTCCTGGCCGATCAGCAGGCCCAGGGTGTAGACCACGAAGTACGTGATGATGGTTTGTGCTCCGATGCCGTCCAACTGGAAGAAGCTGGCGTCAACGCGGGCACGGATGCCATCGAAGCCGCCTGCGGCGTTCAGGACGAACGGGAGCATGAGGAAGAAGATGCCCACGGTCTTGATGATGAACTGCACCTGGTCGGCGAGGGTGATGGACCACATGCCGCCGATCGTTGAGTAGACCAGGACGATTGCGCCGCCGACGGCGATGGCGAGCCAGCGCTCCCAGCCGAAGAGGACAACGAAGATGGTGGCGTAGGCGCCCGTGGACGTGGCGCACAACATCAGGGTGTAGGCGAGCATGACGATGCCGGAAGTCTGTGTGGCGCGCTGTCCGTAACGCAGGCTGAGCATCTGGGAGACCGTGTAGATCTTCAGCCGCTGGATGGTGCCGGCGAAAAGCAGGCTCAGGAGGAGCACGCCCGAACCGATCGCGACAACCAGCCACATGCCGGAGACGCCGAACTTGTAGCCGAGGCCGACGCCGCCAACCGTCGATGCGCCGCCGAGGACGACTGCGGCCATGGTGCCGGTGTAGAGCATCGGACCGAGGCGGCGTCCTGCCACGAGGAAGTCGCTGTTGTTCTTGGTGCGCGACTTGCCCCACCAGCCGAAGGCCAGCATGGCGAGCAAATACACCACCACGATCGCAATATTGATGAACGAAGAGTCCACGGTTGGCTCCTGAAAGTGATGCGCAGAGCCCTTGGGGATTCCGACGCCGGTCCGCTGGGTTTCGTTGCGGGTTGCGGAAGGTCTCTGCGCTGGTGATTGGGGAGAGTAGTCTGTGATGTATGCCTCACAAACAACACTTGTTGCCTATGAGGATACGTAGTGATGCGAGTAACAGTCAAGGTGCTGTCTCGCCCAGCGGACTCATCGGCGCTCCTCCAGCTTGCCAAAGGCCCTGCCGCGCGGGCGATCCGGCTACTATTGCTGCAATGACAGGGCCGCAGAAACGGCCTGAAAGGTTCGTGAATGAAGGCTCTCCCCGTTGAACCGAGCAATGTCCCCGTTGCCATCGGTTCCAGAATCCGTGCCGCCCGCCAATCGCAGCGGCTCACCATCGAGCAGGTTGCCGACGCCACCGGCCTGACCAAAGGGTTCCTGAGCCGGGTGGAACGTGACCTGACATCGCCGTCGGTCGCTTCCCTTGTGACGCTTTGCCAAGTTCTTTCAGTCTCCATCGGCGATCTTTTCGCCGCACCTGAGACGCACCTGACGCGGCGCGACGATGGGCCGCGGATTTCGCTTGGCGGCCAGGGAATCGTGGAGCGGCTCCTGACCGCCCGGTCGGAACGACGGCTGCAGATCCTACAGGCTTCCATCGAGCCCCGCGGCCGGGGAGAAGCCGAGCTTTACGCCGTCGATTGCGACGTCGACGTCCTGCACGTGGTCAAGGGCCGCATCAAATTGATCCTCACCAACGAGGAGTACGAACTCGAAGAGGGGGACACGCTGTCCTTCCCGGGCCGCGAGCCGCACACCTGGGTCAATCCAACCGACGAGCCCGTTGAGGTGCTCTGGATCCTGGTGCCGGCAGCCAGCCGCTGACGCCGGCACTTTGCGATACGGGACCGCTGTGGCCGACACGCGGCGTAACACGCCTGAAACATGACTGACTCCGGGATTTAACCCTGGGACCTTCGGTGTTACGTGCCTGAAATGATCCGTGCCGACTGCTGAAACAGGGCGACTGTACCTTCGAGTCAAGGCAACTCGTCAAGGTCGGTATCCCGTGGGGTACCAGGACCTGTTCGTTTTAAAAATGGTCTCGCCGTGCGGGCGCCATGGAGCGCCGTATATGCAGGAAGGCTCCCGAAATGAACCCAGTATTCTTCAGCGTAGGGCTGGATGTGAACCCCCAGACCCTCGATCCAGGCGCAACAGCCTGGATGCTTGCAGCTTCCGCCCTCGTCCTTCTCATGACGCCAGGTTTGGCGTTCTTCTACGGCGGCCTGGTCAGGATGAAGTCCGTCCTCAACATCATGATGATGAGCTTTGGCGCCATTGGCGTCGTCGCGGTGGTCTGGGCCCTGTGGGGCTACGGACTCGCGTTCGGCCCGGATACCTTGGGCGGCTTCATCGGAGATCCCTTCGCGAACTTCGGACTCAGCGGACTGGCCAGCGTCATCGGCGGGAAAGCCCCGGGGTTGCCGGACATGGTCTTCATAGGGTTCCAAGCCACCTTCGCCATCATCACGGTGGCACTGATCAGTGGCGCGGTGGCCGAACGGGTCAGGTTTGGCCCCTGGCTGCTGTTTGCCGGCCTCTGGGTCACCATTGTCTACGCTCCTATTGCCCACTGGGTTTGGGGCGGCGGCCTCTTCGGATCCACAGGGATCATCGGCAGCAAGATCTCGGCCCTCGACTTTGCCGGTGGCACCGTCGTCCACATGAACGCCGGCATGGCAGGGCTGATGCTTGCGGTAGTGCTCGGCAAGCGGCTCGGATTCATGAAAGACCCCAACATCCGGCCGCACAACCTCCCCTTCGTGATGCTCGGGGCAGGCCTGTTGTGGTTCGGGTGGTTCGGATTCAACGCCGGTTCGGAACTGGCCGCTGATGGAATTGCCGCGCTCGCCTGGACGAATACCCTCTTGGCCACAAGCGCGGCGCTCCTCGGTTGGCTGCTTGTCGAAAGGCTGCGCGACGGCCACGCGACGTCCCTTGGTGCCGCATCCGGCGCGGTCGCCGGCTTGGTGGCGGTCACCCCGGCCTGTGGATTCGTGGACCCCATTGGCGCCATCGTCATCGGCGTCATCGCGGGTGCCGTCTGTGCACTGGCCATCGGACTGAAGTTCAAGATCGGCCTGGACGACTCCTTGGATGTTGTTGCCGTCCACTTTGTCGGCGGCCTGTGGGGGACCCTGTCCCTCGGATTCTTCGCGGTACCCTCGGCAAAGACTGAAGGCGGCCTTTTCTACGGCGGCGGCCTAAGCCAATTCTGGCCCCAAATATTGACGGCCTTGGTGGTCACTGCGTGGACGGCGATCATGACGACGCTCATCGGGCTCGCCATCCACAAGACAGTGGGCATGCGCGTCAAGGAGCACGAAGAGCTGGCCGGCATCGACATCACGGAGCACGCGGAAACAGCCTACGAGCTGGCCATGATTGGCGGGTCCTTCAATCCCGGAGAACCGCAGAACGGCAAAACTCCGTCGAGTTCCAGCGGTGACTCAGAAGCCAGCTCCAACGGGAAAACAGATCGGATGCGCAGCAAGGCGTCGACGTGAAACTGGTCACGGCCATCGTGAGGCCGGAGCGGATCGACGAGGTCCGGGAAGCTTTGGAACACTTTGGAGTCAACGGGATGACCGTGAGCCAAGCCAACGGTTACGGCCAGCAACGGGGCTTCGTGGAGGTGTACCGGGGCGCGGAGTACAATTCCGATCTCCTTCCCAAAATCCGGGTGGAGGTCCTGGCCACGGACGATCTCGTGGACGGAATAGTGGACGCCATCATCTCCGGTGCAAGTACGGGTCAGTTCGGAGACGGGAAGATCTGGACGGTCGACGTTTCGCAAGCCGTCCGGGTCCGGACCGGGGAGCGTGGCGCCTCCGCGATCAGCTAGGAAGACTGTGTTGGTGCCGCTCTGTTGGTGCCGCTCTGCGGCGAGCGGCACCAACACTGCCATGTTCAGCCCACGTGCACCCATGGCCTGCGCGTGATGTCCGGTTCGGCTTCGCGCAGCACTTCGCGGGTCACTGGTGCAATCTCGCCCTCGCCGAAGAAGAGGAACTTGCTCAGGTTGGCGATCGGATTGCCTTCGGTCCAGCGGAAATAGATGTGCGGCATGAGTCCCGTGACGTCGCGGATGTGGAGGAGTACCGCGGCCAGCGTGTTGGGCACGTTGTTGCTGTGGATCTCCAGGATCTTGAAGCCGTGCCGGACCTTGCCTTCCACGAGGAGTTCCTGCTCGAAATCTGAGCTGTCATCCACGATGATCTCGATGAAGATCGCGTGGCTGTCCACCGGCAAGTGGTTGGCTTGCTGGGCATGCTGCAGCTTCAACTCGTACCGGTCGGCGCTCAGCCGCTTGGGCTCGTGGGCGATGATCCGGATGGGGCCTTCCTCGTTCGATGCCGTGAACTCGAGGGCCATCTGGTCCATCTTGATGTGGGTAGCCCGCAGTTCGAAGGACCGGCGTACCCGCGACGCGAAGCTCACCAGGACAATGCCGAGGATGAACAGGGCAGCGATCCTGATACCGTCCGGGCGTTCCACCACATTGGCCACCGTGGTGTAGGCGAAGACCACCGCCACAGCACCGAAAGCGAGGGTCTTGCCCCGTTGCTTCTTCCGGCGCGCGGACAGGGTGACTGCGATCGAGGCCGAGGTCATGAGGACCAGGACGCCGGTGGCGTAGGCACCGCCTTGGGCCTCCACGTTTGCCTCGAAGACCAACGTGATGATGAATCCAACCGCAGTGAAGACGAGGACCAGCGGGCGGACGGCTTTGGTCCACGCCGGGGCCATGCCGAAACGCGGCAAATAGCGCGGCACGAGGTTCAACAAGCCGGCCATGGCGGAGGCCCCGGCAAACCACAAGATGGCGATAGTGCTGATGTCATACACCGTGCCGAAGCCGTCGCCCAGGAATTGGTGCGCAAGGAATGCGAGGGCTCGACCGTCGGCTTTCCCTCCCGGCTGGAATTCAGCGGCCGGAATCAGGAACGTGGTGATGAAGCTCGAGGCCACCAGGAAGGCACTCATGATGAGTGCCGCCGTCGTGAGCAGTTTGTGGGTGCCGCGGATGCGGCCCGCGGGATTTTCCTCCGTGTCGCTCGGGCTGCCCTTGATCTGGGGCATGACCGCGACGCCGGTCTCGAACCCTGAGAGCCCCAGGGCAAGTTTCGGGAAGACCAGGAGCGCGATGCCCACCATGATCAACGGGTTGCCGTGCTGCTGGTTCAATGCAGCCCACCAGTCGGTCGCCACATGCGCCTCGGTCACCACGTGCGCCAAGCCGACCGCGACGACGACGGCGTTCAGCACCAGATAGACGCCCACCAACACGACGGCGACGTTGATGGCCTCCTTGAATCCCCTGAGGAACACCACGCCAAGCCCGGCGATGAGCGCCAGGGTGATGGTGATTTCCTGCCCATGGAGCCATTCCGGGGCAAAAGGGTTTTCGATGGCGTGGGCGCTCGCATCCGCGGCGGAGAGCGTCATGGTGATCATGAAGTCCGTGGCGGCGAATCCCAGCAAGGCGAGGACGAAGAGTTTGCCGCCCCACCGGGGGAGGAGCCGCTCAAGCATCGCGATGGAGCCTTCGCCGCGGGCGCTTTCGGAAGCCACCCGGCGGTAGACCGGCAGGGCGCCGAGCAGGGTGACGGCCACCAGGACAATCGTGGCGAGCGGCGAAACGATACCCGCCGCGAGCGCCGCAATGGCGGGCTGGTAGCCGAGGGTGGAGAAGTAGTCGACGCCCGTGAGGCACATGACCTTCCACCAGGACTGGGGAGTGTGGCCCTCGTCCGGCTTGCCGTGTGGACCCTGGCGTTTTCCCGAGGTCTCAGGCATTCCGTCGAGCAGCCATCGCTTGAATTGCCCCTGTTTGATGTCGCCCGCGGGCTTGTGCCGGTCAGAGGGTTCGGCCGGCGGCCTGGTCAGCGTTGTCACATGGTCCTTTCGCGCAGCCTGGAAGCTGCTCCAGATGGAGCGTACGGGTGTACCTGGGAGTGGATGCCCGTCTTTATGGAATCTTTACGCCGGTTGTGAGGCGGGTCACTTCCAGGAAAGACGCATTCAAGCATTTGGCATGTGAGCGGCATCACGTAGCATATAGAACGTCCTATGTTGGATGTGACCAAAAACGAAAGGGCTACGCATGAATAACCCGCTACTCAGTGACAGGGTCAGGAGGCGGCCGGGATGGAGTCGGGGCAGACTAGCCGTCTCCTTGGCAGCCGCCGCAGTTCTCGTGACGTCAACCGTTGTGCCCGCCTACGCCGCGTTGGATCCATTCCCGAGTCCCAACGTTCCCTCCAACCCTCCGGGAAGCTACGCCGAGCAGGTCCTGGCTTCCAACGGTGACAACGCCATCGACCCCGTGCTCGGCAAGTATTACCGGATCGTCGCGCTCGCGGATTTGGGCGACGGAGTCCTCCTGGCTTCCTACGATGGCCGTCCCGATGGGGGCGATTCACCCTCGGCCAACTCGATCGTCCAGCGGCGCAGCACCGACGGCGGAAAGACGTGGGGCAGTCCCACCTTCATCGCTCGGGGACAGATGGGCTCAGCGGGCGTACAGAAATACGGTTTCAGCGACCCCAGCTACGTCGTGGACAAAGTCACCGGGACGGTGTTCAACTTCCACGTCTACTCGAAGAGCCAGGGATTTGCGGGCAGCGTGCTCGGCAACGACGACTCCGACCCCAACGTGATCAGCTCGCAAGTGTCCGTCTCCACCGACCGCGGACTCACGTGGTCCACGGATCCGGTCAATCAGCCCACCCTGCCTGTGCCCTCCAGCTACGCGGCCAGTTCCGCCTACGCCGGGTTTGCAGGTCCGCTGATCACCAGTACCGTCAAGCCAAACGGCAGCACTGTCAACGGCGTCCCCAATGTCGGCGGCGTGGTCAGCATGTTCGCCTCGTCCGGCGAGGGCATCCAGCTCAAGTACGGAGCGCACGCCGGACGGCTCATCCAGCAGTTTGCCGGAACCATTGTCCAGCCCGACGGGAGTCGCCAGATCCAGGCGTACAGCGTCTACTCCGATGACCACGGCACATCGTGGAACATGGGTAAGCCCACCGGAACGGGCATGGACGAGAACAAGGCGGTGGAACTCTCCGACGGCCGCGTCATGTTGAACTCGCGGGACAGCACCGGCGCCAATCCGCATTTCCGGAAGGTGGCGTATTCCTCCGACGGCGGTGTCACGTACAGCACGCCTGTTGCCGAGACGCAGCTCCCTGATCCGCGGAACAACGGCTCGATCACCAGGATGTATCCGGACGCGGCTCAAGGATCGGCGGATGCCAAGAAGCTGCTCTTCTCGAATTCGCCCACTCCCACCGCCGGCGGCGCGCGGGTGGACGGTACTGTCCGCTACTCTGCCGACGACGGCAAGACGTGGGGCTCCTCGCGCGTCTTCAAGCCCGGAAGCATGTCCTACTCCACCCTGAGTCCCCTTTCGGACGGGACTTTCGGCGTCCTGTACGAAGGTGACAGCAACACCATCACCTTCGGGAAATTCGACACGGCCTGGCTGAGCCCGGTTGCCGCCGTCGTCGTCCCCGGTGCCGCCACCGTCACGAACGGTGGCAGCGCCCAGCTCAGCGTGACCGTCACCAACAACGACAGTTCACCGCTTCCCGCTTCGACCGTCAGCCTTGATGCCTTGCAGGATTGGACGTCGACGACGGCGCAGCTCGCCTCCCTCGATCCGGGCGCCTCGGCGACTGCCGAGCTGACTGTCACGGCGCCGTCGTACGCCAAGGCAGGTGCGGTTCCCCTGACGGCCAGGTTGAGGATCGGCGCTTCTTCGATTACCGCGCCGGTGTCCGTGACGGTTTCGGGTGGTTCCGCCAGCAACGTGGTGGGCGCCTACATTTTCGGCGCCCGCAATGACGCCGGACGGGACCTGGCAAGCCACCCGTACGCCGTAGGTAGTACGGTGCCTTACAAGTTCCGGGTGTACAGCACCGGCAACGTCACGGAATCCGTTGTCCCGCAGTCCGGCAACTTCCAACCGTTCCTGCCGCCAGGCTCGGGCAACTGCCGGTTCAGCGCCCTTAGCGTGTGGGGCAATTACCTCTGCGGCACCCCGCAGCACACCGTGACGGCAGACGAAGTGGCCCAGGGGTTCTTCGTCCCCAGCACCGTCTGGCAGGTGACCGGTAGTGGGGCTGCCACCCAGAACTACACGGTCACAGGTGACGAGGTGGATCTGATAGTCCGTCATCCCCAAGTGAACGGATCGGTGGTTCCCACCTTCAATGATGTTGACGGGGATGGATTTGCCGGTCCGGGCGATACCGTCACCTTCGCCTACGCGGTGAGCAACAGCGGCAATGTGGCGTTGACGGACCTTTCGGCTGCGGCCATTGGTTTGTCCAAGCCAACCCTGGCCGTGGGCGAGTCGGTCAACCTCACCTCCACCTACACGCTGGCCGACGCCGACATCGCGGCCAAGCAGATCCCGGCAATCACCATCCCGGTCAGCGCAAACAACGGTGCCAAGCTTGCGTCCCTTCAGTTGGCCAGGCCAGCGGTCGAGCTGAAGGTCAAGCCTGCGAAGCCCGGTTCGGAGCCTGCCGTGGCTTCCCAGGAGTTGATCGGCGCGACTCCGCCGCTGGACTTGGGGCTCGGAACGGATAAGTACCGCAGCGGGCAGACCGTGACGGTCCACAACGTGGAGTACGGCCAGTGGTACTACGTCTACCTGAACAAGCGCAGCTACCGTTTGGGCTGGTTCTTCCCGACGCAGCAAAACACCCTGACCTTCGTGCTGCCCGACGATGTGAAGAACGGCATGGACAGCCTCGTTGTGCTGGATACGGACGGCCATCAAGTGTCGTTTGGAGACTTCCAAGTGACGCCCTTCGGGAACAAGTAGCCCGGGAGGAGGCATGAGATGACAAGCTGGGCCGGGCGCAAAGGCGCCCGGCCCAGTCTTGTTGAGGGGAGTTTGGCGGTTTTTGCCGATGTAAACAAGTGATGCATATAAGACAACTTTGAGTGTATGATTGGTGTCACAGTCACTGTCCGATCCACCTATTCACAAAGGAGTGGCGCATTTTGGAAGAGCTTCGTATTGAGGCCAACGGCAACCTCGGTCCCATTGATTCGGCCCGAATCCCGCGCTATGCCGGTGCTGCCACCTATGCCCGCTTGCCGCGACTGGACCAGGTTGCCAAGGCCGATGTCACGGTGGTCGGCGTCCCCTTCGACTCCGGTGTTTCCTACCGCCCCGGCGCCCGCTTCGGCGCCAACCACGTGCGTGAAGCCAGCCGTTTGCTGCGCCCGTACAACCCGGCCTGGGACGTCAGCCCCTTTGAGAACATCCAGGTTGCCGACGCCGGCGACATGGCCGTGAACCCGTTCAACATCAACGAGGCTATCGAGACCATCCAGCAGAACGCGCTGGACCTGACCGCCAACGGAAGCAAGCTCGTGACGCTCGGTGGCGACCACACCATCGCCCTGCCGCTGCTCCGCGCCGCCGCCGAACGCGCCGGCGAGCCCGTTGCCATGCTTCACTTCGACGCCCACCTGGACACCTGGGACACCTACTTCGGCGCCGAGTACACCCACGGCACCCCGTTCCGCCGCGCCGTCGAAGAAGGCATCCTGGACACCGAGGCCATCAGCCACGTCGGCACCCGCGGCCCGCTCTACGGCAAGAAGGACCTCGACGACGACCACCGCTTCGGCTTCGGCATCGTCACCTCGGCGGACGTCTACTACCAGGGCGTCCTCGAAACCGTGGCCAAGATCCGGGACCGCATCGGCAACCGTCCGCTGTACATTTCGGTGGACATCGACGTCCTCGATCCGGCCCACGCTCCGGGTACCGGCACGCCTGAAGCCGGCGGCATCACCAGCCGCGAGCTCCTCGAAATCATCCGTGGCTTCCGCGGCATGAACCTCGTGGGCGCGGACATCGTCGAGGTCGCCCCGGCCTACGACCACGCCGAGATCACGGGCGTCGCGGCCAGCCACGTTGCCTACGAGCTCGTCACCCTCATGGCGGACAACGCCGTCGAAGGCAGCCGCCACGGCGCCCTTAATGGCTACGCTGCCCAGGCGCTTGGCCAGGAATCCCGGCGCCCGGCCGATTTCGTCGCCAACGCTGCGGAGGCCCTCAAGTGAATCCCCAGCCGCTCCCCACCCTCGCAAGCTCGGCCGGGGGCCCCTCGCGGCCGGAGGCCCCTGGCAGGCCTGTCCGCAACGGCGGGGACCTCGTCGTCGAGACCCTTGAGGCGCTCGGTGCGAAGACGGTTTTCGGGATCCCGGGCCAGCACGCCCTGGGCCTGTTCGACGCCATGGGCCGCGGCAAGCTTCACTTCGTGTCCTCCCGCGTGGAAAACAACTCGGCGTTCGCCGCGGACGGGTACTCCCGTGCCACCGGCGAGGTCGGGGTGTTGTTCCTCTCCACCGGTCCGGGGGCGCTGACGTCCCTGGCGGGATTGCAGGAAGCGTATGCCACCGGCGTGCCGATGGTGGTCGTCGCGAGCCAGATCCCGTTGGAAGGTCTGGGGGCACGCCGGAAGGGCATGCTCCACCAGCTCGATGACCAGAAAGCCTCGGCCGCGAACGTCACCAAGAGCCAGCGCCTCATCCAGCACGCGTCCGGGATTCCCTCGGCCATCCAGGATGCCTGGACCGAGGCCATTTCCTCTCCGCAGGGCCCGGTGTGGATCGAGATTCCGCAGAACGTGCTCCTGGACCCCATCATGGTTCCGCCGGTGGAGGACGCCCTCGCCGAAGCGGCCGACAACCCGCCGCGCGTCGAGCTGATCCGCGAAGCCGTCAAGTGGCTCTCGACGGCGAAGCGTCCGGCGATCATCGCCGGCGGCGGCACGCGCCGCGGCCGGGCCGAAAAGTCGCTCCTGTCTATCGCCGAGAAACTCCGCGCCCCGGTGATCTGCACGCCCGGTGGTAACGGAGCGTTTCCGTGGACCCACGAGCTGTCCCTGCAGTCCTGGATCGAAGACCGCCACATGACGGATGTCCTCGAGGACGCCGACGTGCTGATCGTCATTGGTTCCTCCCTGGGCGAGGTGACGTCCAACTACTTCACCTTCGAGCCGCGCGGTCGCATCATCCAGATCGACGCCGAGCCCCGGGTCCTCGAGTCCAACCGGCCCGGCCTGGGCATCCGCGCCGACGCCGGCCAGGCCCTTGCCGCCTTGGATTCTGCCTTGGACGAGGCACTTGCTGCGACGGCTGCGGCACGGGATTGGGACGGCATCACGCCCGAGGAGCTCGTCAAGGAGTCCCTCGCCAAGGTCAAGGCGCGGCTTGAAGAGCAGGACCTCGGCAAGGAACTGAAGTTCATGGCCGATATCCGCGAGGCCGTTCCGGCGGACATGCAGACCTTCTGGGACATGACGATTTCCGCGTACTGGGGTTGGAGCTGCTGGGATTCCCGCGAGGGCCAGTTCCACTCGGCCCAGGGCGCCGGCGGCCTTGGCTACGGCTTCCCGGCGGCCATCGGCGGTGCCGTGGGACTGGAAACCGTGGGCAAGCCGAGCCGCGTGCTGGCCGTCTCCGGTGACGGGTCCTCCATGTACTCGATCTCCGAGCTGGCCACCGCCAAGCAGCACAACGTCCCGGTCACATGGCTGATCGTGGACGACGGCGGCTACGGCATCCTGCGCGAATACATGGTGGGCGCCTTCGGCAAGGCCACGGCCACCGAGCTCGCCCGTCCGGACTTCGTCAAGCTTGCCGAGGCCTTCGGCGTCCCGGCCCGCAGGGTGGCCCCGGAGGACGTCGGGGACGCGCTCAAAGAGGGCTTCGCCGCGGACGGCCCCAACGTCGTCGTGGTTGAAACCCTCCTGAAGATGTTCGGCCCGACGCACTTGGGCGACTGACACCCCAGACGCTTCACACCCCAGACGCTTCACACCCCAGACGCTTCACACCCCAGCGCGAGCTGGCAGGTAATGACCCATTTTTCGAAAGATGAGGGCATTAACTGCCAGCTCGCGCTCGGTGTTTAACGCATCTCACACATCATTAGTTTCCCAAAGCAATCATTTGGGCGTATAGTTGCTTTAGGCAAACAAAAGTGAGGTGTCTTCCATGGCTGTAGCATCCAGCACAGCAACCGAACTCGTCCATCAGATTTTCGATCTCCAGCGGGTGCTGCGTTGCATCGTCACCGCGAACATCGCGAAGGATGCCGACGTCGGGTTCGCCTTGCAGGGCGTCATGCGCTTCATCGGCGAGGGGGAGTCCCGGGCCACGAAGCTCGCATCCCGGCTCGGCGTCAGCCCACCGGTCCTCAGCAGGCACATCGCCGAACTGGAGGAACTCGGTTTGGTGGTCCGCCGTCCCGATCCTGCCGACGGCAGGGCCCAATTGGTGGCCCTCTCCGAAGCCGGCATCGAAAAGGTCCGGAACTTCGAAGAACAGCGCAGCCTCAATTTGCGGGCCTACCTCGCGGAGTGGAGCGAGGAAGACGCCTTGGAAGCAGGGCAGGTCCTGGAGAAATTGACCACATCACTCAACCACTCAGTCCGGGCAACGGCGGCCGGCTCCCACCACTTGAACCACACAGCTTAGGAGCAGCAGCAATGGCAACCCGAATACAAGAACGTTCGACGGCGGTACCGGCGTCATCCGCGCCCATGACGCACCGCCAGATCATGGAGGCCCTGACGGGCCTCCTCGCGGCATTCTTCACCGCCATCCTGAGCAGCACCATCGTGGCCAACGCCCTCCCGACCATCATGTCCGATCTCCACGGCACGCAAACGGACTTCGCGTGGGTCATCACGGCCGCACTGCTGGCCAACGCCGCCACCACCCCGATCTGGGGCAAGCTCGCCGATCTCTTCGACAAGAAGCTCCTGGTCCAGCTGAGCATCGTGGTCTTCGTGGCCGGCTCGGTCATGGCGGGCTTCTCCACGAGCATTCCCTTCCTGCTCACCGCCCGCGTCATCCAGGGCATCGCGATGGGCGGCCTCACCGCCTTGGCCCAGGCCATCATCGGCACCATGATTCCGCCGCGGGACCGTGGCAAGTACTCGGGTTACATGGGCGCCGTCATGGCGGTCGGTACCGCAGGTGGCCCGCTGCTCGGCGGCTTCATCGTTGACAGCCCGCTCGGCTGGCGCTGGACGTTCTTCGTCTGCGTGCCGCTCGCCGTCGTCGCACTCATCCTGCTCCAGGTGACCCTCAAGATCCAGCACATCAAGCGCCCCGCCAAGATCGACTGGCTCGGCTCCATCCTGCTGACCTCGGGCGTGAGCCTGCTCCTGATCTGGGTTTCCTTCGCCGGCAACCCGGACTATTACGACTGGATCTCCTGGCAGTCCGCCCTCATGGTAGGCGGCGGCGTGCTTCTCCTGGCCCTGCTGGTAGTGGTGGAATCCAAGGTGGCCCAGCCCATCATTCCGCTGAAGATCATCTCCCAGCGCACCACGGCTTTGGCGATCCTGGCCTCCGTCGCCGTCGGTATCGCGATGTTCAGCTCCTCCACGTTCCTTGGCCAGTACTTCCAGGTAGCCCGTGGCGCCACGCCTACCGAGGCCGGCCTCCTGACGCTGCCCATGATTGCGGGCAACCTCTTGGGCTCGGTGGCATCCGGCCAGCTGATCAGCCGCTTCGGAAAGTGGAAGCGCTTCCTCCTGGCGGGTACCGTGTTCCTGGCCGGTGGCCTTGCCTTCACCGGCACCATCGACCACACCACCGAACTGTGGATCACCTGCTGCTACACCGCCATTTTCGGGCTGGGCCTTGGCTTGCTCATGCAGAACCTGGTCCTCGCGGTCCAGAACACCGTCCGCGCGCAGGACATCGGCACCGCCAGCGCGTCCGTGGCATTCTTCCGCTCCGTCGGCGGTGCGATCGGTGTTTCGGTGCTCGGTGCCATCATGGCCACGCACGTCAAGGACCTTGCCACCCAAGGCCTCGCCGCGGCACACATCCCGGTGAGCGGCGGCTCCAGCAACGCGAGCATGGACCTGACGGATTTGCCGGCCCCGATCCGCGACATCATGCGGGCCGCCTACGGCGATGCCACCGCCCAGATCTTCATGATCTCCGCGGCGATTGCCCTGGTCGCGTTCATCGCAGTGCTCTTCATCAAGGAAGTTCCACTGCGGAAAACCGTGGACGCAACGCCTGAGAGGGAATTGCTGGCAAACGCTTCCGGCGAGGCCGGGATGACTCTGGACACCTCCGCCCTGCCGGTGATCGAATCCGCTGGGTTTGTCCCAGCAGCCGACGACGCCGGCACCCCCTTGGGTGCCAGCCGCGCCCGAGCGGCAGCCGAGAAGGAGCACGATGAGCTGGACCTTGAGTTCGCCCGCATCCTGACGCAGGAACGGCCCGATCCGGCAGCTGGCCTGCGCGAAGTCCAGGACCAGCTGGCCCGCACCCAACGGTTGCTGGCCGAGCAACAGCTTCAGTTGAGCAAGGCGCAGCGCGAGCTCCAAGTACGCGTGCAAGAACAACTTGCCACCGCCGTCGAGCAGTCGCGGATCGCCGAGGAGTTGGCCGCGCTGCGCAAGGAACTCAAGCGGGAACGCCGCCGCCAGGAACGGGCTGCCTTGCTGCTCCTCGCCGGCGATGCCTCACGTGCGGGCGAAACCGGGCGGCACGCGGGCTAGGGGGAGTCCGCCCTACCGCCCGCGGGACGCGGGCCGGGAGCCTGCCAGGCTGGCGACGGGAGCCGCTGCAGCGAGTTTTGAAGCGCTGCAGCGGCTCAGCTACGCCGCAAGGATGATATTTGGCTATCGATATTTCGCTGGGGCAACGGATTTCGTAGAGTTGAGGGACTAATACTGTCAGCGCCTGCTGCTATCCATGTATTTAGTCATTCGCAGTATTTAGTCATTCGCAGTAATTCATTCGCGCACTCTCATTAAGGATCCGTGGGCATGCTTGTCACCCTGATACGGCGCTACTCCAAGCCGTATTTGCCGCAGATACTAGCCGTCATCATCTTCCAGCTGGCGTCTACCATTGCCACCCTTTACCTTCCAAGCCTCAACGCAAAAATCATCGATGAAGGGGTGTCCCGGGGGGATACCAACTACATCTGGCAAACCGGTGCCCTGATGCTCGCGGTCGCGCTCGGCCAGGTCGTCGCGGCCATTGCCGGTGTCTATTTTGGATCCCGCGTGGCCATGGCCATGGGCCGCGACTTGCGCAGGGACGTCTTCCGGAAGGTCAGCAGCTTCTCGGCCAAGGACGTCAACAGCTTCGGCGCACCCACGTTGATCACCCGTGGCACCAACGACGTCCAGCAGGTCCAGATGCTCATGCTGATGGGCCTGAACTTCATGGTGTCCACGCCCATCATGTGCGTCGGCGGCATCATCATGGCCTTGCGCGAGGACCTCAGCCTCTCGTGGCTCGTCTGGGTCTCGGTTCCCGTCCTCGTGGCCGTGGTTGGTTACCTCGTGGTCCGGCTCATGCCGCTCTTCCGTTCCATGCAGAAGAAGATCGACGCCATCAACGGTGTCCTGCGCGAGCAGATCATCGGCATCCGTGTGGTACGGGCGTTCGTTCGTGAACCGTACGAGGCCAAGCGCTTCGGCGATGCCAACAAGGACCTCACCCTGGTGTCGGTCAAGATCGGCAACCTGTTTGTCCTGATGTTCCCGGCCATCGGAATGATCCTGCACCTTTCCACGGCGGCAGTGCTGTGGTTTGGCGGCCAAAGGGTGGACGCGGGCAACATGCAGGTGGGTTCCCTGACGGCATTCCTGCAGTACCTCCTGCAGATCCTCATGGCGGTCATGATGGGTACCTTCATGGCCATGATGATCCCGCGCGCGTCTGTGTGCGCGGACCGCATCGGCGAGGTCCTCGACGTCGAACCCTCCATCCACGATCCGAAGGCGCCCGTGGCGCCCGCGGAAAAGAAGGGTCGCGTCGAATTCCGCGATGTCACCTTCAAATACCCCGGCGCTGAAGCTCCCGTGCTGAGCAACATCTCCTTCACCGCGGAGCCGGGCCAGACCCTCGCGATCATCGGCTCCACCGGCGCAGGCAAGACCACCTTGGTGTCGCTGCTTCCGCGCCTGTACGACGTCGCGTCCGGCGATGTATTGCTCGACGGCGTTCCAGTCACCAGCCTGGACCGCGACGAGATCACCAGCCGCGTGGCCACCGTGCCGCAGAAGCCGTACCTGTTCTCCGGAACCATCGAGCACAACCTGCGCTTCGGCAAGACCGACGCCACGGACCAGGAACTCTGGGATGCGCTGGAAACCGCACAGGCCAAGGACTTCGTCATGGAAAAGTCCTCCGGCCTCAACCGTCGTGTGGCCCAGGGCGGCACCAACGTCTCCGGTGGCCAGAGGCAGCGCCTCTGCATCGCCCGGGCGCTGGTGACGCAGCCCAAGGTCTATCTCTTTGACGACTCCTTCTCGGCCTTGGATGTGGCCACGGACGCCCGCCTTCGCAGGGCGCTCAAGGAAAAGACGCAGGATGCCACGGTCATCATCGTGGCCCAGCGCGTCTCCACCATTGCGGACGCGGACCAGATCCTGGTCCTGGACAACGGCAGAATCGTCGACCGCGGCACCCATGAAGAACTCCTGGAAACATCACCCACGTACCAGGAGATCGTCGAATCCCAGCTGAGCGCGGAGGAAGTGGCATGAGCGAACAGAATCAGCAAAAGCGCGGCTGGGCCGCGAAGGCCGAAGCAGCGAAGGCCGCGCGCGACGCTGCGGAAGTGAAGGATGCGGACGCCGCCGGTGCCGTAACGGCGGTGGACGATGACGACATCGAGGAAACCGAATACACCCCGGGCGAAGCCGACGGCGGCATGTTCGGCAACCTGCCGGCCAAGAAGGCCAAGGCGTTCGGACCGTCGGCCAAGCGGCTCCTGGGGTTGCTCAAGCCGGAGGCCGCCGGAGTCATCTTCGTCATCGGCCTCGTGGTGGTCTCGGTTGTCCTGAACGTCATCGCCCCGAAGATCCTCGGCAGCGCCATGGACGTCATCTTCGGCGGTGTCATGGGCAAGCAATTGCCTCCCGGCGTGAGCCAAGCGGCCTTCGCCGAGGGCCTCCGCCAAGCCGGCCAGAACAACTTCGCGGACATGGTCTCCAAGATGGAGCTCACCAACGGGATCAACTTCTCCAAGCTCACGTTCCTGATCTCGATCGTGCTCTTGATGTACTTCGTGGCCAACATCTTCCTGTGGGCCCAGGGCTACATCCTGAACAAGATCGTCATGAAGGTCATCAACCGGCTCCGCAACGACGTCCAGGCCAAGCTCAACCGCTTGCCCCTGAACTACTTCGACACCCGCCAGCGCGGCGACATCCTCTCCCGCGTGACCAACGACGTAGACAATGTCCAGCAAGGGCTGCAGCAGGCGTTCGCGCAGCTGGTCAGCTCGGTGCTGACGGTCTTCGGCATCACCATCATGATGTTCATCGTGTCCTGGCAACTGGCCCTCATTGCGCTGGTCGCCTTGCCGCTCTCCGGCGTCCTTGCCGGCGTCATTGGCTCGCGGAGCCAAAAGCTGTTCGCCGCCCAGTGGAAGAACACCGGCTCGCTCAACGGCCAGATCGAGGAATCGTTCTCCGGTCACGAGCTCGTCAAGGTCTTCGGGCGTGACGCGGACATGCTGGAACGTTTCGACGAACGCAACGAAGCCCTGTACAAGGCATCGTTCGGGGCGCAGTTCGTTTCCGGCATCATTTTCCCGGCCATGAACTTCGTCTCCTACCTCAGCTACGTGGGCATCGCCGTCGTCGGTGGCTTGCGTGTGGCCTCCGGTTCCATGAGCCTTGGCGACGCCACGGCGTTCATCCAGTACTCGCGTGAGTTCACCCAGCCGCTCGGCCAGATCGCCGGCATGGCCAACATGCTCCAGTCCGGCGTCGCTTCCGCTGAGCGCGTTTTTGAGTTCCTGGATGCCGATGAGGAAATGCCGGAGAACGCGGCCCGCCACCTGCCCCCGCGCACGGACGGCCACGTCGAGTTCGAGAACGTGTCCTTCAGCTACGTCGCCGACAAGCCGCTCATCGAGAACCTTTCCCTCAGTGCGGAGCCCGGACACACCGTGGCGATTGTCGGACCCACAGGTGCGGGCAAGACCACCCTGGTCAACCTCGTCATGCGGTTCTACGAGCTCAATGCGGGCCGTATCACCCTGGACGGGGTGGATATCAAGGAGCTGAGCCGTTCCGAGCTTCGTTCCAAGGTGGGCATGGTGCTGCAGGACGCTTGGCTGTTCGGCGGGACCATCTACGACAACATCAAGTACGGCAACCTCGATGCCACCGAGGAGCAGATCATGGAGGCGGCCAAGGCCACCTACGTGGACCGCTTCGTGCGTGCGCTGCCGGATGGCTACCAGACCATCATCGACGAGGAAGGCAACAACGTCAGTGCGGGCGAGAAGCAGCTGATCACCATCGCGAGGGCCTTCGTTTCCGATCCTTCGCTGTTGATCCTGGACGAGGCCACAAGCTCCGTGGACACCCGTACGGAGCTGCTCTTGCAGAAGGCCATGGCTGCCCTCCGCACGGATCGCACCAGCTTTGTCATCGCCCACCGCTTGTCCACCATCCGCGACGCCGACACCATCCTGGTGATGGAAAACGGCAGCATCGTGGAGCAGGGCAACCACAACCAATTGCTCGCATTGCAGGGTGCGTACTACCGCCTCTACATGTCGCAGTTCGCCGGTGAGGATGCCGAGGAAACCGTTGTGGATGACTCGACGGCGGTGCACAGCTGAGCGAGCGAATTTCGGTCCAAGTACCCATGCGTTGGGGAGACATGGACGCGTACGGGCACATCAACAACGTCCAGATCGTGCGCATGCTCGAAGAGGCCCGCATCGCGGCCTTCGGTCCGCCGCGCGGTGCCGGACTCCCCGGAGTGGAACCACCGGTCTCTGTTTTCGACTCCGTTGAGGACGGGGTCATGACCCTCGTGGTGGAGCACAAGGTCCGGTACGTCCGGACCTTGGAGTACCGGAACATTTCCGCACTGGTTGAGATCTGGGTAGGGGCCGTGAAGGGGGCAAGTTTTGACCTTCACTACGTCATCAAAGATCCCGTGACGGGCCAGGATTGCGTCAACGCGAGTACCCATCTGGCGTTCGTCGACGAGTCCACCGGCCGTGTCCGCAGGCTCACTCCCGAACAGAAGGAGCAGCTGGAGCCCTATCGGGCCTAGCGAAGCATTGCAGCAGCGCCCTGTGCACTGCGGTGGCCGTTAGAGTTTTCCCATGAAACTCGAGATCGTCGCCGTCGGTGCCCAGGGCGCTGCCGTTGCCGCCGAAGAAGGCGCGGACCGGATTGAACTTTGCAGCGCCTTGGAGCTCGGGGGACTGACTCCGAGCCAAGGGCTGATGGAAGCCGCGCAGGAAGCTGCCGACGGACGGCTGGAGATCCACCCGCTGATCCGCAGCCGGCCAGGAGACTTCCTGTACTCCGACGCGGACTTGGACACCATGGACCGCGAGATCCGGTTCCTGCTCGGGCAAGGGGCCCACGGCGTGGTGATCGGAGTCCTCACGGCCGCCGGTGACATCGACGTCCAAGCCACGCGAAAGCTCGCCGACGCGGCTCTAGAGACGAACCCCAACGCCCAGCTGACCTTCCACCGGGCCATCGACCAAACCCCGGACCCGGCGGCCGCCGTCGAGCAACTCGTGGAACTTGGTTTCACGCGGGTGCTCAGCTCCGGGGGCGCCGCGACGGTTGGAGCGGGGATCGAGACCCTCGAGCGCATGGTCCAGCGGGCGGCGGGGCGGCTTGAGGTCATGGCTGGCGGCGGACTCGTCTTGGACGATATCCCCGCCCTGCACGCCGCAGGATTGAGCGCGGTCCATTTGTCCGCCAAGGCCACGGTTTCCACGCGGAAGGACCGTGGGGACTCCTTCGGCACACCCGGCGATTCAGACCCGACGGCGTACATGGTCACCAACCGGGACCTGGTGAGGGCCGCCCGCGCCGTCTCCCGCTGACATTCCCAACTGACTGGCAGTTAATGTCGTTTTGGGCCCTCAAAACGACATCAAATGCGAGCTAGTTGGGTGGCTCCCTTTACACAGCGGCGACTTGGGTCAAAGATGGGTGAAGTCTTGCGATCGAAAATAGCCTCCAGGAGTCATAAAGATGCAAAGCCTGAGCTTCTCCACCATCACCCTGAACATGGCGGAGTTGGGTCCCAATAGCCCGCTGCCGGTGGTCATGGCTGAGTTGGACCAGCCGTACAGAATCGGCGACGGCGTCCCGGAGGAGCTGCGGGCGGCGGCCCGCTACGGCCAGGTGCCGAACATGTTCCCGTACCTGATGCAGGACGGCTACTCCCGCGAGCGGACCGCCCACGAGGTGCCCGCCGTCGTGCTCGAGAACAACAAGCTGCGTGCCGTTGTCCTCCCCACCTTGGGCGGCCGGCTCTGGGAGCTCTTCGACAAGGCCTCGGGAAAGCAGCTCCTCCACACCCATGGGACGCTGCAGTTCGCCAACATCGCCCTACGCAAGGCGTGGTTCGCCGGCGGGCTCGAATGGAACATCGGCACGCGCGGGCACTCGCCCACCACGTGCGATCCGCTGCACACGGCGATCGTCAAGTCCCCCGATGGCCACGACATTCTGCGCATGTGGGAGTTCGAACGCCTCCGCGAAGTGGTCTTCCAAGTGGACATGTGGCTTCCGGAGGACTCGGACGTCCTCCTCACAGCGGTCCGGATCAGGAACCCGCGTGACCACGAGGTCCCCATGTACTGGTGGAGCAACGCCGCGGTTCCCGAGACGGCGGAAACGCGCGTGATCGCGCCCGCCTCCGAGGCTTTCGGTAGCGATTACACCACCGACATCGCCCGCGTCCGGCCCACGGAACACCAAGGCATGGACGCCACCTGGCTGGTCAACAGCCCGCACGCCGCGGACTTCTTCTTCGACATCCAGCCCGGGCACCGGCACTGGATTACCGCAGTAGACCACGACGGCGACGGCCTGGCCATGCTGTCCACCAGCCTCCTGCGGGGCAAGAAGCTGTTCGTCTGGGGCCAGGGCGACGGCGGGAAGCGCTGGCAGGAATGGCTCAGCCCGGGCGCTGGCCCCTACGCGGAGATCCAGGCTGGGCTCGCGCAGACACAGTTCGAGCATCTGGCCATGCCTGCCGGCGCCGAGTGGAGTTGGGTAGAGGCCTACGGCAACGCGAAGCTGGATCCCGCAACCTCCCACGGCCAGGATTGGGATGCGGCCGTGACCCACGCCAGCGCCCGGCTCGAAGACCTCGTCCCGGACGCGGAGCTCGAAGTCGCCCTTGCCGAAGCCGCGCGGAACTATGCCCTGCCTCCGGACGAGATGCTGGTCCGCGGCAGTGCTTGGGGTGCTCTGGAAAGTGCCCGACGGCGGCACTCAGGCCGCGGGTGGCTGGACGAAATCGGCACTCCCTTCGCGGATGACGCAACCCCTGAGGCCATCGAGGAAACGGGTCCGTGGCACAGCCTGCTGGACGGGGCCAGCTTCCTGGGCGCCGGGACCTTCGTTGCGGGAGCCGATTGGGAAGAACTGCTGGCAAAGGATGGCGGAGCGGAGGCACAGTTCCACCTGGCCACCATGAAGCACGCCCGCCAGGATCTTGGCGGTGCGATCGCCGGATACGGTTCCGCCCTAATTGGCGACGGCCTCTCGCCACGTTCCAGGGTCCTCGCCCACCGGGGCCGGGCCCTGGCGCTTCTCGCCACCAACAAGACTGACGAGGGCTTGGGGGAACTTGCCGCAGCGAGCCGGCTGGAACCGTCCAATCTCCCCTTGCTCAGCGAAGCCATGACCCTCAGCATCCGGCACGGAGACCCCGCCCAAGCACTCGCCCTGGCGAGCGAGGCACCTGCCGGAATGTCCGACGTCGGACGCGTCCGTTTCCTGACGGCGCTCGCCCTCGCGGGTGTCGGCCAAGGCCGGGAGGCAGCAGCGATGCTGCGGGACGGCGTCGAAATACCGGACATCAGGGAAGGCGAGGACGGGATCGCCGAGCTGTGGCAGGAAGTGTGTCCCGGGGAGCCGGTGCCTGCCGGCTATCGCTTCGGGATGCACTGAACTTCCCGGGCGCATCGGCGCGGGGCGCATGCGGCGGGAAGCACGTTGTGGGACGCATGTGGCAGAACATGAGAGGCGGGACGCCTGTGGCGGGGGTGCCGACTTTCCTGATGCCAGCACCAAGAGAAACCATGTAAGTTGGCATGGTGACTCCCTCCACCAAAACCCCACTGACCCGTGCCCCCGGTATCTCCAAGGAGATCGAAGATGCGGCGTGGTTCGTGCTGGGCCCGGGGCTGCAAGGCAAGGCTTCGGCGCTCGACGCCAGTACCCGCACTTGGACGGTGGACGCCGCCGGCGAGCTCCTGGAGCGCCTGGAACGCGGCGTCGGAGATGCCAAGGCGCCCATGATGACCAACCTGCGCCAGAACCTGGAAGGGGCTTCCCGCGAGGCCAAGTTGCTCGCCGTCGAGCTTCTCTTCCTGCAGTCCCTGCCCCTGGCGCACGAGGTCAAATCGCTTAAGGTGAAGCGCGCCCGCGTCGCCGAAGCCGCGTCCTGGCTCGATCCCGAGCTCGAGCTCCCCAAGGAGCTGTACCAAGGGATGACCGATCACGGCGTCATCCGTGACAGGACTGCTGAGTTCAACTGGACGATCTGGGACCACCTGACCTGGTTGTGCCGGTTCGTGGCGCACGTCGATGGCCAGTCCAACGCGAGCATCAACAAAGCCCTCAAGGACCCGCTGAAATTCCACGAACTCGCGGCGGCAACCCCCGAGGACCAGCCGGCCATCCGGCGCAGCATCGAATACTTGGCGTGGCCCAGTTACTTCGAGCCCGTGGTCGCGGACGTTGAGCGGCGCGAAATCAGGGACGCCTTCGCCTCGCTCGTTGGCGGTGCCCACGGCGAAACGGAAGCCGACATCACCGCGGACGTCCACCGCATCCGGCTTCACCTGGACGAACAGGCCGGCCAGCGCATCGATTGGTACGACCGCCAGCTCGTCAGCCAGTGGCGCAAAGTGGGAGATCCTGGCCGCCGGGCGTGGCTGCTGCGCACGCACCAGGACTCCGCCGAGCTCCTCGCCGCGTGGCGGGACGAGGAAAAGGCGACGCTCGACGTCGAACACCTCCGCGAACTCACTCCCGGGGTGACGGCCGGGGTGGTCCAGCACGCCGTGGACGAGGACTACAAGCACCTCGGCTACGTGGAGCGGGAGGACACCAAGACTGCCGTTTTCGCGTTCCTGACCGTGATGAAGCCCGGCGACCTCGCGCTGTTCCAGAATTCCGGGGCCATCAGGATCGGAGTGGTCCTGGGCGAGCCGGAACACAATGAGGACAACCGTCGGCTCCGCCGTAAAGTGCGTTGGTTCGATGAGACCCACCCGATTGCCGAGGCTCCGCGGCACGTCCAGCGCCAACTCTCCACGTCGGGGATCGTCGTGGACGTTACAAGGGTCATCCAGTCGCTGCAGTCCCTCCTGCCGGCCGAAGCGGAGTCCGACGGCGAGGAAACCGCCGCCCCGGACGCCGTCGTCGAGCCCGTGATTGAAGGGTTCCGCCCCCTCACGGAAGAGTTCGCAGCGTCCCTTCACATGGAGCTCGAGCCGCTCAAGGAGATCGCCGAACTCCTGGAGGAGAACCGCCAATTGGTGCTCTACGGCCCTCCGGGAACGGGAAAGACCTACCTCGCCAAGCACTTGGCGGCCGAGCTCGCGGGCGACAGCACCGATGAGCGCGTCAAGCTGGTGCAGTTCCACCCGTCTTACGCGTATGAGGACTTCTTCGAGGGGTACCGGCCGGACAAGACCGACGACGGCCAGGTTTCGTTCAAGTTGGTGGCCGGACCGTTGCGTCGACTCGCGGAAGAAGCAGCGAAGCCCGGGAACTCCAACAAGCCGTACTTCCTCATCATCGACGAGATGAACCGGGCCAACCTGGCGAAAGTGTTCGGTGAGTTGTACTTCCTGCTGGAATACCGTGACGACCGCATCTACCTCCAGTACAGCCCCAACGAACCGTTCAGCCTGCCGGACAACCTCTACATCATCGGCACCATGAACACGGCGGACCGCTCCATCGCCATGATGGACGCGGCCATCCGCCGCCGCTTCGCATTCGTGGAGTTGCATCCGAAGGTGGAACCGATCCGCGGTTCGCTCCGGCGGTTCCTCGCGGCCCGCGGCCTGGACACCCTCAACGCGGACCTGCTTGACGCCTTGAACGACTCCATCGACGATTGGGACCGGGACCTGATGATCGGTCCCTCCTACTTCATGAAGAACGCGGCCCAGAACCCCGCAGGGCTGCGCCGGATCTGGAAGTACGAACTCATGCCACTCCTGGAAGAGCACTACCACGGTCAGTTGAACCGGGCCCAGCTGGAGGAGCGCTTCGGGCTGGACCAGTTGTTGGGTCGACTTGCGGTCCGCTAAGACCGCGCCACCGCGGCCGGCCCGCCCCCCGGGCATCGGAAAGCCTGCGGTCCGCGCTTCAACCAAGGCACCGGCGGTGCGGCACATCGTCATGGACGAGCTCTCCGGTGGCATCGTGGATAAGCTTGATCCGGACACGGCCGCCCTGCTCAACTCGAGCGGACTCGCGAAGGCCTCGCCGATGGGGATGGGGCTCTACCGCATCGAGCCTGTGGGCAAGGTGGGGTCGGTGCGGACGCCCACCGTCCAAATCGAGGTGCGGCCCAAGGACCGCCTTGGCTTGAATCGGCTCCTCTTCCTCCTCAGCTACGCCGGGGACCAAGGATTCCGCGAGGATTCCGTGGCCGCCGTCGAGCACAAGGACCTGTGGAGCGCCCTGGCCGAGTCCCTCGCCCAGTTGGCGGAGCGGGCGCTCAGCCGAGGTCCGCTGCAGGGCTATCTCACTGTGGACGAGTCGCTCCGGACGGTCAAGGGCCGTATCCGGATCTCGGACCAGATCTCCCGGCGCCCCGGAATGCTGGTACCGCTGGAAGTCTCCTACGACGAATTCACCGAGGACATTGCCGAGAACCGCATTCTCCGTGCCGCCCTTGAGCGGATGGGCAAGGTTCCCGGCGTGCGGCAAAACGTCCTGAGCCGCTTGCGGCAGCTCAAGGGAAAGCTCGACGCCGTCACGCGGCTGCAGTCCGGAGCGCCGCTGCCGAAGTGGCAGGCCAACCGGATGAACCTCCGCTACCACCCTGTCCTCCGCTTGGCCGAGCTCATCCTGCGGAATGCCTCTGCGGAAGCGGGCGAGGGGAAGCAGCAGACCGCCTCGTTTGTAGTGGACATGTCCACTGTGTTTGAGGAATTCGTGGGTGTGGCTTTGCGGGCGGCCATGCGGGCACATCCGGGTGAAATGCGGCTTCAATACGGCGCCACCCTCAACGAAGCTGTGCGGGATTCGGACCGGCTCACCGTGCGCCCCGACGCCGTGCATTTCCTGGGTGGCCGGCCCGTGGTGGTGTACGACTCGAAATACGCCTCGGCCACCGATTCCGGGGCATCGCTCAACGCGGACCACTATCAACTCCTGGCCTACTGCACGGCGTTGCAAGTGCCCACGGCGTGGCTGGTCTACGCGGGCAAGGGCGAGATGAAGCTGCGACGGATCCTCAACACGGATATCGACATTGTGGAGTACCCGCTGGACTTGTCGCGGCCACCGGCGGAGATCCTTGCCGCCGTCACGGACCTGGCCCAGCAGTCCTGGGGCGAAGTGGTGCGCCAGGCTCGGCTATGAGGGGCATCCGGTTCCGTCCTGTTCCGTCCTGTTCCGTCCGGGCGGCCGGCAGACTAGCCTGAGAGGGCAAGTCACTGCAGATGGAGGCATCATGCACGGCAAGAAAAAGAAGAAGTCCTGGAAGGACATGACTCCGGGGCAGCGGGTAGGCGTGCTTGTGATGGGTGCGGGACAGATGGCGTTGCTCATCGCGGCACAGCGTAGCATTTCCAAGACCCCCGCGGCCCAGATCAGGGGGAACAAAGCTGTTTGGCGGGCTGCAAGCTTCATCAATTTCTTCGGGCCGCTGAGCTACTTCCTGTTCGGCCGCCGTCGAGGAACTGCGTGAGCTGACTCTCCAAAGCCGAACGGTCCCGCAGTTCGCATTCCCACACGGTGAGAACCTCCCATCCCGAGGCCCTCAGCAATTCGCGCTGTCCGGCGTCGCGCTCCCGGGTGCGGTTGCGCTTGGCTGCCCAGAAATCCGCGTTGCCGGTCGGTGAGTGCTGGCCTGCCTTGCAATCGTGGAAGTGCCAGAAGCATCCGTTCACGAAAATCACCTTGCGCCGGCCGGCAAACACGAGATCCGGGCTGCCTGGCAATTTCCCGCCCGCAGCCCGGCCATGGAGCCGGTAGCGGTAACCCTTGGCATGCAGTAGCCGACGGACCAAGAGCTCGGGCTTGGTGTTCTTGCCCCGGATCTTGGACATGTTCAGGCTGCGTTGCTCAGGCGTCAGCAGGTCGCGGCTCTCGCCCATATCCTCAGTCTACGCAGCACCCCCTCCAACGCTCGCTCACGAATGTGGGTCTTTCCGTGGACGCCCGCTCACGTATGGCGCCCAAAACTAGAACCCTCGATCACATGATGTGAGCGGGCGTTGGCCGGAAAGGCCTTGTTTGTGAGCGGGCGTTGGTTGGAAGGGCTTGTTTGTGAGCGAGGGTCGGCCGGAAATGCCCATGATGTGAGCGAGCGTCGGCCTCGCGCCGCGAACGACTGATAGCATTCGCCGGTGGGTCGAGGGATATTTCAGCGCATGGTCGGCATTGTGATCGCGGTAACAGTCGGCGGTGCAGCGGCCCTTTTGTGGTTCGCTATTGCCTCGACAGGGAATTCAGCGGTCGAATCGCGGGCTGAGGGGATTGTCCTCGGTGTCTGGAGGATTCTCTACGATTCAGTGGCGCCGCAGCCCCGCGTGATTCTCGTGGCCATAGCCTTTGCCCTTCTGCTATCCGCTGGCGTGGCTGTGCTGGAGCAGCGCATTGCCAACAGATCACGCCGCTCCGCGCATCCCCGGACACCGCTGGCGCCAAAGATCGTCATGGACGAAACCCGCGGTGTGTACGCCGGCCCGGTCACGGTGACCGTCTTGATCCCTGCGCACAATGAAGAAGCCTCGTTGCCAGCCACCATCGCCTCCCTTTTGTCCCAATCGCACCGCCCGGACCGCGTGGTTGTGGTTGCCGACAACTGCACTGATGCAACTGCCGCCCTTGCCCGCGAGGCCGGGGTTGAGGTCTTCGAATCGGTGGACAACACGAAGAAGAAGGCCGGCGCACTCAACCAGGCACTGAAGTGGCTGCTACCAGGCCAAGGCGATAACGACGTCGTCATGGTCATGGATGCCGACACCCGCCTTGACGATGGATTCCTGGAAGTCGCGGTTGCGCGGATGAGCAATGACCGGGCACTGATGGCTGTAGGTGGTCTTTTCTACGGGGAAGAGGGACACGGAATTGTCGGCCAATTCCAACGTAACGAATATATCCGGTATTCCCGGGAAATCGGACGACGGCGTGGCCGCGTTTTTGTGCTGACCGGGACGGCCTCGCTTTTCCGTCCCCGCGCCTTGCGCACTGTTGCCCAGAGCCGGGGCGAATCGATCCCGGGAATTCAGGGAGACGTTTACGACACGGCATCGTTGACCGAGGATAATGAGCTCACGATTGCCTTGAAGTCCCTCGGCGGCCTCATGATTTCCCCCATGCAATGCACTGTGGTCACCGAATTGATGCCGAATTTCCGCACCTTGTGGGCGCAACGACTCCGTTGGCAGCGGGGTGCCCTGGAAAACCTTGGGGCTTACGGGGCCACACCCCAGACGCTCCGCTACTGGGCGCAGCAGTTCGGCATTGGCTACGGAGTGATTGCCCTCAGCGCGTACCTCCTGCTGATCCTCTTGATGGTTTTGTCCCTGGACAACTGGGTCTGGTTCCCGTTCTGGCTGGGAATCGGCGTCGTCTTCTCCATCGAGCGGGTTGTCACCGTGTGGAAGGGTGGCTGGCGGGCACGCCTCTTGGCAGTCACGCTCTTTCCGGAGTTGTTCTTCGACATGTTCCTCAACGTGGTGTATGTCAAGGGAATCATCGACATTTCCCTTGGCAAGCAAGCCAAATGGAAACACCTCAACCATTCACCAACCGGCGAACCATCGAAGGCAGGGTAATCATGGCTATTTCCGCTTCCCTTCCCACTGGAATTTTGTTTCCCGAGGGAATTCTGCATTCCGATTGGTTTGCCGTCTTGGCGACCTTCGTTGCGATTAATACGTTGATGTATGGCGCGCTGGCCATCGCCAAAATCTTGCCGAAAGTGCACCCCGGCGATTGGGTTCGCACCCGGAACCAGCGATCGGAAACCCGCAGCATCCACCCCGATGCGCCGGCAGTGAACGAGGCCACCGACTTCCTCAGATCTCGACGCTGACCGTCCGCGGAGCTTGGAAAGACAGCAGGCGGAGCCACTCGGGGTTCGGCTCTGCCAAACGGACGCATTGCATCGCTGCCGCGGTTTCCTGCACGACGACGGCGGCCTCCAGTTCCGCGAGCTTCGCACCAAGGCAACGGTGAATCCCTGAGCCGAAGGCCAGCCCGTAGGCCGTGGGACCCTGCTCGTGGGCCGCCGAAGCCCGGCCGGATGACGCGTGGTTGCCCGTGAGTTCCAGGAGGATTTCGGCGCCGGCGGGGACGCGCTCGCCGTCGAGCACTGTGTCCTGGGCGGCAACCCGGCGCCATGTGGGAACGGAGGATTCCGTAGCCAGGACGTGCCGGATGAGGTCCCGTGCAGTGGTTCCGGAGGCCGCGTCTTTCCAGTCAAAGCCCACTGATCCCTCGGCAAGCCGGAATAGCGCAGTGCTGATGAGTTGAGTGGTGGTTTCCTGCCCTGCGATGAGCAGGAAGTAGCCGAGGGAACAGATCTCCGGCGTGCTGAGGCCGTGCTCCGCCAAGGAGCGGAAGAGATTGCGTCCGGGGGATGCCACGGCTTCGAGGACGAGTTCCCGCAGCCAGCTGTAGAACCCGGCCGCGCTGTGCGCCAGTTCCAGTTGCCTCTCGGGATCCGGCCAGCCCCAGAACAGCTCGAGCGAGTCCAGGCTCCAGGCTTTTAGCTCCGGAAGATCACGGACAGGGAGTCCCAGAAGCTCCAACATCACGATCGCCGGCGGGTACGCTGCCACGGCCTGCACCAGATCCACTTGCCCACCCTTTTCCAGCAGGCCAACAGCGGCGGCAGCGGCATCCCGCGCGATGCCGCGGATGCGCGGCTCAAAAGCACCCACCGTTGCCGGGGTAAAGAACCCGGCCACCACCTTGCGAATGCCAGCGTGGGAAGCCGTGTCATTGCTGGCCAGCACCGGCGGCAGCGCGAAGCGGGCGCGCTGCAGGACCCGCAACGATGGTCCGGACAAAGGTGTCACAGCGATGAGGGCATTCGCCGGGCTGAAGTCTTCCGGCCGGTGCAGGACTTCCCGCACAGCCGAGGGCTCCCGCAGCACCAGATACGGGCACGTCTGGGCGCTGGCAGAAGGGGCGCTCATGACCAGGCCCCGTTCATGACCAGGCCCCGTTCAGCCAGTGCACACTCGCCGCCCGGAACGTCACGGGTGGGAGGTCCGCGGCGCGCTCGGGGAGCACCCCAAGAAGCGGCCGCAACGTGCCGAGCGCCGCCCGGTTGCCGTGTTCCAGCACGCCCGGGTCGTCCGGCCAGGTTCCCAGAATCACTCCAAGCACAGCCAAATCCCTGCGTTCCAGGGCTTCGAGCGTCAGCGCCGTGTGGTTCAGGGTTCCCAACGCGGGGCGGGCAACCACCACAAAAGTCGCGTCACTGCCAAGGCGGCTGCCCAGATCCGCCAGCGTGCCGCCGTCGGGGTCCAACTCCACGAGGAGACCGCCGGAACCCTCCACGAGGACATGGTCATGCGTGCCGGCAAGTTCGCGGACGCGCGCGGCATATGCCGCAAGCTGAGGCAGCGTGACGCCGTCCAGCGCGGCCGCGGGCACCGGGGCGAGGGGTTCTTGGAGCACGACGCCGGCCTCGGCTGTGAGCGGTCCGGCCAAGCGGGTGATTTCGGCGCAATCGGAATCGCCCGTCACGGCGCCGCTCTGGCACGGCTTGTACACGGCCACCGAGCGACCGTCCGCCTGCAGCGCGGACGCAAGCGCCGCCGTCGTGACGGTCTTGCCGACGCCGGTGTCCGTTCCGGTGACCAGCACTATGGGTGGCAGTTTCATGGCATTTCCTCCAGGATGCGGCGCAACGTTGCGCACGCGTAGTCGATGTCGCGGGGAGTGAGGGTGGCGCGGGCCGTCAGCCTGAGGCGCGAGACGCCGTCGGGCACCGAGGGCGGGCGGAAGCAGCCGACGCGGACACCCGCCCCGTGCGCCGCCTGGCTCGCCGCAAGTGCGGCCGCAGCGGAGGGCATGGGAACGGACTGAACGGCACCTGCCGTCTGAAGCGGCGCGCCAACGGGCACGACGGCGATGCCCGGCTCGCGCAGCACGGGCGCCAGTCCGGCGCTGAGGCTGGCGGCGTTGTGGTGAACTGCCGCCGCACGCCACGGTTCAGTGCGGATGATCCCGACGGCGGCCAGGGCAGCCGCGGCCGACGACGGTGCGAGCCCGGTGTCGAAGATGAAGCTGCGGGCCCGGTTGACGAGGTGCTCGCGGAGCAGCGCGCTGCCAAGCACGGCACCCCCTTGGCTGCCGAGCGACTTGGAAAGGGTCGCAGTCAGCACCACGTAGGGGTGGCCCGAAAGCTCAGTTCCAGCCACCGAGCCGTGACCCTCAAATGCCCCGTGGCCCGCAACACCGAGGCTATGGGCTTCGTCCACGATGAGCATCGCGTCGTGCTCTTCGGCCAGCGCCAACAGCCGGGGGAGCGGGGCGGCATCGCCGAAGACACTGTAGATGGACTCGACGGCGATCAGGGCCCTGGGCTCGGTACGGGTGCGCAGACAGTGCTCGGTCGCGAGGAGATTGTTGTGCGGGACCGTTTCCACCCTCGACCGGCTCAAGCGGAAACCGTCAATCAGCGAAGCATGGCAATGCTCGTCGGCCACGATGAGGGCCCCGGGGCCGCCGAGCGCCGTCGTGACCCCCAGATTCGCCAAGTACCCGGAAGAGAAGACCAACGCCGATTCCATGCCGGTGAGGCTCGCGAGCTCGGATTCGAGCTCGAGGTGCAGCGCCGTGGTACCGGCAACCAGCCGCGAGGACGTGGCACCGGTTCCCCAACGGCCAATCGCTTCGCGGGCGGCCTCTGCCAGCCTCGGGTCCTGCGCGAGTCCAAGATAGTCGTTGCTCGCCAGGTCCACCGCAGCGTCCGGACCGAGGCGCGTCAAGGGCGAACGGACGAGTCCTCGGCGCTCGCGGACCGCGGCCTGCTGTTCCAACCACGCGGTCATTGACCTGCTCATGGCCCGTGCACCTCGGCAACGGCCGCCACCATACCCTCTGCGATCCGCCGGATCTCCTCGGCGGTGCTGATGTAGGGCGGCATCGCGTATACAAGGTTCCGGAACGGCCGCACCCACACCCCATGCCCGACGGCGGCACTCGTCACTGCGGCGACGTCCACTTCCGTGTTCAACTCGATGACGCCCACGGCGCCGATGGTGCGGACGTCCTTGACGGCGTCGAACGCATTTGCAGCTTCGAGGCCGGCCGCCAGGCCCGAGCCGATCCGGGCCACATCGCTGCGCCACCCGCCGCCGTCGAGAATTCCCAGGCTCGCATTGGCCACGGAACACGCGAGCGGATTGCCCATGAACGTGGGTCCGTGCAGCAAGGCTCCGGCACCGCCGCTCGATACGCGGGCCGCCACTTCGCCCGTGCAGAGCATCGCCGCGAGCGTGAGGTAACCGCCCGTGAGTGCTTTGCCGACGCACATGATGTCGGGAACCACGCCCGCATGCTGCGCGGCGAAGAGCTCGCCCGTGCGGCCGAAGCCCGTTGCGATCTCGTCGAGGATCAGGAGGATCCCGTGCCGATCGGCGATGTCGCGGAGGATGCGGAGACATTCGGCGGCGTAGACGAACATGCCGCCGGCGCCTTGAAGCACGGGTTCCACGATGATCGCGGCGAGCTCGTTGGCGTGTTCTTGGGCGAGGGCTTCTGTGTGCGCCTGCCATTCCGCGATTTCCTCGGGCGGCGCGCCCGCGGCGGGTAGCCTCGCGGCGAACACATTGGCTCCGAGCAGCCCGGGGAAGGCCGAGTGCATGCCATCCACGGGGTCGCAGACGCCCATCGCCGCGAAGGTGTCGCCATGGTAACCGCCGCGGATGCTGAGGAAGCGTTGCCTCTTGGGGAACCCCGACGCAGTCTGGAACTGTACCGCGAGCTTGAGCGCCACCTCCACGGACACCGATCCAGAATCCGCCAGGAAAACCCGCTCCAACCTCGGCCGATCCGCCGCGGAAGGGGCCATGGCGACCAGCCGTTCGGCCAATTCGACGGCGGGTTCATGGGTGAGGCCGCCGAACATCACGTGGCTGAACGTAGCTAGTTGGCGCTTCGCCGCGGCATCCAGGACGGGATTCCGGTACCCGTGGATGACCGACCACCAGGAGGACATGGCATCGAGCACCTCGTGGCGTTGGCCGGTTTCGTCGCGGAGCCGCAGCGTCACGCCGTCGGCGTCTTCGACTTCCCACAACGGCAGCGTCCCCGACGCCGGAGCGTAGGGATGCCAGAGGCTTGCCCGGTCACGCTGGATGACGCTCATGGCGTAACCCGGCCGTGGCGCGAGCATTCAGCGGTCCAGCCGAGCGGCGTGACCTGGACTTTCATGCGGCGCCGGCAGACAGCGCAATAGCGGGGAGGCTCCATCGCGAGGCGCTGCTGGCAGCCCAGGTGGGCGTCCGACGTCGGGCGCTCACCTTGGGGTACCGGGTCGCCCTGCATGGCGGGTCTGGCTTGCGTGGCGGGTCCGCCGCAGTGCCCGCAGAAGCTTGCCGTCTCAACAGTACTCACAGCGACTTCTGGAGTTCCTTGATGGGCATGTTCAGTTCCACGAGGAGGTTGAGGTCTGCGTCGGCGGGTCGGCCGAGCGTGGTGAGGTAGTTGCCGACGATCACCGCGTTGATGCCGCCCATGAGGCCTTCGCGCGTGCCGAGGTCGCCCAGGGTCAGTTCCCGTCCGCCGGCGTAACGCAGCACGGTCCGCGGCATGGCGAGGCGGAACGCCGCTATGGCGCGGAGGGCGTCCTTGCCGTCCATGATTCCCTGGTTTTCGAGGGGCGTTCCCGGGCGCGGATTGAGGAAGTTCAGCGGGACTTCGTGCGGTTCGAGGGCCGCAAGCTGGCTGGCGAGTTCGGCGCGCTGGGCGGTGGTTTCGCCCATGCCGATCAGGGCACCGCAGCACAGTTCCATGCCGGCCGCCTTGACCATGTTGCAAGTATCGAGGCGTTCCTCGTAGGTGTGCGTGGTGACGACTTCGGGGAAGTAGCTGCGCGCGGTTTCGAGGTTGTGGTTGTAGCGGTGGACGCCCCATTCGGCGAGTTGGTCCACTTGGCGCTGGGTGAGCATGCCCAGCGAGCACGCGATGTTGATGTCCACTTCTGCGTTGATGCGGTCGATCGCGAACTTGATCTGGTTCATGAGCTTGATGTCCGGGCCTCGGACGGCTGCGACGATGCAGAACTCCGTGGCCCCGGTGGCGGCGGTTTCCTTCGCGGCCTTCACAAGCTCGGGGATGTCGAGCCAGACGCCCCGGACCGGACTGTCAAAGAGGCCCGACTGGCTACAGAAGTGGCAGTCCTCAGGGCATCCTCCGGTCTTGATGGAGATGATTCCCTCCACTTCGACGTCCTCGCCGCAGTGCTCCAGGCGGACTTCGTGGGCAAGCTGCAGGGCTTCGGGAATGGCCTCGTCCGGGAGCTCGAGGATCTCGAGCAGTTGGGCTTCGCTGAGTCCTTCGCCTTTCGCGAGGACTTGCTCGCGGGCTGTTTCCAGAATCGGATAGGTGGACGTACGCCTTGGGTTTGGCTGGGTGGTCATGATGCTCCTCGGCCGTTACTTGCAGGGGATGGTGCGTTCCTTCACGACGGTAGTGGGCCTACGGGACCGCGATTTTGTTGGACGTCCACAAACCCGGAGCCGCAATCTTGGCGTCCAACTCGCTGGATAAGTTACAGCGCGGAAACATCGTCGTGACTCCGTGGTTCCATCCCGCCGATAGCGTCGAGCCCATGTTCATCGGGGAAACATGTCGAGACGAGGAAAGTTTTGGGGATGACTGACGATTCGAAGACAACGCAAGTGCTTGAACCACCGACGGCGGGTGGCTCCCCGATGGGGGTCGCCGTCGTCGAACCTTCCGAGGCGCTAGGCGCCGGGAGCCGCACGGCTGGTAATGCCGATGCGATGAGCGCAGCGAAGGAGAGCCTGGAGGACTACACCCTCAGGTTCGCGCCACGGTCCTACCGCAAATGGGGTGCGGGTGTGGTGGCGACGAGTGCGCTCGGTGGAATCGCGTATTTGGCTGATTTCTCGATCGGCGCGAACATCGGTATTTCGTACGGCACCGTAAACGCTATTTTCGGAATCGTGGTGGCGGCCGTGGTCATTTTCGCCACCGGATTTCCCTTGGCCTATTATGCGGCGCGCTATAACATCGACCTTGACCTCATCACGCGGGGTTCCGGATTCGGCTATTACGGCTCGGTGGTCACCAACGTCATTTTCGCGACGTTCACGTTCATCTTCTTCGCGCTTGAGGGTTCCATCATGGCTCAAGGCCTGGAACTTGGGCTGGGCATCCCGCAGTGGCTCGGTTATGCGGCGTCCACGCTTATTGTGATTCCCTTGGTGATTTACGGGATGAAGGCCTTGTCCAAGCTGCAGGTGTGGACCACTCCTTTATGGCTCCTGCTCATGGTGGTTCCCGTGGGGTATTTGGTGATTTCGCACCCGGACAGCATCGGGGAATTCTTCGCGTTCACGGGCAAATCCGGCGCTGAAGGCACCAACCTGGCCTCCGTGATGCTGGCCGCGGGTGTCTGCCTGTCGCTCATGGCGCAGATCGCGGAGCAGATTGACTATTTGCGTTTCATGCCTCCCAAGACCGCCGAGAACCGTGGTGCTTGGTGGCGTGCCGTGATCCTCGCGGGGCCGGGCTGGGTGATTTTCGGCGCGATCAAGCAGATCGTGGGCATGTTCATTGCCATCTACCTGATTGCGACCCTGGATCCAGCCGCCTCCGCGCATGCCAACGAGCCGGTGCATCAATTCCTTGGCGTGTACCAGGAAATGATGCCGGCCTGGCTGGCGATGACCTTGGCCGTGGTGCTTGTGGTCATTTCGCAAATCAAGATCAACGTGACCAATGCCTACTCCGGCTCGCTCGCGTGGACCAACAGCTTCACGCGTATCACCAAGAGTTACCCGGGGCGCATGGTGTTCGTGGTGGTGAACCTGGTGATTGCGCTGGTGCTGATGGAAGCGAACATGTTCGAGTTCCTGAACACCATCCTTGGGTTCTACGCGAATTGCGCCATGGCATGGGTGGTTACCGTTGCGTCCGATATTGCCATCAACAAGTATTTGCTCAAGATTTCGCCCAAGGTTCCCGAATTCCGCCGAGGCATGCTTTTCGCAGTCAACCCGGTGGGCTTCGTGTCGATGTTGGTTTCGGCCGTTATCTCGATTGCGGTGTTCTTCGGCGCTTTCGGCTCAGCTGTGCAGCCATATTCGCCGATCTTCGCCGTTGGGCTGGCGCTTGTGCTGCCGCCAGCGCTGGCCGTTTTAACCCGCGGGAAGTACTACCTACGCCGCTCCGACGACGGAATCGATCTGCCGATGTTCGACGCCGACGGCAACCCGAGCGACGCCAAGCTGCTGTGCCACGTGACCGGACTGGAGTTCGAGCGCCCGGACATGGTCCGCTCGGCCCAGGATGGGCCCGACGGCGAGCCGCAGTTCATCTCTTCGCTCGCCTTGTCGACGGATAAGTCGGGGGAGTTGGTCCTGCCTGCCCAAAAGTAGGTAGGAGTTCAAGGTCCCATAGGCCTCGACGACGGATGGGCGGCCTGGCCGCGGTCCCGTCGTCGGGGCCCTTGGTTTGTGTTTGTTGTGGTGGGCTGGTTGTGGTGGGCCGCGCTGGTGAAGCGATGGTGTGTAATGAACCAGAGCCTGTGGATAACTTTCCCGCCACGACGGGCAATTAAGCTACCCTTTTTGGAAACGTTTAGTCTTGAAAACTATTTGGGGATAGCAAACCATGACTCCACGCACCTCGGTTTCTGCTCGCTTTTTCATGATTGTCAGCCTTGGCACGGCGTTGACGCTGACTGCGTGCGGGATCAGTACCCAGCCGCAGTCTGCGTCGCCTACAGTTTCTGCTTCAGCTTCAGCCAGCGTCACTGGTGCTCCCTCTCCGACCTCGACGGCTGTTTACAAACCCGCGGACGCCAAGGGGAAAGCCGAGAACGTCCCGGTTCCCGTGTTGCCGGAGGCCGCGAAGGCGAACACGAAGGAAGGCGTGGAGGCGTTTGCGAGGTACTGGTATGACCTGATGAACTTCGCGTATGAAACGGGTGATCTTAAGCCCGTTAATACCGTCACCGGGTCAGGCTGCGCCTCCTGCTCCCGAGTGCGTCCGACCGTTGAAGAGTGGAACTCCGGCGGAAAATGGATTGAGGGTGGCAAATTATCGATTGTGGCCGCTGACACCAAGTTCACCCCCGATACCGGTGGGAACTATCAAGTGATCATTCAGTATCATCGGCAAGCGATTTCGTATCACCGATCGGATGGTTCTGTAGAACAGTCATCACCCAAGACCAGCCTTCAAGCCGACATCATGATTGCCAATTTTAACAACGGGGCGTGGACTGCGTCGAACGTCGATAGAATTGGCGGATAGCGAATTGAAATCTTGGGGATTTCGTTTTGCGGCCGCAGTCATGCTTTTGTTTTTTGTGTCGATTTTGGTCGCCCCGGTCTCGCTGGCAGCGGGTCCCATCGTTGACTGGAACGATGATGGTGTTGGGGTCTGGAGGATCGACCCTGCCACGGGAAACTGGGTTGACCTCCCTGCGGAGTCGCCCGTTTCCCAAAAACGATACAAATACGAGATGCTCTGCATCGTAAACGATCGGAACGATGTTGATTCAGCCTGTGTTACCCGTGCACGATGCAACGAAGGTGAAAATGGTCGACCCGTAAGGTGGTTTGACCAATTCACTTTCTCCGACTCCGATGTTTGGCAGCGGATCGAACCGGACCGTTGCTTGTATTCGGAAAAGCCCACAGACGTGCTCGAGAAAATTGCCGCCCAGATACAGTCGAAATTCGAACAACTTCCAATCACACCAGCAGTATCTGGCATTCAGCCATTTCCACATACGCTGAGGGGCGCTGAAACCAACTTCTACGCTGAGGCCTCCGAACAGGCTTTTACTGTGGACATGCTCGGGCAAAAGGTGGTCATAAAGGCAGAACCGGTCGAATATCGATGGGACTACGGAGATGGTGCGACGCTCGGGCCGGGGCCAACTATGGGTGGTCCACTTCCTGAAGAAAGATGGGGCGAAAAGACGCGCACGAGCCACGCTTACGCCGGGACAGATGACTACTGGGTTGTTTTGACCACCACCTTCCGCGGCACCTACTCCGTGAACGGCGGTCCGGACATGCCGATTCCCGGCACAGGACAATTTGCGTCGCCGTCCCAGAAGGTGAGCGTCTGGAGGTCGATCACGCGCAACTACGCCGACAACTGCATCGTGAATCCGCGGGGCGAAGGCTGCCCGGGCGTTCCCTAAGGGCGTGTGATCCGCGTCTCAACAGGAATAGTTGCAGGCGCGCTGCAGTTGCCGCCAGTGGACCTGTTCCCGTTTGAAAGGCACTGCCCATGTTGTTTTCCCCTTTGACTCTCGGCGAGATTGAAATTCCCAACCGCTTGGTCATGGCGCCGCTGACCCGCCTCCGTTCGGGCGTCGAAGGCGTTCCCGGCCCGCTGGTCGCGGAGCACTATCGGCAGCGTGCTTCCCTCGGGCTGATCGTCAGTGAGGGCACGTACCCCACGCCCGCGGGCCAGTCCTACCCGGGACAGCCTGGCCTCGTCACCGAGGAACAGATCGCCGGCTGGAAGAAAGTGACGGATGCCGTCCATGCCGAGGGTGGCCGGATTTTCGCCCAGGTCATGCACGGTGGCCGCGTTTCCCACTCGGACATCACGGGCGGTCAGGAGATCGTGGCACCCAGTGCCGTGGCCATCGACGGCGAAGTGCGCACGCCGAACGGCAAGAAGCCCTATCCGGTGCCCCGCGAACTGAGCACCGATGAACTTCCCTCGGTGATCCAGGAAATCGTCACGGCTTCCCGGAACGCCGTCGAGGCAGGATTCGACGGCGTCGAACTCCACTCGGCGAATGGCTACCTGCTGCACGAATTCCTGGCACCCAACACCAACGTCCGCACTGACAGCTACGGCGGTTCGCCGGAAAACCGTGCACGCTTTGTGATCGAGACCGTCAACGCGGTGGTAGAAGCCTTGGGCGCCAACCGGGTCGGCATCCGGATTTCCCCTGAGCACTCGGTCCAGGGAATCGCCGAGACCGACCCCGCGGATGTCCGCGCCACCTATGAAGTCCTGGTGGACACCATCGCCTCGCTCAACCTCGCGTACCTCAGCATCCTCCACCATGATCCCAAGGGTGAGCTCGTCCAGGACCTGCGCGAGCGCTTCAACGGTACGTTCCTCGTCAACACCGGCTTCGGTGTAGTGACCACCCGGGATGAAGCCCTGGCGCTCGTGGCCGACGGTCACGCCGACGCCGTGGTGGTTGGCCGCCCGGCCATCGCCAACCCGGACCTTGCGCGCAGGTGGCGTGAAGGCCTCCCGCTCAACGAACCGGATCCGTCCACGTTCTACGGCGAAGGCGCGAAGGGGTACACCGACTACCCGTTCTACGCCAACTAGAACCCCGAAACCCCGACGGCGGCACCCGCGAAAGGTGCCGCCGTCGCGGTTTAACCGTGCGCGCGAGGCTTCAGAGTCCGCATAGGGCGTCCGAAGCCGCCACAGAGAGACCATTCCTATAGGATTTGTCTATGAAACTCGCTTCCTCCCGGGACCGCGCCCCCGGCCGGCCCGTCAGCCGCCAGGTTCTCGCCGACCACGTGTACGAGGAACTTCTCGCGTGGCTCATGGACGGCCGGCTCGAACCGGGAGCCGCGGTCAGCATCGACGGGACGGCGCGGGAATTGGACGTTTCGCCGACGCCGGTGCGCGAGGCACTGGCGCGGCTGGAGCACACAGGCATGGTCCGCCGGGTTGCCCTCAAGGGGTACAGGGTGGCCCCGGTTTTCACGCGCGAGGATTTTGCCGAACTCATGGAGGCCCGGCTCGCGATTGAGCCCGTGAATGCCCGCTTGGCGTGCAGCCGGATCACTCCGGAGGGTTTGGCGGATCTGCGGGAGGCTGTGAAGGACCTGGAGACTGCTCCTCGAGGCCCGTCTTTCGTGGAATTCCGGGACTATCTCGACGCCGATGAGCGCTTCCATAAGCTGATCGCCGAGCAGTCCGGCAACCAATTCATGCTTGCTGCCTACGCCGCGCTGGGTGGCCAGGTCCAGCGGTTCCGACTGTTCGGGGGAGTGGGCATCACCGACGCAGACCAGGCCATCGCGGAACACCAAGCAGTGCTCGACGCGCTGGCGAGCGGTGACCCGGAGCAGGCCGCGGCCGCCATGGCCGACCACGTGCACAAGGTCCGCGCCCGGGCCATCGCCGACGCACCCGCTGACTGAGCCGTCGCCGGCCAAGCCGAGTCCGACGGCGATCCAGGACGGCGACCCGACGCCGCCAGACCCCGAAGGCCCGCCTAACGGCGGGCCTTTTGCGTGCGCGGCGAACGCGGCGTCCGGTGACCCACTTCACAAACATATGTAAGACATATAGGATCTTTGATGACGCGGAGCTAGGGTGCGAAGAGACGGGGCCAGCCCACGGAAGTCCGAATAAATATGTTGACAGCCTTGCCTGAATAGTAAATCCTATAGGAAACAGGATTCCACGAAGGAGTGAAACTATGGCTTACACCGCTGAAACCTGGCCCATCACTGCGGCCCTGCTCCAGTTCCCCGGCACCGACGCCACGGGACAGCACATCAACGACGCCGAAACTTCCGCTTGGGCCGACGTCCTGCAGGAAGTCAAGGACGCGGGATTTGCCAACGCAGACCTCACGGACAGCTGGGTCCGCCCGGGGGACCTCGGCAAGGAACGCCTCGCCGAGTTCAAGCAGACCGCGGAGCACGTTGGCATTGGCATCCCGGTCATCTCGGCTATCCGCCGCAGCATCATCCACACCCGCGACTGGGCCGAGAACCTGGCGTACAGCCACCGGACCATCGATGCCGCAGCCGAACTCGGCTGCGAGGTTGTCTCCTTCGGACTGCACCAGGCCATCACCGCCGAGCAGCAAAAGCAGCTGTGGTTCTGGACGGTGGAAGGCTACAAGGATCCGGCAGGGAACAAGGAAGCCTGGGGCAACGCCGTCGCCCGCTTGCGGGAACTCGGGGAGCACGCCGCGGAAGCCGGCATTCTCCTCTCCCTGGAAATGTACGAGGACACCTACCTCGGCACCGCTGATTCCTCGGTCCAGCTGGTGCAGGACATCGGGCTGGACAACGTTGGCCTCAACCCCGATCTTGGCAATCTGATCCGCCTCCACCGTCCCATCGAGGACTGGCGCGAGATGGTTGCCAAGACCCTGCCGTACTCCAACTACTGGCACATGAAGAACTACATCCGCGACGAAGACGTGGCCCGGGACAGCTACATCACCATGCCTGCGCCGATGGAGAGCGGCCTGATCAACTACCGCGAGGCTTTCAAACTCGCGCTGTCGGTAGGCTTCCAGGGCATCTTGTGCACCGAGCACTACGGCGGCGACGGGCTCAGCGTCACGGCGAGCAACCAGGAATACCTCCGGCGGCAGGTTCTTCCGAAGACCGAGAACTACGTCCTCGGCCAGAGCCAGGTAGCCCAGGGCCGGCAGCTGCCTTCCGGCCGGACCGGCTCCACCCAGCCAGCAACCTCCCAGCTGGCCGGCGTCTAGAGCCATGACAAGGATTTTCGACAACCCCGCAGACTTTGCGGACGATGCCCTGGACGGATTCGTCGCCGCCAACCGCGGCTATGTTGCCCGGGTGGACGGCGGAGTGGTCCGTTCCACCGAAGTCCCCGCCGGACAGGTCGCCCTCGTGGTGGGCGGCGGCTCGGGACACTACCCTGCTTTCGCCGGACTGGTGGGACCGGGCCTGGCAACTGCCTCGGCGTGCGGCAACATGTTCGCTTCCCCGGCGGCCGGCCAGGTGTATCGCGTGGCCAAAGCAGCCAACGCTGGCGGCGGAGTCCTGCTCAGCTACGGCAACTACGCTGGCGACGTGCTGCACTTCGGCCAGGCCCAGTTGCGGCTCAACGCCGAAGGCATCGAAACCCGCACCGTGACTGTTACCGACGACATCGCCAGCGCGCCGCTGGACCAGATCGAAAAGCGGCGCGGGATCGCGGGCGACCTCACGGTCTTCAAGATCGCCGGGGCCGCGGCCGAAGCGGGACTGGACCTCGACGCCGTCGAGCGCTTGGCCATCAAAACGAACTACCGCACGCGTTCGCTCGGGGTGGCCTTCGACGGTTGTACACTCCCAGGCGCCTCGGATCCGCTGTTCCACGTTCCGGCCGGCCAGATGTCCCTCGGCCTGGGCATCCACGGCGAACCGGGCATTTCCGAGCACAAAATGCCCACCGCTTCCGAGCTCGCCGAACTGCTCGTCTCCAAGCTCCTCAACGACAAACCGGACGACGCCGGAGACCGCGTGGTGGCTCTTGTCAACGGCCTGGGCACCGTCAAGTACGA
This sequence comes from Arthrobacter sp. efr-133-TYG-120, assembly GCF_030209785.1. Classification (NCBI taxonomy): domain Bacteria; kingdom Bacillati; phylum Actinomycetota; class Actinomycetes; order Micrococcales; family Micrococcaceae; genus Arthrobacter; species Arthrobacter sp. efr-133-TYG-120. The sequence continues at coordinate 402,063 of NZ_JARVRI010000014.1, forward strand.
CGAGCTCTTCCTTCTCTTCGGCAAGATCGAAAAGCTCCTCGGCAAGGCTGGCCACACGGTAGTCGAACCCGAGTGCGGCGAGCTCGTGACAAGCTTGGACATGTCCGGTCTTTCACTCACGCTGCTCTGGCTGGACGAGGAGCTCGAACAGTATTGGGCAGCACCCGCGGACACTCCGGCGTTCCGCAAGGGCAACCTCGCGCCCCGCCCGCCCCGCTACTTGGCGAGCGTCACCGCGGTGGACGAGTCCGACGTCGAGCAGCCCTCCGCGGCTGCTGCCGAACTCGGGCGGCAGGCCGTGGCCGTGCTCGCCCAGGTGCGGGACGTCGTCGTCGAACATGAAGAGGAACTCGGCAAGCTGGACGCGATTGCCGGCGACGGCGACCACGGCATCGGTATGCGACGCGGCGTTGAAGCGGCATTCAGCGCAGCAGAGGCGGCAAGCGGAGCCTCGGTGGGTCGGATCCTGACGGCGGCGGGGGAGGCCTGGAGCGAACGCGCCGGCGGAACCTCGGGCGCATTGTGGGGCTCGGCGATCATCGCGGCCGGACAGGCACTCGGCAACAAAGCGGGCTACTCGGGCGAGGATGCCGCGGCCGCCGTCACTGGTTTTGTGGACGCGATCACCGAGCTTGGCAAGGCCGAGCCCGGCGACAAGACCATGGTGGACGCGCTGCTGCCGTTCCGGGATGCGTTCCTCACAGAGTTCGACGCCGGAGCCCCGGTTGACCGGGCCCTCGCGGCTGCTGCTGCGGCGGCCGAGTCCGCGGCAGCTGACACGGCGCGGTTGCGTCCGCTCAAGGGCAGGGCCCGTCCGCTTGCGGAGAAGAGCCTGGGCCACCCCGATCCTGGCGCGGTCTCCTTCGGGCTGATCACGGCGAGGATCTCACAACATATCGACGCGCAGCTGGCGTCCCCGGCAAAAAACGGAGTACAAGCATGAGCACCTCAGAGGGTTGGCGGATCATCGTCGGCAATGACGAAGCGGGCGTCGAATACAAGCAGGCACTCATGGCGCTGCTTGAAGCGGACCCCAGGGTGGCGTCCGTCACCGACGTGGGCGTCGGCGCCAACGACTCCACCGCCTACCCGCACGTTGCCGTGGACGCAGCGCGCAAAGTTGCCGAGGGCGAGGCAGATCGCGCCCTCCTGATCTGCGGCACGGGCCTGGGCGTGGCTATCGCGGCCAACAAGGTTCCCGGAATCCGGGCCGTCACCGCGCACGACAGCTACTCCGTGGAACGCTCGGTCCTCAGCAACAACGCCCAGGTCCTGACCTTGGGACAGCGGGTGATTGGCTTGGAACTGGCCAAGAAACTGGTGGGCGAATGGCTGGGCCACCACTTCGACGAAACATCATCTTCCGCCGCCAAGGTGGACGCCATTTGCTCCTACGAGCCCGATTACACAAAGGCAGTGTGACATGACTGAATCAGCAAGCAGCGCCACAGGCGACGGAAGCGCGGCCCGGAAGATCGCCGTCGTCGGCTCCGGTTACATGGGCGGCGGGATCGCGCAGGTCCTGGCCCTCGGGGGAGCGCGCGTGGCGTTGGCGGATGTGTCCGCCGAAATCGCGCAGAAGAACTACGACCGCCTGCTCGTGGAGTCGGACGAATTCGTGGCCGCAGGTCTCTTTCCAGAAGGTTCCACGGCAATCCTGAAAGCCAATCTGTGGGCAGCCAAGGACATCGAAGAGGCGGTGGCGGACGCCGACTTCATCGAAGAAGCCGTCCCCGAGGTCCTCGACATCAAGCACCAGACCCTGGCCCGCATCAGCGCGGCCGCCCGTCCCGACGCGCTGATCGGCTCCAACACCTCTACCATTTCCATCGCCGATCTCGCCGAGGCCGTTGTCGGCCCCGAGCGATTCCTGGGAGTGCACTTCTCCAACCCGTCGCCGTTCATCCCCGGCGTCGAGATCATCCCCCACGCCGGCACCACGCCGGAGACCGTGGCTGCGGCCCGCGAACTGGTCCACGCGGCCGGCAAGCAAACCGCCGTCGTCAAGGACGTCACCGGTTTCGTGCTCAACCGGCTGCAATACGCGCTTTTCCACGAGGCCGCCCAGTTGGTGGAGCAGGGGATCGCAACAGCGGACGACGTCGACACCCTGGTCCGTACGACGTTCGGCTTCCGCTTGCCGTTCTTTGGTCCGTTCGCGATCGCGGACATGGCCGGACTGGATGTCTACAACTTCTGCTACAAATCCCTGCAGACCGGATTCCCGGAGCGCTTCGCGACGCCGAAGATCCTGAGCGACCTCGTGGAGGCGGGAAAGCTGGGCACCAAGACCGGCGCGGGCTTCCTCAACGTCCCGGCGGAACGCACGCCCGAACTCATCGCTTACCGGAACAAGGCCTACGTGGCCATGCAGAAGCTCCTTGATGAGCTTGGCCCGGCACCGATCAACTAGCCCACATTCACAGGAGAATACCCATGAGCACCTTCCCCGCAGAACGCACCGCAATCGTCACCGGCGCTGTCTCCGAGCGCGGCATCGGCCGGGCCACCGTCAACTACCTCGCAGCACAGGGCTGGAACATCGGCATCATCGACCTCGACGACGCCCTCTGCAAGAGCACCGCCAAGGAAATCGCCGCCGAATATGGAGTCCAGGCCTACGGCGTCGGCGCCAACGTGGCTTCCGAAGCCGAGGTACGGTCGGCGATCGACACCCTCGAGGCCGAGTTGCCGCAGATCGTCGCACTGGCCAACGTTGCCGGTGTCAGCTCACCGGTTCCGTACCTGGAACTCGAGCCCGCTGAATGGGACCGCGTCCTGAACATCAACCTCAACGGCGTCCACTACGCCACCCGCCGCGTGGCCGAATCCATGGTCAGGAACCGGATCGGGCGCATCGTGAACATCTCCTCGGTTTCCGCCCAGCGCGGTGGCGGGACGTTCTCCAAGACCCCGTATTCGGTGGCCAAGGCCGGCGTCATCGGTTTGACCCGTGCGACGGCCCGCGAACTGGGGGAGTACGACATCACCGTCAACGCCATCTCTCCCGGCCCCATCGACACCGACATCATGGGCGGCACCCTCAGCGAGGAACGCAAGGACGAACTCACCAAGGACCTCGTGGTGAACCGCGTGGGCTCCACGCGGGACATCGCCGCCGCCATCGCCTTCCTCATCAGCGAAGACTCCGGCTACATCTCGGGCCAGACGCTGAATGTCGACGGCGGCTTGTACATGCACTAATGCGCGGCTCCACCACCGTTGCCCAAACCCTGACTACTCAACACTGATTTCTCAACACTGATTACTCAACGAGGAGTTTCGATGTCCGCTGTAACAACGTCCACGAAGGAGATGCTGGATTCGCCGGTCCTGAAATCGGCGATCCGCAAGGCTGCCTTCCGGCTCATGCCGATGCTGGTCATCCTCTATGTGGTTTCCTTCCTCGACCGCACCAACGTCGGATTCGCCGAAGCTGCACTCGGCGCCGACAAAGGCGTCTCGGCCGGGGCGTTCGCGCTCGGTGCCGGTATCTTCTTCATCGGTTACGCGATCTTTGAAATCCCCAGCAACCTGCTGCTCAAGAAGGTCGGCGCGAAGGTCTGGCTTGCCCGTATTGCGATCACGTGGGGTATCGTCTCGGCTTGCTTTGCATTCGTGCAGGGCGAGACGTCCTTCGTGATCCTGCGGTTCCTTCTCGGCGTGACCGAGGCGGGCCTGTTCCCCGGCGTCATCATGTACTTGGCCGAGTGGTTCCCGAACAAAGTGCGCGTGCAGATGTTCGCGATCTTCTACCTCGCCCAGCCGTTCTCCCAAATGATCGGCAACCCGCTCTCCGGCTGGCTCATCAACATCGGCGACCAGCTTCCGGGCGTCCGTGGCTGGCAGGTCATGTTCTTCACCGAGGGCATCCTGGCGGTACTCGCGGGTGTTGCTGCGTTCTTCTTCCTCATCAACGGGCCGGAGAAGGCCAAGTTCCTCAACGTCGACGAGAAGTTCGCGCTCAAGGAGATCATGACGCAGGAAGACACGGTCAAGGATGAAACCGGGCCGCGGGGCGTCTTCGCGGCGATGCGCAACGGCCGCGTCTGGTACTTCACCCTCATCTACTTCTGCCTGCAGATCGCCGTCTACGGCGTCACCTTCTTCCTCCCGCAGCAGGTGTCCTCGCTGACAGGCCAGAAGGTGGGCCTCGCCGTCGGGCTCCTGATCGCGGTGCCGTGGTTCTTTGGCATCTTCTCCTGCTACCTGATCGGCCGGGCCGCCAATACGGTGGCCAAGCGCCGCATGTTCGGCACCGTGCTGTTCGTCTCCACCGGTGTGTGCATCCTCGGTTCGGCATGGGCCGGCACCAACCACCAGCCGGTCCTCGGACTGATCTTCATCACCCTCGCCGTCTGCAGCTTCCTCGCCGTCGGGCCGGTGGTCTGGGCCTACCCCACGGCGTTCCTTGCGGGTTCGGCAGCCGCGGCGGGCATCGGCCTGATCAACTCGCTGGGCAACCTGGGCGGCTTCGTGGCCCCGATCCTTCGGACCGCGGTCAACAGCGCCACGGCGGACCCCACCGGATCCGCCGGGGTCTATGCGCTCGGTATCCTGCCCTTCCTGGCGGCTGCCATGATGTATGGCACGCGGGCATTCAGGAACAAGGCCGACGATCTCCTGGACAAGTAGTCCGTTGTACATCGGGGTCAGCACCAAGATGTACATGGGGTACCGGCACAGCATGTCTTGGCTGGAGCAACTCCGAAGCGAAGTGGACGCCCGTCCGGCCCTCGTGGCCGGGCGGGTGGTCCCGTTTGTGATCCCGTCGTTCCCCATGTTGCCTGAGGCGGCCCGGATTCTGGACGGCTCTCCTGTCCACCTGGGTGCGCAGAACTGCGGCTGGGCCGAGGGTCCATGGACGGGGGAAGTGTCACCGTCGTTGCTGGTGGAGCTCGGTGTGCGGCTCGTGGAGATCGGACACGCTGAACGACGCCGGCACTTCGCCGAGGACGACGCCGTGGTCGCGTTGAAGGTCCGGGCCGCCGTGGAGGCAAGGTTGACCCCGCTGCTGTGTGTCGGCGAGGAGGCCGTCGCCGATCCGGCGGTGTCGGCGTCGTTCGTGTTCCGGCAGATCTCTGCCGCCGTCCGGGACGACTGGGCGACCGCGGCCCGCCTGGTTATTGCGTACGAACCGGTGTGGGCCATCGGCGCTGCCGAGCCAGCCCGCGCAGCCTACGTGTCCGACGTCGTCGCCCACCTCCGGAATCTGCTGGCCGAACATGCCCTCGCCGGGCTGCCGGTCATTTACGGTGGCTCCGCCAAACCGGGGCTCCTGCCCGAACTGCGGGGCGTGTCAGGACTCTTCCTAGGCCGCTTCGCCCACGACGCCGCGAACTTCGGGGCGGTACTGGATGAGGCCCTTGAGTCGGATGAGGCGCTGGGCTTGCCCAACTAACTCGCAGTAGTTGTCGTTTTCAGCCCTCAAAACGACAACTACTGCCAGTCAGTTGGGTCTCCACGCTGGCACAGGCCCACAAAGCCGCCCAGCTGCTCCAGCCCTTCCGGCCGGGTCGGCAGGTAGTTTGTCAGCTCCGGTGAGCGAACGACGACGGCGCGCCACTGACCGCGCGACACCGCCACATTGATCCGGTTGCGCGAGAGCAGGAACTCCATGCCGCGCGGCACCTCGGCGGCTGCGGACGCAGCCATGGACACAATCACCACGGGAGCTTCCTGCCCCTGGAACTTGTCCACGGTCCCCACCCGCACACCGCGAAGTCCGGCTGCCCTTAGTTCGTGCTGAATGAGCTGGACCTGGGCGTTGTAGGCAGCCACCACGAGGATGTCCTTTTCGGCCAGCGGCTGCTCCTCGGTTGATTCCCGGGGGTCCAGCCAAGCCAGCCCGAGGTGCGCCCTGACTTGCCGGACTACCTCCGCGGCTTCCTCGGGAGACTGGGTGGAGTTGCCGCCGTGCGGGACGTAGACGCATTCGACGCCGGCCCGAGCTCCTGAGAGCCGCCGCTTGGAAGCAGCCGGTGCTGAATGCAGCCGACCATCGTAGGACAGCTCCGAAACCGCGGCGCACAAATCCGGGTGCATGCGCCACGACGTCGCCAGGAAGTAGCCGAGCTTTGCGGGCAGCGTGTGCGCGCCGTGGGCCAGCCAGCCGAGAGCGGATTCATCAACGGGTTCCGGGTGCTTGCCCTGCGTGACTTGGGGAAGTTGCTGGGGGTCGCCAAGGAGCAGGAGCCGCTTGGTTGCCCGGCTCACGGCGAGGGTGTTGGCGAGCGAGAACTGACCGGCTTCGTCGATCACCAGCAAGTCCAGGGATCCCGGAGGAACGGTGCGGCCCGTCATGGTCCATGCCGTGCCGCCGATCAGGCAGCCGCCCGGCGCGGCCAGCAGCCGCTCAATGTCGTCCTTGGCCTGCTGGTCCCAGGGAACGGGGTCGTCATGCTTCATTTCCTTGGCGATGAGCGAAGGATCCACCCCGGCCTTCACTGCGGCGTGCAGCATGTTCTCGACGACGGCATGGGACTGCGCAACAACCCCTACTTTCCAGCCCGCACGCACCAGGCGCGCGACAACATGCGAACCAACGTACGTCTTGCCCGTTCCCGGCGGCCCTTGGACAGCGAGATATGACTGGTCAAGATCCGACACGGCAGCGGTGATGGCGTCCACATATGCATCGTCGCCAGGCCCGACGGCGGGCAGTTCCGCAAGCGTGGCCAGCCTCGGTGGGACGCGGCGCAACAGATCCAGCGCCGGATCCTTGGGCCACGACGGCAGACTGGAACGCACCTGGATGGCCAGTTCGCTCAAGGCCTTCCTCTGCCCGTCGGTGTTGACCGGAGCATCGGGCGTCAGGGCCATGGGAAGCTGGCAGTATTCCTCGGCACCCTTGGGCAGCCGCTCCGAAATGGTTACGGCATCCGAAGCGCCGTCGTCGGGACCCGAAAGCATGCCGCCGTCATCGAAGCCCTCGGGATCGCCGACCTCGGTCACCTCCGTGCCGGACATTCCCGACCTGCCCAGGGCACTGACTGCCTTACCGCCGAAAGCCTCCGGCACGGGAGGCCCGTACATCCGGAAGTACTTCTTGCCGGGCGCGAAACCGGAGCCATCGGCTGCGTGGCCGAACAGCCTTACCTTCCGTGCCGGGTTGCTTCGGGGAGTCGGCTTGGCCCAGTCCTCCAGCACGTCGCCGCCCTCCACGATGAAGCAGTCCCTGGTGTCCTCCCATTCGGAGACTGGCCGGTCCAGGCGGTCGAAGTGTCCCCACCAGAATTGCTTGTCCTCACGCCGGTGAAAGCCGACCGCGGCCGCCACCAAGGCCACCGCCCTGTTGTCGTCGGAGCGGAGGGCATCGTCCGGCAAGTCGGCAAGGTACTCGAGGAGGGCTGTTTCCTCGGGCGCGGCCTGGTACTTGTCCGGCTCGGTCTCCGCGGGTAGCCCGGGTCCCGAGGTACCCGGAAAACCGGGTTCAATGGAGCGTTCGGCTGCCAGGCCCAGCAGCCAATTCCGCAGTTCCAGGGTGGAGAGGCAGTCATATTCGTTGTAGTCGGAGATGCCCGCCAGGATCGTTGCCGCTTCATCTTCGCGGTGCGCGTCCCTGGCCGTGCAGTAGTTGGCGTAGGCAACCACGGAGGCCCCTGCGTCGGTCACGTCACCCGAGCGCAAATGTTCTCCCATGTACAGGGGCTCGAGTTTCTTGATGCTGTAGGAGTCTTCGGAGATACGGATGCTGTGCCGCACGGTGTCGTAGAGGTCAACCAACACGCCTTCGCGGAGGAGGTTGTCCACGGCGGCTTCGCCAACGGTATGGATGACAGACAGGTTCCGCAGCGCGGTTTTTTCGTAGGCCGCATAGTGGTAGATCCCCATGTCCGGATACTTCATGCGGCGTTCTTCCACGTAGTCGAGGAAATCGATGAACGCCTGCCGTTCTTCAGCCCGGGAGTGTGCCCAGAACGGCTTGAACACGGGAGTTCCGCCCGGCTCGGCCGGATTCTCGATCACCCCGAACAAGTACTCCAGTCCCCAGCGGCCCGTTACCGGGTCCTGCCACAGGGGGTCTCCCTCGAAGTCAAAGAAGATGTCTCCCGCGTCCGGCCGGGGGAGCCGGGCCAAGGAGTTGGACTCGAGAACGGAATAGCTGATGCTCTTGGCTGCGCCGGTCTTGTCGGTGTACGTGACGGTGCCATCGGGGGTGGCTGTTCCGGTCTGTAGTCGGGCCTGTTCCTGCAGGCGCCGCGTCGCGGAATCGGCGGCGTCGGGCATCTGAGCAAGGGCATCAATGGTGAAGATGCCGTTTTCCATGAGCTTCTTGCGCCGCGTGATTCTCATGCCCGCCACCATCAGCAGGTCCCGGTGGAGGCGCACTTGTTCTTTGCAGTAGTCGCAGCGGCCGCATGCGGTGACTCCGGGTGCGCCCCATTCGATAGGCTCCAGCCGCGATCGGTGCGTGTCCGTCAAAGCGAGGAAGCGGTCCCGGCGTTCGCGGAAGACCGGCAAGACGTCGGCGAGCCGGTGGTCGCTGTGCACGTAGTCGAAGCCGCCCCGGCCGTCCGATCCAGCAGACTCCCGCTGAATCGTAGCCCCGAGGACAAGGGTCAGATCCGGGGCCGGTGTGATTCCCGCCTTGAGCAGCTGATCGCCGTAGGCAGCCAATTGCAGCAGGGCCGTGACTTTGGCGTGGCGGGCGAGCTTGGTGTCGTACACGGCGTAGCTGCCATCCGGCTGCTTGACGAGGAAATCGGACCGTCCGTGAAACTGGCCGTCGAAGAACGCGGCCTGGAAGACGACATCGGCGCCGGATCGCAACGCCTCGATGGATTCCGCATGCTTGGCTTGCAGGGTGGCGCGGTCCATCGCTTTGGCGGGAACGACGTCGAACACCCCCTTATGCGCGAGCGGATCCCAGGTGCCGAACTCGGCTACGAAACGGTCCAGAACCCTGTGCTCGTGAATGTCGCCCAGCGCGGCGGTCCGTTCCAGCATTTCGTCGACGTCGAAGGCCGGCTTCTGTGAGAGGCCCAGCTTTTCATCCAACGTGCGCAGCAATTGGTACTCGCAGGTGGAGGCCGTCACGAGGTCGCTCGCGGAAAACACCAAATCCTGCGCTTGCCCTGCATCTACCGATTCGAGAAAAAACACCGTGCCCCCAGACCGTTGAGCTGATGAAGCCAAGCTATCAGTGCGGTCCGACAGTAAGTGGTTGCCCAACAGGGCTTGTTAGCGCTAACATGTGACGCAGGTCAACCGGGGGTGATCTTCGGGGTTTTCTCGACAACGACGTCAACTGCAATCGAAGGACTGAAAGTGAAACTACGGAAGCTTATTGTCGGCGCTGTCGCCGTCAGTATGGCCCTCAGCGTTGCCGCCTGTGGTAGCCGCGGCGCTAGTGCCCAAAGCAGCGGAGGGGACAACAGCGGATCCTTGGTGGGCATTGCGATGCCGACAAAGACCTCCGAACGCTGGATCAAGGACGGTGATGCCATCAAGGCTTCGCTGGAAAAGCTGGGCTACAAGACGGACCTTGAGTACGGTGACGACAAGATTCCACAGCAGGTCCAGCAGATCAGCAACATGATCACCAAGGGCGCCAAGGTGCTGATCATCGCTGCGATCGACGGAACCGCGCTCAGCGACCAGCTGGACAACGCGGCCAAGGCCGGCATCAAGGTCATCGCGTACGATCGCCTGATCAACGGCAACAAGAACGTTGACTACTACACGACATTCGACAACAAGAAGGTCGGGGTCCAGCAGGCCACTTCGCTGCTGGCCGGGCTGGGGATCCTCGATAAGGACGGCAAGGAAACCGGGAAGAAGGGCCCATTCAATGTGGAGCTTTTCGCAGGCAGCCCTGACGACAACAACGCGACCTTTTTCTACAACGGCGCGATGGAGACATTGAAGAAGTACATCGACGATGGCACCCTTTTGGTCAAGAGCCGCCAGACGGGCTTTACGCAGATCGCCACGCTGCGTTGGGATCCCGCGACGGCCCAGAAGCGCATGCAGAACCTGATCGCCAGCACCTACTCGGGCGGCGCCAAGGTGCAGGGAATCCTCTCCCCTTATGACGGTCTCTCGATCGGGATCATCTCCGCGCTGACTGCTTCGGGCTATTCACCCTCGGCATTGCCGGTCATCACCGGTCAGGACGCGGAGGCTGCCTCCGTGAAGTCGATCATCGCCGGCCAGCAATACTCGACGATCTTCAAGGACACCCGCGACCTCGGAAAGCAGGCGGTCACCATGGCCGATGACCTGCTCAAGGGCAAGACTCCCGAGGCCAATGACACCAAGAGCTACGACAACAAGGCCAAGATCGTACCGACCTATCTGTTGCAGCCGGTCGTTGTCACGAAGACGAACTACCAGACCGTCCTTGTCGACAGTGGCTACTACAAAGATTCGGACCTGAAGTAGTCCAGCCCTGAACCGTGGTGGTGGCGGACCGTACCGCCACCACCACACTTCTGAGATCCACAGCGTGAAAACGCGAAAGCTAGGACTTGACGTGACGACGAATATTCTCGAGATGCGCGGCATCACCAAGACATTCCCAGGGGTCAAGGCCCTCCAGGATGTTTCCCTTGAGGTCCAGCGGGGCCACGTACACGCGATTTGCGGTGAAAACGGGGCCGGTAAATCAACGCTGATGAAGGTACTTTCCGGTGTCTACCCGGCCGGGACCTACGAAGGCGAAATCCATTTCGAAAACGAGCTTTGCGAATTCAAAGACATCAAAGGCTCCGAGGCCGCAGGCATCGTGATCATCCATCAGGAGCTCGCCCTGAGCCCCTACCTTTCCATCGCGGAGAACATCTTCCTCGGCAACGAACAAGCCAGGAACGGCTTCGTGGACTGGAACAAGACAAACCTCGAGGCCTCAAAGCTACTCGCGCGCGTGGGCCTCAACGACAACCCGATCACCAAGATCACGGATCTAGGCGTGGGCAAGCAGCAGCTGGTCGAAATCGCCAAAGCACTTTCCAAGCGGGTGAAGCTCCTCATCCTTGACGAGCCGACCGCGGCCCTGAACGACGAGGACTCGGCACACTTGCTGCGCCTGATCAAGCACTTGCAGGCCCAGGGCATCACCTCGATCATCATCAGCCACAAGCTCAACGAGATCAAAGCCATTGCGGATAAGGTGACCATTATCCGCGATGGCCGGACCATCGAGACTCTTGACATGCACAAGGATGACATCTCGGAGGAACGCATCATCAAGGGAATGGTGGGCCGGGACCTCGACCACCGCTATCCCGAACACGAGCCATCGATCGGGGAGGAAATCCTGCGGGTCGAGGACTGGACCGTGCACCACCCGGTGGACCAGAGCCGGCAGGTGGTCAAGAACGCGAGCTTCAACGTCCGCGCCGGCGAGATAGTCGGCATCGCCGGACTGATGGGCGCCGGACGCACCGAGCTCGCGATGAGTATCTTCGGCCACAGCTACGGGGCGAAGATCAGCGGCCACGTCTACAAAAACGGTCAAGAGATAAGAACCAACACCGTGGCCGCCGCGATTAAGCACGGCATCGCGTATGCCACCGAGGACCGCAAGCACTATGGACTGAACCTGCTGGACAACGTCATGCGTAATGTCTCCGGCGCAGCCCTGGACAAGCTCTCTCGTTGGGGCTGGGTAGACAGCAACAAGGAGAACCTGGTCGCCGAAGGCTATCGACGCAGCATGAAAATCAAGGCAGCTACGGTCGCCGCGGTCACCGGAAAACTCTCCGGCGGCAACCAGCAAAAGGTCGTCCTGTCGAAATGGATGTTCGCCAACCCAGACGTCCTGATCCTGGACGAGCCCACCCGAGGAATCGACGTCGGCGCCAAATACGAGATTTATACGATCATCAACCAGCTGGCAGACGAGGGTAAGGGCATCGTTGTCATCTCCTCCGAGCTGCCCGAACTGCTGGGCATCTGCGACCGGATCTACACCCTCTCGGAGGGCCGGATCACCGCTAACATTCCACGGGAAAAGGCCACTGCCGAGTACCTGATGCAATACATGACCCTAGAAAAGGAAGCCTGATGTTTGCGCTTCGCTCCGCATTGCACTACCTGGCCGGCCAGTTGCGCCAAGTCGGCCTGTTCATCGCCCTGATTGTGATCATCCTGTTCTTCCAGGTGAGCACCAACGGCATCACGCTGGCTCCGATCAACGTCTCGAACCTGATCGTGCAGAACAGCTACATTCTCATTCTCGCCATTGGCATGGTGATGGTCATCATCGCCGGACACATCGACCTCTCCGTCGGGTCCGTGGTCGCCTTCGTCGGAGCAATGTCAGGTGTCATGATTACCCAATGGGGCGTGCCTTGGTGGCTCGCCATCATCCTTTGCCTAGCGATCGGCGCCCTCGTTGGCATGTGGCAGGGCTTCTGGATCGCCTACTTCGGCATACCGGCCTTCATCGTCACCCTGGCCGGTATGCTCACTTTCCGCGGGCTGACCCAGATCGCCTTGCAGAACCAGCAGATTTCCCCTTTCCCGGACGAGTTTCGATCCTTGGGCAGCGGCTTCCTCCCTGACCTAGGGGGCGGCACCTCCGCCCTTGAGCCACTCACAATGATCATCGGCATCGTCGCCACCATTGCTCTGGTTGTGCAGGACCTGCGCCAACGGGCGGCGCGCCGCAAGCACAACCTCGAGGACGAGCCGTTCGCCTGGTTTGTGTGCAAGATGGTCTTCACCGCGTTACTGATCCTGCTCATCACCTATCTGCTCGCAGGCTACCGCGGAACTCCGATCGTGCTCATCGTGCTCGGCCTGCTCACCGTCGCCTATTCAGCCGTGATGGCCAACTCGGTCTGGGGACGCCATATCTACGCTATCGGCGGCAACCGGTTCGCCGCAGAACTCTCCGGCGTGAAGGTCAAACGGGTCACGTTCACCCTGTTCGTGAACATGGGTGTTCTGGCGGCCTTGGCCGGCCTCGTCTTTACCGCGCAGCTGAACCTGGCCAACCCCAAGGCCGGGGACGGCTTCGAACTTGATGCGATCGCCGCGGTCTTCATCGGAGGCGCTGCCGTCACCGGCGGAATTGGAACGGTAATGGGCGCCCTCATCGGCGGCTTGATCATCGGCATCCTCAACAACGGCATGTCCATTCTTGGCGTCGGAACCGAATACCAGCAGCTGATCAAGGGCCTGGTACTTTTGGCCGCCGTCGCTTTCGATGTCTTCAACAAGCGACGCGCGGGAGGGTCGAACGGGAGCGGCCGCCAACGGAGGAAGACTACCCCCCCGAAGTGCCCCCAGCGAGGCAAAGACCAGGACACCGGTCGCAAGCGCCTAAGCGAGATGGGCAAAAGCGCAGGTCCCGGCCCAACAGCCGGGGGCCTGCGCTTTTCAGCGCTACGCTGGGGCCAACACGGCAGTCCACGTCCCACTCGCAAAGCCCACCCGTTCCCCCACCTCCTGGAAAGCAGGCTCCGAATGACCCAGTCTGACGCCCAAACCTCCCACGATTCCGCCTTCGAAGCGGCCTATCAGGCAGCCCGGAAGAGCCTTGGCGAAGGCGGCATTCCCATTGGCGCAGCGCTTGCCCGTGGCGGGGTGGTGATCGCGAGCGGGCACAACGAACGTGTCCAGAACGGCGATCCCATCGCCCACGGGGAAATGTCGGCCCTCCGCGCAGCCGGCCGGCAGAAGAGCTACCGGGACACCACCCTCTATACGACCCTCGCTCCGTGTGCCATGTGCACGGGCACCATCATCCAGTTCAAAATCCCGCGCGTGGTGGTGGGGGAGGCCCGCACCTTCGGCGGCGAATTCGAGCTGCTGCGGTCCCGGGGCGTAGAGGTTGTGGTCCTCGATGACCAGCGGTGCGTCGACATGATGCGCACGTTCCAGGAAGGGAATCCGGAACTGTGGGCCGAGGACATCGCCGAATAAGACCGGCGCGAGCAGCGGGAAATCCGGCGAATCAAACGGCATCTGGCCACAGCCGAGGCCCAAGCGTAGGCTGACAGCATCGGCGTCGGTGCCGGGGGTCCGCGTCGATACCCAATCGATCAAGGAGGACTCATGAGTGTTGTGCGCGAATTCATGACCACCAATGCCCAGTGCGTCAAAGAAGAGCAGTCGCTGCGTGACGCGGCTGTCCTGATGCGCGATCTGGACGTCGGTTCGCTGCCCATTTGCGGCAACGATGGAAGACTCAAAGGATTCATCACTGACCGCGACATTGTGGTCAGGTGCGTTGCTGAGGGACTGGATGCTGACCGGCTCACCGCGGCAGATCTCGCCCAGGGCACGCCGATCTGGATCGATGCAGATGCCAGCATCGACGCAGCCATCGACCTGATGGAAAAGCACCAGATCCGGCGCCTTCCGGTCATCACCGACCACAAGTTGGTGGGCATCATCAGCCAGGGCGACATCGCCCGCAACTACACCGAGGAGCGCGTAGGCGAATTGGTGGAGCACATCTCCGCCAAGACCCCCATGGCGCAACTGGGCTAACCGCAACTTTCGCACCCATCAAGCGTCACGGCCCGCCGGCCGTGGCGCTTCCGCATGCGGGTCAAGAAGCGCCGGAAGCTAGAGAAACGCTTCCCGCCCGGTGCCTTCCCGCATCACCAGTTCCCCGTCCTCGATGGACACCAGCAGGCTCTTTGCTTTTCCGTGGAGTTTCTTGCTCGCGCTCAGCCGACGGCTCGTGACCTCGACGCCCACGGCGGATCCCTTGGCGGGCAACTCCACGGAGATCTCTGCCGCCATTCCCAGCATCTCCCTGGTCGATACGTCGCGCTCGTGGTGGGCCTCTTTGTGGTTGACGGTGACTTCTACGTCATCTGCGTCAAAGCCGTCCTGCAGGATGATGAGCAGTTCTTGCATGATGCGCCTCTTCCTTGAGTAGCATTCCTGACCGGATCAACGGCGGCTCTTTCCACTACAGCACTCCGCGCCGTCTTTAGGTAGGGCAAAATGTCATGGTGACCCATTTTCCCCAGCCTCAGTCAGCACAGCCCCAGTCAGCAGACGCCGCCATCCACGCATTGATCGCCGAAGAGCTCGGCGTGAAGGCCTGGCAGGTCAAGGCCGCGGTTGAATTGCTTGACGCCGGATCCACCGTCCCGTTCATCGCCCGGTACCGCAAGGAAGTCACCGGGACGCTCGATGACACCCAGCTGCGCGAGCTCGAGGAACGGCTCCGGTACCTGCGGGACCTGGAGGACCGCCGTCGAACGGTCCTTGAGGCGATTGCCGCCCAAGGCAAGCTGACTCCGGAACTGGAGGCCGCCGTCGTCGGCGCCGATACCAAGTCCCGGCTCGAGGACATCTACCTGCCCTTCAAATCCAAGCGCCGCACCAAAGCGCAGATCGCCCGCGAGGCCGGCCTCGAGCCGCTTGCTGATGCGCTTCTCGCGAACCCGCAGCTGGAGCCTGAGCGTGAGGCGGCCAAGTATCTCAACGCTGAGCACTCCATTGACGATGCCTCCGCGGCGCTCGCCGGTGCCCGCTCGATCCTCGTGGAGCGGGTCTCCCAGGACCCTGATCTGGCCGAAACGCTGCGCGAGCGGTTGTGGACGCAGGGCCGGATGGTGTCGCGCGTGAAGAAGGGCCAGGAACTCGAGGGGCACAAGTTCAAGGACTACTTCGAGTTTTCCCAAGTGCCGTCCGGCATGCCTGGCCACCGCGTGCTCGCGCTCCTGCGCGGCGAGAACGACGGCGTCCTTGAGCTCGATCTCGCCGAGGCAGAACCAGCCGACGACGACGCCCTGGCCGCCGCGCGCGGCCGCTATGAGAACGCCGTGGCCACGTGCCTCGGGGTCGCCGAGCGTGGCCGGCCCGCCGATTCGTGGCTTGTCCAGACCGCACAGATCGCCTGGCGCTCGCGCATCCTGGACCGGCTGAGCAACGACCTGCGCGGTCGCATGTTCGCGCAGGCCGAGGACGAATCCGTGCGGGTGTTCGCCGCGAACCTCCGCGACGTGCTGCTCGCGGCTCCGGCAGGAAACCGCGCCACACTGGGCCTGGACCCGGGACTGCGCACGGGCGTGAAAGTGGCTGTCGTCGATGGCACAGGCAAAGTCGTAACCACCGACACCGTCTATCCGCACGCCCCGGTCAAGAAGTGGGACGAGGCCTTGGTGACGCTGGAGCGTTTGGCGCGGCAGCACGGCGTCGAGCTCGTGGCGATCGGCAACGGCACGGCGTCGCGGGAAACGGACAAGCTCGCCGTGCAGCTCATCAAGTCGCTGGCAGCATCCGGCGGTCCCACGTTGCAGAAACTCGTGGTCTCCGAGGCAGGTGCTTCGGTGTACTCTGCGTCTGCGCTTGCAGCCGCCGAACTGCCGGGCATGGACGTGTCCTTGCGCGGAGCCGTTTCGATCGCCCGACGGTTGCAGGATCCGCTGGCCGAATTGGTGAAGATCGAACCGAAGTCGATCGGTGTGGGGCAGTACCAGCACGACGTCACGGCGGCGAAGCTCGACCGCTCGCTGGACGCCGTCGTCGAAGACTGCGTGAACGCTGTGGGCGTGGACGTGAACACGGCGTCGCCCGCGCTCCTGGCCCGGGTGGCCGGCGTCGGGCCGCTCCTGAGCGAGAACATTGTGGCGTACCGCAACGAGAACGGCCCGTTCGCCAAGCGAGCCGACCTCAAGAAGGTGCCGCGGCTGGGTGCGAAGGCGTTCGAACAGTGCGCTGGCTTCCTGCGGATCACCGGGGGAGCGGAACCGCTCGACGCGTCAAGCGTCCACCCGGAAGCCTATTCGGTGGCGAGAAAGATCGTCGCGGCTGCCCGTGGAGCCGCGGTGTCCTCGCTCGATCCGCAGGCGTTCGTGGATGGGACGTTTGGCCTGCCCACCGTGCGCGACATCATGTCCGAACTCGAAAAGCCGGGCCGCGACCCCCGTCCGGCATTCGCCGCGGCGACGTTCTCCGAGGGTATCGAGAAGATTTCCGACCTCAAGCCCGGCATGATCCTGGAAGGCACCGTCACCAATGTGGCGGCGTTCGGGGCTTTCGTGGATGTCGGAGTGCACCAGGACGGCCTGGTCCACGTCTCCGCGCTGGCCAATCGCTTTGTTTCCGATCCGCGCGAAATCGTGAAGTCGGGGCAAGTGGTACGCGTGAAGGTCCTGGAAGCCGATCCTGAGCGGAAGCGGATTTCGCTCACCCTCAGGCTCGACGACGAACCCGGCACCGAAGGCGGGTCCGGTTCGCGGGGCGGCTCCGGTTCCCGGGGCGGCGGGCGTGACCGCGGCCCGCGTGGTGGCGAGCGCGGCGAGCGGCGTCCGGCACCGCAGCCCGGACAGGGCGCGAAGGGGGCCCCGGCGAAGGCGGCCCCCGCGAAGGCGGCTCCTCAAGCGCCGGTCAACACGGCCATGGCGGAAGCGTTGCGCCGGGCCGGGCTGGGGAAGTAGCCACGGCGCCTATCCCCTGCGGTGATTTCGAAGCAATGCTGCCGATTCCTGAAGTATGAGTGGCATCATGTAGGAGATCAGAAGCGTTAGCCTGTGCCAGGGGGGGCCATGTTTCGAACGCGCGGGCAAGGGAAGAAGACACGGTCGTTCAGGCCTCGATGGTGGTTGTACGCCATCTTCGCCATGGAGTTGTGTGTTGCCTTGGCGGTGGGCCTGCCGTACCTCTTCGGCGATGACTCTTGGGAGGCCTGGGGATGGCCGGTCTGGATTGCGGACGTTTTTTCGTTGCTCGTGGTGCCGCTTGTGGTTTTCGCATCGTTTTCCTTGGTACGCCAGCAGCTCCGGGAGCGGGCTGAAGCGTCCCGGACCACGCGCTTGATGGATACGGTGCTGACCACCAGCCGGGAGTGGTTGTGGGCCATAGGACCTGACGGGCGCTTCACCTTCTCCAGCCCGGCGGGCGTGGAGTTGACCGGATACGAGCCTTCAGAATTACTAGGCAGGCATTTCCGGCTGATCATTGACCCTGATGATCTGGCCGACGCCCTGCAAGGAAGGGCTTCCACCGAGGACGCTACCGCCGGCTGGTCCGGACTTCACGCCGTGTGCCGCCACAAGGACGGCAGCAGGGTTCTGGTGGAGGTGTCCGGAAGAACGCTTCGCGACGCCGCGGGACGCCCTGCTGGTTTCGAAGGAACCAGCAGGGCGCTTGACCCCGGGACGGCGGACACGCTGGCTACCGGCGAGATCAGGAGCCGGGTCGAGGCGGTGCTCGCCGGGCGTTCCTTGATGACGGCATTCCAACCCATCCGCTCCCTGGAATCAGATTCAATCGTTGGGGCTGAAGCCTTGACCCGGTTCCCGGGCTCTCCGGATATTTCCCCGGAGGTGATGTTCGCTGAGGCGACGGCTGTCGAATTGGATGTTGAGCTTGAGATTCTTGCCTTCGAGACCGCACTTGCGGCTGCGAAGGGGCTGCCAATCGCGTTGTCGGTTTCCGTGAATCTCTCACCCCGGGCATACCTGGACGCGAGACTCTCCGATATTCTCGAGCACTCTGGAATATCGACCAGCCGGATCGTGCTCGAGGTGACGGAACGCCACCACGTTGTTGACTATGGTCCCCTCGCAGCGGCACTTGCACCTTTGCGCTGCCGCGGCTTAAGGATCGCAGTTGATGACGCCGGTGCGGGTTTTGCTTCCATGCGCCACGTCCTGTTGCTCAAGCCTGATGTGATCAAGCTGGACAGGGAAATCATTGCTGGCATCGATACTGACCCGGGCCAACGGGCCTTGGGGGCGGCCATGGTCGGCTTCGCGAAGGAAATCGGGGCAGCTTTGGTCGCCGAGGGGATCGAAACCGAAGCTGAGTTGAGCGCGGTGGCGGAGCTCGGCATGACCGCCGGGCAGGGCTACCTTCTCGGGCGGCCCTCGGTGCGGCCAGAGGACTGGGCACGGTGGGGTGAGGCGCCCAACTAACTCGCATTTGTTGTCGTTTTGAGGCTTGAGAACGACACCTACTGCGAGTTAGTTGCGTTAGGGATGGCCTGAGCTGGCACTCATCGGGAACCAGAGTATTCACCAAAGGGCCTACCGGGCATCTCCGATGAAACTGTTCTCATTCGTCCCAAGCAAGAGCGGCACGGTTGGGGAAGTAGCTTCTCCGGCGCCTACTCGTGTGTCACGAAGCCGGTGATGTCGGATGGGCTCCGGAGTCCGGGGAGGGAGCGGGAGCCTTCTGCCACGGCCAACGCCCGGTAATCTCAAGCTCGATGGAGAAGCTCAAGAACGTCCGGATCAGCACGATGACCGCCAGCACCCCCACGCTCTCAAAGGTGGGGGTGACTGCGACTGTACGAATGATGTCCGCGGCCACCAGAAATTCGAGGCCAAGCAGAATGGAGCGTCCCAGAAGCTGCCTGTAGGAGCGGTACACCGAAAGCGGTGCCGAGCTTGCCGGCAGGCGTTTGGGCTTGTAACCGCGCAGGGCAAGGGGTATCGACGCGATGGCCCCCACAACCATCACTGCCACACCCGCAAAGTCCATGTACCGGCCGACGACCTCGATGATTTGCTGGAAATCCATCAGTTCCCTTGTCCCAGGCTAGGGTGCCGGGATCGGGAAGAACGCCCGAGGATCCTGCAACAAGGCGGGGTAGTCGAAGTCCGTGCGGTCGATGATCTTGGTGACCTCGAAGTTGCGGCCGAAACGGCCGTCTTCCAAAGTGATGGGGCGGCCATGGATCTTGCCCAGCGCAAACTTGGCGCCGCCCTCGATGGGGACGAGAACTGGCGTGTTGCCGGGGAGCGTCCGGAAGGCCTCATCTTGGCGCTGGCGATTGCGCGTGGGCTTCTTCACCAGCTGCTTCGGGGCCTTGCGGGCGGTCTTGCCCGGACGGCGGGACGTTTCCGAGGCATAAACGAATTGGTAGCCGTCGCCCTCGCTGTTCGCGGCCTTCGCCTTGCCTGCTGCCGGCATCCCCACCTTGTCGATCTTCTCGGGTTCGACGTCGCCCACCGGAGCGCGAAGCACCCAGATGAAGTCGTCGTAGGGGTCTTCGGGGATGAACTCGTGACTGGGCTCGGGCCAGAGGTACTCGAGGTCGTTCGGAGTGTCCGGGAAGAGCTCGGCGTAGAAGCGGGGCTCCTTTTGGAGCAGCTTGGAGCGGTGGCTCAGGTGGAAATCGGCGTCGCCCAGCCACGGCGGCATCGGAATCTTGGACGCGTAGTCCGGGTGGGCTGCCTGGGGTGCGAACTCGGTGATGCTGGCGCGGGTGTTGTCCGGATTGCCGCGGGCGACCCATTCGTCCACCATGGCCAGGCCGTAGAGGGTGAGCGCGGGAACGTAGCCCATCCACATGCGGATAGCGGGGTGGGAGGGCCGGCCGAACTCGGGGATCACCAGTGCGCGAAGGATCTGCAGTGCTTCGACACGCTGCTTGCCAAGCCTTGCGGTGTCCAAGACGGCAGCACTTTGCTTGAAATCGGGGAACGGGAGGAAGGTCTGCATCCTTTCAGTTTGGGGGCCGAACGGCGTAGATCCAAGTTGACGCGGTGTGGCCTTCCCCTCGCTCGTGTTATTGGCGCCCTTTGATCGCTGTTTGCCGGGCGCTCAGATGGGGCGCGTCCAGGATTCGTCCTAGTCTTGTCGAGTGGAAACTTTTAGCGAATCGACGACGACGGCGGCACCTCCGGGTGCCGAACTGCACCTACACATCGAGGGGACGCTTCAGCCGGAGCTGATTTTCGCGCTCGCGGAACGGAACGGGATTGAGCTTCCGTATGCGGATTTGGACGAGCTGCGTGCACGGTACGAGTTCACGGATCTGCAGTCATTCCTGGATCTGTACTACGCCAACATGGCCGTGTTGCGCACCGAGCAGGATTTTGCGGACATGACCAGGGCTTATTTGGCACGCGCCGCGGCCGGTGGCGTGCGGCACGTCGAGATCATGATGGACCCACAGGCGCACATCTCGCGCGGCGTGGCGTTGGAGACTTGCGTGAACGGCGTGGCGTCTGCGCTCACGACGTCGGTGGAGGACTTTGGCGTCTCGACGCTCCTGATTGCCGCGTTCCTGAGGGACATGTCCGAGGAATCCGCACTGGAGGTCCTCGAGCAGCTTCTTGCCATGAAGGCGCCGATTGCCGGCATCGGCCTGGATTCGGCCGAGGTGGGCAATCCGCCGTCGAAGTTCGAACGACTGTACCGCCGCGCGGCGGAGGCCGGACTGCGGCGGATCGCGCACGCCGGCGAGGAAGGGCCCGCTTCGTATGTGTACGAGGCGCTCGACCTGCTTGGCGCCGAGAGGATCGACCATGGCATCCGTTGCATGGAGGAACCGGCCCTCGTGGAAAGGTTGGCGGCCGAGCAGATTCCGCTGACAGTGTGCCCCCTGTCCAACGTCCGGCTGCGCGCCGTGGATACCCTGGCGGATCACCCTTTGCCCGCGATGTTGGCCGCCGGGCTGAATGTCAGCGTGAACTCGGACGATCCCGCCTACTTCGGCGGCTACGTGGACGACAACTTCGCGCAGCTTGTGGCTGTGCACGGGTTGTCTGTCAGCGACCGGGCGCGCCTGGCCGCGAACTCGGTGCGTTCATCGTTTGCGGACGAGGCCCGGAAGGCAGAACTGTTGGCCGAGGTTTCGGAATGGGAGAAGGCTTCCGTCAATTAGTCGGTCGCGGGTCGATCACCGCGCTGCGCGGAGCTAAGCCCTCGCTGTCGGCCCACCAGCCCTATCGAAGTTCCCGGACCACTTCCTGAAACGCGAAGTGAGTTGGATAGCCTTGATTGCTCATTGCATGCACCATGGCTTTTGTCATCCAATCCTGGGGGAGCCATGTCCGGTCGGTCATCTGGGGATGGGTCGGATTACAGACGGACGCCCAGAGCATAAAGACGAGTTCGGCCCAATCAGAGTGAAGGATCCACTTGATCGGGCCATTCTCCGAAACTCCGTCGATGCTGAGCTGCCCTGGACCCACCAATGAGGCCATATGGATGCTGTGCCAGTTCCAGGCATGGATGCCACTGGGGGAGTGAAGGTAAAATCCAAAGTTGCTCACGGCGACCGTCCCGTGGTCGATTGGAACCCAACGCGGCTGGGCCATTTCAGCTGCCTGCCGGCGTCGTGATGCGTTGCCAATAGCCTGCGCCGCGGCGAAACCGGCCATCATGGCCAGTCCACCTCTTCCGGTGGCAACCATCATTCCGTGGCTGTGGGCGTAACTACCGTCACCGGGTGCATGCCAGGAGAGCAGCTGAAACCCTCCATGTGCAACGATCCTCTCCTCGGGTCCGCCCAGCCGAAGGGCGAACGGTACTGGAAGGTGCTGACGTTGCCCCAACTGGCCGCGCATCGTGAGGACTGCCAATTCCGCGGTGGTCCAAAGTGCCTCGTCGCGGGCAGTCCATTGCTCGTTTTCGTCTTGCATAGGCTTTTTCCCCATGGGGTTTAAGCTAGCCGATTCCCGAGGGGATATGCCCGCCGAGGAGCAAGGTTGTGGATATCGGCGCACACGGCGCCGCTCGGAAAGAAGCGGATTCTGGCCGGGGCTCTCTGGAGGCCCTCGAGGGTACCCCAAGCGCCAGCTACCGGCCGGTACCCGAGAGCCGCCCATCACTTGCCGGCGTTTGGGCGTAATAGTGGGTCACGACACACGGTGTTTACCAAGAACAGTCGCCAGAATTTACAGAACATTGGCAGACTGCTGAAGGAATGTTCGCCGTTGAAGGAGACCCAGTGGCCAAGTCCACCGTCGAAAAAAGCAGTGCCCGTCTCAAGACCGTCCTGGACGTCTTGGCTGAGGGAACGTGGTCCGAGAAGTCGTTGAATGCCGGCGAGATCCTGGCAGAAGCGATTGTCCGTGTCCCGCTGGATGAGCGTGAGAGTGAGCTGCTCAGTGGAGGCATTCCGCGCGGCCATAAGAGCCTGACGACGGAGACCGCGAAGCTGGTCAAGGCCGGCTGGCTCGTCAAGGGCCGTTCAGGCTGGACCATCACCGACGACGGCCTGCGTGCCACGGTCGCTTTCGCCAAGCCGGACGAGTTCGTCACGGCGCTGACTGAGGGCATCCCCGTCCCGGCAGATACCCCGCTTCCCACAGCTCCCGTCAAGAAGGCTCCCGCCAGGAAGACCGCGGCCAAGAAGGCTCCCGCGGTGGAAAAGGCACCTGCTGCCAAAGCCGCAGCAACGAAGGCCCCGGCCGCCAAGGCAACGCCCAAGAAAGCTGCAGCACCCAAAGCGGCTGCCGCCGTCGAGAAGCTCGAGCAGCCGTCCGCCGTCGCGATCGCTGGTGACTTCAACACGATTCTCGGCGCGCCGGAGGACTGGGCTCCGCAGTACGACGAGGTGCAGATGAAGTTCAACGCCCGTCGCAAGGTGTGGACCCTCGCCGCCACGTTGCCTGCCGGTTTCTACACGTACAAGATCGCGCTGAACCGTTCGTGGGACGAGAACTACGGCGCGTTCGGCGCACGTGACGGTGCCAACCACGAGCTAAAGCACGACGGCGGCAAGGTCACCTTCACGTACGACCACGCCACACGCGACATCGTCACGGCTTAGCCGGTTCTCCCACGTTTTCTCCAAGTCCACATGCGACTTGGAGAAAACTCGGGAACAAGCGCCCAGGGTCCGAGGTTAGGGTAGGTCAACAGAACCTAACCGAGGAGCTAGCGAT
This sequence comes from Arthrobacter sp. efr-133-TYG-120, assembly GCF_030209785.1. Lineage (NCBI taxonomy): Bacteria > Bacillati > Actinomycetota > Actinomycetes > Micrococcales > Micrococcaceae > Arthrobacter > Arthrobacter sp. efr-133-TYG-120. The sequence goes on from NZ_JARVRI010000014.1 coordinate 425,603, forward strand.
GACCGATGCCACTTTCCGCCACAAGGGACTGCCCCCGGTTTTGTTGACTCCTTGACCTAGCGAGCTGGTGCTCGTGGAAGGATGTTGACCATGCCGACGGCTTATGGGGCGGAGTTCCGCCAGGATGTTATTGATGTGGCCCGCAAGGGCGAGGCGCCGCTGGCGCAGATTGCGAAGGATTTTGGGCTGTCGGGCACGACGCTCAAGCGCTGGATTGCCATCGCGGAACGTAAGGAGTCCGGGGCCGGC
>NZ_JARVRI010000037.1:0-99035 GCF_030209785.1 Arthrobacter sp. efr-133-TYG-120
TCCAGGACTCCGGCACCACCCGCCAGGAAGCCCGCACCCTCCTCGCACACCACGCATAGCACGTCGGCTAAAGCACGGTCAAAGGACCGGACCCCGGACAAATCCGGCGTCCGGTCCTTTGGCATAAATCACGTAGAATTAAGGCACTATGGCGAAATCCCCTGATTCCAGCAACTCGACAACATCGGCTGCCGACGCTCCCAAGCGCGGCTTGTTTTCCCGCAAGCCCAAGGAAGCCAAGGCCAAGAAGCCGAGCCAGCTGAAGCAGATCGGCGAGGTCTTCAAGATGACCCGCCGCAATGACCCCATCGTCGTGTGGCTCATGCTGTTGGCGTTCCTTGGCGTCGTTGCTGTCAGCCTCGTCGTCGGGTTCCTCCTGAACAACTGGGTCACCGGCCTGATCATCGGCATCCCCTTGGGCCTGCTGGCAGCTGTCTTCATCCTCTCGCGGCGCGCGGAACGTGCCGCCTTCGCGCAGATCGAGAACCAGCCCGGAGCTTCCGGTGCGGCTTTGGGAACCCTGCGCCGCGGCTGGATCACGGAAGACCAGCCGGTCGCCGTCAACCCGCGTACGCAGGACGCCGTCTTCCGCGCCATCGGCCGGCCCGGCGTCGTGCTGGTCAGCGAGGGACCGTCGCATCGCGTCAAGCCGCTGGTTGACGCCGAGCGCAAGAAGCTCGCCCGTATCCTGCCGAACGTCACCATTCACGTGATCGAAAGCGGTCGTGGCGAAGGCCAAGTGCCCATCAGCCAGATCGCAAAGACCATGAACAAATACAAGAACGAACTCACCAAGGTTGAGGTCGGCGCTGTCAGCAAGCGAATCTCTTCGCTGGGCAACCGCCTGCCGATCCCGAAGGGCATCGACCCATACAAGGCACGCCCTGACCGCAAGGCCGCACGCGGACGCTAACCACGACAAAAGCCGCCCGTTCCTGGAATCTCCAGGAACGGGCGGCTTTTTTGCCTGCGCAAAAAGTTACATCCGAATGAGGATCGTGTTCATGGCCCTGTCGTGGAGGCCACGCTGGTCAGGATCGAAAACAACCGCGGGAATCACCAGGCACAAGAGGATCGTCCTGACCAAAGCGGCCAAGGGTCCTGCCTGCGCTCCTCCGAGCCGTACCACGTGGATGCCCGCAACCCGGTGTCCGATGCTGTAGCCCAGTGTGCCGATGAGAAGGACCTGTTCCACCGCAAAGACAGCGAGTGTCGCCCATTGGTTGCCGCCGAAGGCAAAGTTGCTGATCACCAGGGCAATGACCCAGTCGATGCAGATTGCCAGGATGCGACGGCCGGCCCGGGCCATCGAGCCTGGACCGGATTCAGGGAGGCCGAGCCGCGCTCCCGGGTACTTGGAAATTCCGGACGTGTCCGGCCCTGTGAGCCATGAACCAATATCTTTACGATCAACCACACTTCAAGCTTACGGCTTCACCATCGCACGCCCGACGGCGGGAGGTGGCGCCGGTGCGCTCTTGGCTGTCTTCACAAGGAAACAGACACACAGGCGAAAGACATAGACTGGCACTGCAGTAGACCAGTAGCGTTTACACGGCAGGCAGTTCTGTAACCTGCTCGAAACAATACTGACACTCCGGGGAAATCCCATTTCCCTATGGTTGGAGAAGTTGCTAGCCGCCGCATCAGGGATACTTTTTTGTTTCCCTGCTTTCGGTTTGCGCTGGACCAGACGGCCCGAGGGGCCTGTTACCTGTTATGCGTTAGGAGCATAGATGTTCAAGACTGCGGACGAAGTCCTCAAGTTCATCAAAGACGAAGATGTTAAGTTCGTCGATATCCGCTTCACCGATCTTCCGGGCGTCCAGCAGCACTTCAATGTGCCGGCCAAGAGCGTTGACGCTGACTTCTTTGTCAACGGCCAGCTCTTTGACGGATCTTCCATCCGCGGTTTCCAGGGCATCGCCGAGTCCGACATGCAGCTCATCCCGGACGTCACCACCGCCTTCATCGACGCCTTCCGCATCGAGAAGACCCTGGCATTGAACTTCTCCATCGTGAACCCGCGCACCGGCGACCCGTACCACCGCGACCCGCGCGGCGTTGCCGAAAAGGCAGAAGCCTACTTGGCCTCCACTGGCATTGCGGACACGGCATTCTTTGCTCCCGAAGCTGAGTTCTACGTCTTCGACAACGTCCAGTTCGAATCCTCCCCGCAGGGTTCCTTCTACAAGGTCGACTCGATTGAAGCACCTTGGAACACGAGCCGCGAAGAAGAAGGCGGAAACCTCGGTTACAAGACCCCCTTCAAGGGCGGCTACTTCCCGGTTTCCCCGGTTGACCACCAGGCTGACCTCCGCGACGCCATGTGCATCGCGTTGGACGAAGCAGGCCTCGAAGTCGAGCGCTCGCACCACGAAGTCGGCGCTGCCGGCCAGGCCGAGATCAACTACAAGTTCACCACGCTGGTCCACGCAGCCGATGACCTGCAGAAGTTCAAGTACGTCATCAAGAACACCGCGTGGGAGTACGGCAAGTCCGTAACCTTCATGCCGAAGCCGATTTTCGGTGACAACGGCTCTGGTATGCACTGCCACCAGTCGCTCTGGAGCAACGGCGACCCGCTGTTCTACGACGAGAAGGGCTACGCCGGCCTGTCCGACACTGCACGCTGGTACATCGGCGGCCTGCTGAAGCACTCCTCTGCCGTGCTCGCCTTCACCAACCCGACGGTCAACTCCTACCGCCGCCTGGTCAAGGGCTTCGAAGCTCCGGTCAACATGGTCTACTCGCAGGGCAACCGCTCCGCCGGCATCCGCATCCCGATCACGGGCTCCAACCCGAAGGCCAAGCGCATCGAGTTCCGCGCTCCGGACGCCGCGTCCAACCCGTACTTGGCGTTCTCCGCCCAGCTCATGGCCGGCATCGACGGTATCCGCAACCGCATCGAGCCCCCGGCTCCGATCGACAAGGACCTGTACGAACTGCCTGCAGAGGAAGCCAAGGACATCCCCAAGGCTCCGGGCTCCCTTGAGGAAGCACTCGAGGCCCTGCGCGAGGACAACGAGTTCCTGCAGGCCGGCGGTGTCTTCACCCAGGACCTGATCGACACGTGGATTGAGTACAAGTACGAGAACGAGATCCGTCCGCTGTCGCTGCGCCCGAACCCGTACGAGTTCGAGCTCTACTACGGCGTCTAGTAACACCGCACGAGGCAAATGAAGGGCCGCAGTTCATTTTTGTGAACTGCGGCCCTTTCCCTTTAACGCCGGCGGACTCGTGCCCACAAAAAAGAACGGCTGTGCCCGCTAAGACACAGCCGTTCTTTTGGTAAAGACCCCGGATCGCAGGGGCCGGACCCCCAATTTTTCCTACACCCGCCGGCGCCCGCTAATCAACCGGAAGAGGAAGACGATGATCGCCAAGACGATCAATATCGGGGCGATCCAGAGAAGGAATCCCAGGGCCTTTACGGTGCCGCCAATGATAAAGAAAAGGATCGCGATGACCGCGACGATTCCGAGGATGACATTCATGATGTAGCTCCAGTTTCAGTCGTAAACATTCTGATGATTGCCTTTATCGCTGTGCAAACCTCAGCAACCTTACTATAAGTATGCTTATTATTCTAATCCTTCCCGGAACGCCCGCTCACATAAAGGGACACGTCCACCTTGAGGTCATGTCTGCAGGAGCGTCCGGCCAAACACCCACATAGGTGAGCGAGCGTCCGGCCAAACACCCACATAAGTGAGCGAGCGTCTGTGTCCGCGGCGCGCCGCAGAGCCGAAACCATGGGGCAATCCGGCGTGCCTACCGGAACCGGCATTCACGCCCGGTTCTGCCATTCCAACGCCCCTGTCGCGGGCGTGGACGCCGTGGTACGTTCAGCGTGATCAGGATGCTTGAGAGAGAGTCCTCATCCCTTCCGGCTCCTGACGCAACTACTCAAAGCGGAGGCATACGATGACAACCTTGATGATCTTCCACGAGGTCGATGACGTTGAGCACTGGCTTAGCTCGCCGAAACGGGAAGAACTCTTCGGACCCCTGGGCTTCACAGTTCGAACGTTCGTGGACCCGGAAAAAACCAACCGGGTTGGTTTGATCGTCGACGTCCCGGACATGGAGACGTTCCAGCGAACGCTGGAGTCCGAAGCTGCCGCCGAGGCGATGAAATTCGACGGCGTGCGCCCGGAAACAATCGTGACGCTGGTCGAGTCCTAGGTACCGCCTAGTCGCCGAAACCCCGGTACATGGTCCATTGCGGACCGGCGGAACCACCCAAATACCTGCCGGTCTCGACAAAACCCGCGTTTGCGTAGGCAGCCTTGGCGGCAGGATTGTGTTCGTTGACGGAAAGCACGACGCCGGCCTGCCCGCCACCCAGCCTTGCTGTCAGCTTCTGCGCTTCGCGGGCAGCGGCCACAGCAGACAGGGAGCCCAGGCCTCTCCCCTGGCGCTTCTGGTCGATCAGGAACCCGCGCAAGAGCCAGGCGGAATCGTCGTCGTCCCATCCTGCCAGGGTTGCGGCACCAGCCTGCAAGGTAAATACTCCGATGGCGGCGCCTGCCGCTTCGATCACGTACGGCAGGCGGCTTTCGTCTTCCAACCCCATGAGCATCGTCTTGAACGGGTCCCCGACGAAGTCTTCCTGCCCCGCGGCCAATTCCATGACGGCGACGTCGCCGAGCGTGATGGCGCGGGCATCGTCGTCGAGATCCTTCAGGGGAATGAGCCACACGGTTTCCAGCATCCTTCGAGCTTAGCCGCCTCCGTACTTCGCGGGACGGCCCGGCCCGGAGCTCACTGGCCGTAGAAGTCCTTCTCGAACACCGCCCGGGTCCGCCGGCTCAGGCGAAGATAGTCTTCTTCGAACACCGCAGCCTGCCCGGGAGGGTAACCGCACCACCTGGCAACGGCCTCCAGGTCCCTTCGGGAAGCAGGGAGGAGATCCGAGGCACGCCCGGTGCAGATCACATTCGCCGAGCGGATGCGGCTCGCGAGCCGCCAGGCTTCGCGAAGCAACACGATGTCGCCCTTGTCGATCAGGCCCAACGACTCGATCGCGTCGAGGGCCTGCAGGGTTGACGTGGTCCGCAGTTGTGGATGCTTCCCGGCGTGTTGGAGCTGCAACAGCTGCACCAGCCATTCGACGTCGCTCAGTCCGCCCCGGCCGAGCTTGACGTGCCTGGCTGGATCGGCGCCTCTCGGAAGCCGTTCCGACTCAACCCGTGCCTTGACGCGCCGGATCTCGCGCACATCCGTCTCGGCGAGCGATTCGGGGTACCGGATCGGGTTGATGAGCCAAAGGAATTCCGCGGCCAATTCGTCGTTGCCGGCCATGGGTTGTGCCCGCAACAGCGCCTGGGCTTCCCAGATGAGGGACCATCGCCGGTAATACTCCGCGTATGACTCGAGGGAACGGACCATGGCCCCGTTCTTCCCCTCGGGACGAAGATCGGCGTCGACGGTGAGGACCCGCTCCGCCAGGATGGCCGGTTTGAGGGGTTGGGTCAACAAGGTGGAAATGTGTCCCACAATGGCAAGGGCTTGTTGCTGGGCTTCGGATTCACCCGCCCCGGGGAGGGCACGGTGGACGTACATGACGTCGGCGTCCGAGCCGTAGCCGATCTCGCGTCCGCCTTGCCTGCCCATGGCGACTACCAACACGTGCGTCGTGAGGGGCCCCTCGGAAGCCACGATGGACTCGGCGACGTGCAAGGCGCCCAGAACCGCAGCCCGGTCGGCATCGGCCAACGCCGTGCCCACTGCGTCCTGTTCCAGGAGGCCGGAACTGTCCGCGATGGCGATCCGGAGGATTTCCCGGCGCCTGATGAGCCGTATAAGCCGCATCGCGTTTTCCGGATCGGCGTGGCGCGACATCTTGGACTGGATTTCCTGCCACTGCGCCTCGAAGCTCAGCGGCATGAGTTCCTTGTCGGAACCAAGCCACGCAACGGATTCCGGGGAAACCTCCAGGAGATCCGCGATGAGCCGTGAGTTGGAGAGCACGTGGCAAAGCCGCTCGGCCGCCGCTTGCGAGTCCCGGAGCATCCCGAGATACCAATGGGTGGTTCCGAGTGCTTCGCTGACACGGCGGAAGGCGAGCAGTCCGGCGTCGGGGTCCACACCTTCGGCGAGCCAGCCGAGAAGGATGGGGAGCAACTGCCGCTGCAGTGCGGCGCGCCGGCTGACCCCGGCCGTGAGGGCCTCGATGTGGCGCATGGCGCCTTGCGGGTCGCGGTAACCGAGTGCCGCAAGCCGCCCTTGGGCGGCTTCCGGAGTGAGCCGGGCGTCTTCGGTACTCAACTTCGCGGCCGTGTTGAGCAGCGGCCGGTAGAAGATGCGGTCATGCAGTTCCCGAACGGACCGTTTGGTCTTCTGCCAGGTTTCAACCAGCGCGTCCGGATGCGGCCTGCCTGTGGAAAAGGGCCCCAGGACGGCCTTGGCGAGGAACCGCAAAGACTCCTGGCTTGTGGGCATGAGGTGGGTACGGCGCATCTGGAACAACTGGATGCGGTGCTCAAGTACCCGCAGATAGCGGTAGGCCGCGTCGAAGGCAGCGGCGTCCACCCGGCCGATGTAGCCGCCCGCGGACAGCGCGGATATTGCCGACGTCGTATCCCGGCAACGGAGCGTTTCATCGGACTTTCCGTGGACAAGTTGCAGGAGCTGGACCGTGAACTCGACATCGCGCAGCCCGCCGGGACCGAGTTTGATCTGGCGCTGCTCTTCGGCCGGGGCGATGTTGTTCGTCACCCTGCGGCGCATCGCCTGCACCGATTCCACGAACCCTTCCCGGCCGGCGGAAGCCCACACGAGCGGCTGGACAGCCTGCTCGTAACGCGAGCCCAGGTCCCTGTCTCCTGCGATGGTCCGGGCCTTGAGGAGCGCCTGGAACTCCCAGCTTTCAGCCCATTTCGCGTAGTAGCTCAAGTGCGAGGGCAACGTCCTGACGAGGGGACCGGATTTCCCCTCGGGCCGCAGGTTCGCGTCGACCTCCCACAGACCCGGTTCGGTCCCCGTGGACGAAATGGCACGGGATATCCCGGCGGCCAAGGCCGTGCCGATGGTCGCGGCCTCGGCGTCCTCCAGGTCCGGTGCCTCGATCACGTAGATGACGTCGACGTCGGAGATGTAGTTGAGCTCCCGGGCACCGCACTTGCCCATGCCGATGACGGCCAGCCCGACGCCGGCAATATCGGCGGGATCGAAAGTCGCCGCGGCTTCGGCCCTGGCAACGGCGAGGGCCGCCTCTATCGCGGCACCGGCGAGGTCGGCCAGTTCGGCACCGACGGCGGGCATGAAGTCCTGCGGACTGGCGGCGCAGAGGTCCTTGATGGCTAGTTCGGTGAGCCCGCGACGGTAAGCCGTCCGGAGAGCCGTGTAGGCGCTGGCTCCGGTCATCGCGGCAACGGGCCGGGGAGAGTTGGGGTCTGCCTTGACCGATCGGAGCAGCTTCGTCCGGAGCTCACTGGCATCGGCGGACAAGGGCTCCGGGCTGACGCGGACATCGAAGACGTCCAGGTGTTCCGGATGCCTGATCAGGAACTCCCCCAAGGCTTCGGATGCCCCCAGCAAGCGGTAAAGCGGCTCGCTCCGATCCGGGTGCTCCCCGGCGAGCTGCCTGAGCGAGGGATGCTTCTCAATCAGACGGACCAGCGACTGCAACGCGGTGTCCGGGTTGGCGCTGAGGTGCAGACCGGCGAAGATCGTGTCTTGGTCGATGCCGTCGAGTTCACGCGCGGCAAGGAACCGCTCACCCTTTTCAAGGTCGCTGAAACCGGCCGAGATGAGCCGGCGGGCCAGGCTCACACTCACAGCCTAGAGAATGCCGAGATTGCGCTTGAGCTCGTAAGGCGTGACCTGGAGCCGGTAGTCCTGCCATTCCGCACGCTTGTTGCGCAGGAAGTGGTCAAAGACCTGTTCGCCGAGGATGTCCGCTACGAGTTCCGAATCCTCCATGGCGCGGATGGCGTCGTGGAGGCTGGCCGGAAGCGGAGTGTGACCCATTGCCTTGCGCTCGGCCGAAGTCAGCGACCAAACGTCGTCTTCCGCGGCGGCCGGAAGGTCGTAGCCTTCCTCGATGCCCTTGAGCCCGGCACCGAGCAACACTGCGTAGGCGAGATACGGGTTGGTGGCGGAGTCAATGCCGCGGTATTCGATCCGTGCGGACTGGCCCTTGCCCGGTTTGTAGAGCGGCACGCGAACCAGGGCCGAACGGTTGTTGTGCCCCCAGCTCAGGTAGCTCGGCGCTTCGCCGCCGCCCCAGAGACGCTTGTACGAATTGACGAACTGGTTGGTGACGGCGGTGAATTCCGGCGCGTGGCGGAGGATACCGGCAATGAATTGGCGTGCGGTCTTGGACAACTGGAATTCGGCGCCGGCTTCGTAGAAGGCGTTGGTGTCACCCTCGAACAGCGAGAAGTGGGTGTGCATGCCTGAACCCGGGTGGTCGGTGAACGGCTTGGGCATGAAGGTGGCGTAGGTGCCCTGCTGCAGGGCCACTTCCTTGATGACCGTGCGGAAGGTCATGATGTTGTCCGCCGTCTGGAGGGCGTCCGCGTAGCGGAGATCGATCTCGTTCTGGCCGGGTCCGCCCTCATGGTGGCTGAACTCCACGGAAATGCCCACGGATTCAAGCATGGTGACGGCCGTACGACGGAAGTCCTGTGCCACGCCGCCGGGCACGTGGTCGAAGTAGCCGCCCTCGTCAACGGGAACAGGAACGCCGTTGGCATCGAGGTCCTGGGACTTGAGGAGGTAGAACTCGATCTCGGGATGTGTGTAGCACGTGAAGCCCATGTCCGCGGCTTTGGCGAGGGTGCGCTTGAGCACGTTCCGGGGGTCTGCGGCCGACGGCTCGCCGTCGGGGGTCAGGATGTCGCAGAACATCCTGGAGGTCTGCTCGGTTTCACCACGCCACGGGAGGATCTGGAACGTGGAGGGGTCTGGCTGGGCAAGCATGTCGGATTCGAACACCCTGGCGAGGCCCTCGATGGCCGAACCGTCGAAACCCAGGCCTTCTTCGAAGGCGCCTTCCACTTCTGCCGGCGCAAGTGCCACCGATTTCAGGGAACCGACGACGTCGGTAAACCACAAGCGTACGAAGCGCACATCACGCTCTTCGATAGTTCGCAGAACGAACTCTTGCTGGCGGTCCATGGGGCCTCATTTCCGGGTCAACGTCCATGCCGCGGATTCGGGATTCGAAGCCGACGACAACTCAGCATTCACTCTACTAAGCATTGGCCCGGATTGGCTGCACCCCCGGTTCGCGTAACACAGCGTTTACAAATGTGAGGCTCCCCATGCGCCGGTGGCTAGGACGGCCGGTACCGCATACGCTCTATCCATGGCCCCAAGCAACAGTTCCGATTCCAGCATGCCCGCCGAAATTCCCGCGCCTTACGGAACGGGACCTGCCGCGGCAGGTTCCGGGGCTTCAGCGGATGCTTCAACGCCGAAGCCCGCCGCGAGGATCCGCACCCATCATCTGCAGCAGGCCAAGGCCAAGGGTGAGCGCTTTGCGATGTTGACTGCCTATGAGCAATACACGGCGGAAATTTTCGACCAGGCCGGCATCGAGGTCCTGCTGATCGGCGATTCGGCGTCCAACAACGTCTTCGGGAACGAAACCAGCCTCCCTGTGACCGTCGACGAGCTCCTCCCCTTGTGCCGCGCGGTGGCCCGGTCCGCCAAGCGTGCCTTGGTAGTGGCCGATCTTCCCTTTGGCAGCTACGAAGTGTCGCCGGAGCAGGCAGTGGCAACAGGCGTCCGCTTCCTGAAGGAAGGTTTGGCGCACGCCGTCAAGATCGAAGGTGGCGCGTTCTATGCGGGAACTGTGCGGGCCATGGTCCAGGCAGGCATTCCCGTCATGGCGCACATCGGCTTCACGCCCCAGAGCGAACACTCGCTGGGCGGCTACCGCGTCCAGGGCCGGGGCGACGACGCCGCGCGCCTCGTCGAAGACGCCGTTGCCCTCGCAAATGCCGGAGCGTTCTGTGTGCTCATGGAGATGGTTCCCGCTGAAACAGCTGCCGCCGTCGACGCAGCCATCGACGTACCGACTATAGGAATCGGCGCAGGCAACGCGACCACTGGACAGGTTCTGGTGTGGCAGGACATGGCCGGACTGCGCGGCGGCAAGATGGCCAAGTTCGTCAAGCAATACGCGGATCTTCGCACCACCCTGGGCGCCGCGGCGAAGGCCTACGCCGACGACGTCAGGTCCGGCCAGTTCCCCGGCCCGGAACACTCCTTCTAGGAGGAAGCAGCTTCAGTCCTCCTCGTCCTTGTCCCAGGCTTCGTTGCGGGCCTTGACCTTTTCGAGGGCGTGCTCCGCTTCTTCGCGGGTCTTGTAGGGACCGATCAGCTGGGACCAGTCGGACATCGCGTCCTCTTCGATTTGGTGTGTCTGAACGTTGTACCAGAACTCCGCCACGGTTTCTCCTTTTCGAATCCCGCCGCAAGCCCGGCGGGGCCGGTGCCTTCGCACGGGCCGATATTTAGCTTCTTAGTTACTTGCGTCTCGTGCGTCCCTTATATGATCAATCTATGCCTTCTCCCGCTCTGACCGCACCCATCGGCACGCTGACCCGTGGGACCGTCAGCCCACAGCTGCCTGTTCCGGCGTCCATCCCGCGCCCGGAGTATGTCGGCAAGCCGGGACCCGCGAAGTTCACCGGTTCAGAGGTCAAGTCTGCGGAAACCATCGAGAAGATCCGCATCGCCAGCAAAATCGCGGCCCAGGCGATCGTCGAGGTCGGCAAGCACATCGAGCCCGGCGTCACAACCGACCAGTTGGACCGGATCGGCCACGAATTCATACTGGACCACCAGGCCTACCCCTCGACGCTTGGCTACCGCGGCTTCCCCAAGTCCCTGTGCTCCTCGCTCAACGAGGTCATCTGCCACGGCATCCCGGACAGCACCGTCGTCCGGGACGGCGACATCCTGAACATCGACATCACCGCCTACATCAACGGCGTCCACGGCGACACGAACTACACCTTCCTGGTGGGCGAGGTCGACGACGAGTCCCGGCTCCTGGTGGAACGCACCCAGGAGTCGCTCAACCGGGCCATCAAGGCCGTAGCGCCCGGCCGCGAAATCAACGTGATCGGCCGTGCCATCCAGTCGTACGCGAAACGCTTCGGCTACGGCGTGGTCCGTGACTTCACGGGCCACGGCGTCGGCGAGGCGTTCCACACCGGCCTGATCATCCCCCACTACGACGCCGCGCCGGCCTACAACACCATCATCGAAGCCGGAATGGTCTTCACGATTGAACCCATGCTCACCCTTGGAACGATCGAGTGGGACATGTGGCCCGATGAATGGACCGTCGTCACCCGGGACCACAAGCGGACCGCACAATTTGAACACACCCTGTTGGTCACCGAGACCGGCGCCGAAATCCTGACTCTTCCCTAAGCTCTCCGGAAGGTCACCTGCAGCCGTTCGCGCTGCGACATGCCCACCCCTCCTGCCATGAACGGAAACGCATTGACCAAGAAGGATGAGAAGATCCACAAGAACGGCCCGCTGATCGGCATCGACGTCGGTGGCACCGGCATCAAGGGCGGCATCGTCGATCTCAAGAAAGGCAAGCTGCTCGGGGACCGCCTCCGCATACCGACGCCGCAACCTGCCACTCCCGAAGCCGTCGCCGAAGTGATCGCACAGATCGTCGAAGAGTTGTCGGCCCGTGAGGATGCTCCGGCCAAGGGTTCGCCCGTGGGAGTCACTTTCCCCGGAATCATCCAGCACGGCGTGGTCCGCTCTGCCGCCAACGTGGACAAGTCCTGGCTCGACACGGACATTGATTCGCTCCTCACCAAGCGCCTGGACCGTCCCGTCGAGGTCATCAACGACGCCGACGCAGCCGGTCTCGCTGAAGCCCGCTACGGCGCAGGCGAAGGCGTCGACGGCACGGTTCTGGTGATCACCCTCGGAACGGGCATCGGCTCGGCCTTCATCTTCAACGGGCACCTGGTGCCCAACGCCGAGCTCGGCCACCTCGAAGTGGACGGCCACGACGCCGAGACGAAGGCATCCGCCGTCGCGCGTGAACGCGACGGCTTGAGCTGGGAAGAGTACAGCGTGCTGCTGCAGCGCTATCTCTCCCACGTCGAGTTCCTGTTCTCCCCCGAGCTCTTCATCATCGGTGGCGGTATCTCGAAGCGTTCGGACGAGTACTTCCCGCACTTGGATCTGCGGACACGCATCGTCACGGCGGAACTGAAGAACGACGCCGGAATCGTGGGGGCCGCGCTGGACGTCGCCCTCCACCACAAGCTCGCCAAGTAGACGTGGTGCCGGTGGCGGCTGCGGCTTCCCCTCCGCTGCCGCCACCGGAGCTAGATGGGGCTCTTCTCGGAGCTCTTGCCCTTGGCGCCCTTCGCCGCATTATCCGCGGCTGCGGTTTCGGCTTCGTGGCGGAGCAGCGAAATGGCCGACTCGAAGTCCTCAAGCGATTCGAAGGCCTGGTAAACGCTGGCAAATCGCAAGTAGGCGACTTCGTCCAGCTTCTGGAGTGGTCCAAGGATGGCCAGGCCGACCTCGTGGGCATCGATCTCCGCCGCACCGGAAGAGCGGATGTTTTCTTCGACTTCCTGGGCCAGCATCGCAAGGTCGTCCTCGGTCACGGGACGGCCTTGGCAGGCCTTGCGAACGCCGTTGATGATCTTGATCCGGCTGAAGGGTTCCCCCACGCCCGAGCGTTTGATGACGGAAAGGCTGGTGGTCTCCACGGTGGTGAAACGGCGTCCGCACTCGGGGCACTGGCGCCGACGGCGGATGGCCGAGCCGTCGTCGGCCATTCGACTGTCCACAACACGTGAGTCGGGGTTTCGGCAGAACGGACAATACACGCTGGGCCTCCCCTGCTCGGTTCCCGGCCACCTGTCCCCGCGGCGGGATCGGCCGGGAACGCAAAAGGTGCCGGAAGTTTGACTTCCGGCACCAGTTTACGGCTATATAAGGCCTAATGACAAGACTGTAATTACTATATGTAGTGGTTGTGACCCATACATGTAGTGGTTTAGGCCCCCGCGAAACGAATCTTGACGGCGTCGCCGTGGCCGGGCAGGTCTTCGGCATCGGAGAGGCTCACGATGTGTTTGCTGACTTGCTCCAAGGCAGCCTTGTCGTAGTTGATCACCTGTACGGCCCTGAGGAATGTTGTCACGTTCAGTCCGGAAGAGAAGGCTGCGGTGCCGCTCGTGGGCAAAACGTGGTTGGATCCTGCACAGTAGTCTCCGAGGCTGACCGGGCTGTAGTCCCCCACGAAAATCGCGCCCGCGTTGCGGATCCTTGCGGCGACCGCTGCTGCGTCCGCCGTCATGATTTCCAGGTGCTCTGCCGCGTAGGCATCGCAGACCGCGATGCCCTGCTCGATATCGTCCACCAGCACCACGCCCGACTGGGGTCCCGACAATGCGGTGGTGACCCGCTCGCCATGCTTCGTGGTTCCTGCCTGCACCGTGAGTTCCCGCTGCACAGCGGAGGCGAGTTCCTCGGAGTCGGTGATCAGGACAGACGCCGCCTTGGGGTCGTGCTCTGCCTGGCTGATGAGGTCAGCGGCCACGAGCGCCGGACGGGCCGAAGCATCAGCCAAAATGGCGATCTCGGTGGTGCCGGCCTCGGAGTCGATCCCCACGACGCCTTTCACAAGACGCTTCGCGGTGGCCACGAAAATGTTTCCCGGACCGGTCACAACGTCCACCGGTTCGATCGCCTGATCATCGGCAGCCCCGGGGATGCCGTAGGCAAAGGAAACAATCGCCTGGGCGCCTCCAATGGCATAGACCTCGTCGATGCCGAGCAAAGCGGCAGCTGCCAGGATGGTGGGGTGGGGCAGGCCTCCGAAGTCCTTCTGGGGCGGGGAAGCCAAGGCGATCGAGGCAACCCCGGCGGCCAGCGCCGGAACAACGTTCATGATGACGGAGGACGGGTAGACGGCCAGGCCGCCGGGAACATACAAACCCACGCGGCCCACGGGTACCCAGTTCTGGCTGACGACGGCGCCGTCCCCCAGTTCAACGTCGACGTTCGCAGGCCGTTGGCCATCCGCAAAACGCCGGGCACGGCGGATGGATTCCTCCAGGGCTGCGCGCACTGAAGGATCCAGGTTTTCAAGGGCTTCGGCAAGGGCGGCAGCCGGCACTCGCGGATGGGACTGTTCCACGCCGTCGAACGCCAATGCGAACTCCCCAAGCGCTTCGAAGCCGCGGGAACGGACGGCCGCAATGATGTCCAGGACTTTTTGCTCGGCGTCCGCCATGGTCTGATGTTTCGCCCGGGGCACCACGGCGCGCAGTTCCGCCAAGGTCAGGGACCGTCCGCGCAAGTCAATGCGGTGGAAGTCCAGGGACTGGGCGGCGGTTTCGGCAGGATTCTCCGGGAAATTGGTCACCAGATCATTTTACGGGGCAAGCGGCGGTCCCTCCGGCTGCTTTCCCATCAAGCTGAAAAGCGTCAGGAGGAATGTCACAAGGGCCGTCGCCCCTGGCCACAGCAAGAGGGCCGTCACCGACCGTAATGAGAAGCCGTCACTTCCACTCGAGGCGGAGCCCCACCATTGCGCGGCCAGCAGACCCACCTGCCAGGCCACCAAGGCCCCTACGGCACCACCGAGAACGGCCAGGAACGTGCGGAGGCCGTGCCCCGGCCTCCGGACCTTGCTGTCGAGCAGGACCGCGGTGAAGCAGCCGGAAAGCAGCAGAAGCCCGGCAAGGACCAAATCCCTCGGGAGCCGCCCCGCCGAAGCCGTCGGATCGGCGAGGGCAGGATTTCCCGAGATCACGTTGAGGCCGCCCGGAGCCAACAGCCACCAAGCGAGGCCCAGCCCAACGCCCGAGGCGGCGGGCACCGCGAGCCAAAGCCACCATGTGCGGTCCCGCGTGTCCGTTCCGGTGTCCGGGTCAGTATCCCCCGCGGGGCCGGAGACGAGAAGGTTCGATGTTGGCTTGGTCATGACACAAACATTAACAAACGTTTCTGGACGCCCAACAAGCAAGCGTGCCGGCGAGCAGCGGAATACGCTGAATCCACCAGCGTTAATACCAATAGCTCACGCAGGAGATCGGCAAAGTGGCTTCGGACAATCCAGCTTTTGAAGCAACATTCAAGCAAATGTTCCGCCGGCATGCCGCCGGCGTGGCCATCATCACTGCCGACCTCAACGGCAAGCCTTTCGGGTTCACTGCGACCTCCGTGGCTTCGCTGTCGGCCGAGCCGCCCCGCTTCACGTTCAACATGTCCCGCAGTTCCAGTTCCTGGCCGGCGGTGGCGAATTCGACGTATATCGGCTTGCACATGCTCGGCCTCGAGAACCAGGCCCTCGCGGACCGCTTCGCCCGCACCCAGGAAAGGTTTGAAGGCGATCATTGGGAGCCAGGGCCCTTCGATGTCCCCATCCTCAAGAACGTGGCCGGCTGGCTGATCGGCAAGATCCAGATGCGCCTGTCCTTCGAAAACAACGCGATCGTGGTGGTGGAGGTTGTCGACGGGCTGGTCGGCGAGGACGACACTCCCCTGCTGTACCACTCGGGCTCCTACGGCCAGCCGGTTCCGCTCGACTATGAAATTTAGTCAGGGCAGGAAAATCCGGTGAGGGCAGGAAATCCAGCGTTACCGGCCGGCTGGCTCAGGTAGCCGGCCGGTCACGTGTCCAGGCAGGTCGGGCCAAGAAGTACCTTGAGGTCACCGAAAAGTGACGGGGTGGGATTCACGCGCAGGTGCACTGGCAAGCCCATGACCTCGACCTTGGAGTCGCCCTGCAAGTGGAGCCTGACCTCGGAGTTTCCCCGGTGGGTGGTCAAAACATCGCGAAGATCGGTGACGACGGCCTCGGTTGCCTTGTAGGTGGGCATCGTGATGACGAGAGGACCGTTGGTGCTCTCGCTCAGGTCCGGAACCGAGAGCTCCATGCAGTTCAAGGTGACCGCACCGTCGTCGCGCCGCTGCAAGCGGCCCTTGACCACCACGATCAGGTCCTCCGCGAGGACCGAAGCGATGGGCCCGTACACCTGGCCGAAGAACATGACCTCGATGGAAGCACCGAGGTCTTCGATCTCCGCCCGCGCGTAGGCATTGCCGCTTGCTTTGGCGATCCTGCGGCTGAGTGAAGTGATCATGCCCGCAATGGTGACGATGGCGCCGTCATGGGGTCCGTCTTCTCCGAGAATAGACGTGATCGATTGCTCTGCATGCTGGCTCAGCACGCCCTCAAGCCCCTGCAGGGGGTGGTCCGAAACATAGAGTCCCAGCATGTCCCGCTCGAAGGCGAGCTTGTCCTTCTTCTCCCATTCCGGCAGGTCCGGGATCTCCGTGCTCAGGGAGGCCTGCGGCTCCTGGTCCTCGAATCCGGCGAAGAGATCGAACTGGCCGATCGCCTCATTGCGCTTGAGCGTGATGACCGAGTCGATCGCTTCTTCGTGCACCATGGCCAAAGCACGCCGGTGATGGCCGAGGGAGTCGAACGCGCCGGCCTTGATGAGGGACTCGATGGTGCGCTTGTTGCAGACCACCGCCGGAACCTTCATGAGGAAGTCCTTGAAGGAGGTGTAGGCGCCCTCGCTCGCACGGGCCGCCACCATCGCTTCCACCACGTTGACGCCGACGTTGCGGATGGCCCCCATTCCGAAGCGGATGTCGGTTCCCACAGGAGTGAAGTTGAGGCTTGATTCGTTGACGTCCGGCGGTAGGACCGTGATGCCCATGCGCCGGCACTCGTTGAGGTAGATCGCCGATTTGTCCTTGTCGTCGCCCACGGACGTGAGCAGGGCAGCCATGTATTCGGGGGCGTAGTGGGCCTTCAGGTACGCAGTCCAGTAGGAGATGACACCGTACGCTGCGGAGTGCGCTTTGTTGAAGGCGTAGTCGGAGAACGGGAGCAGGATGTCCCACAGGGTCTTGACGGCCTCCATGGAGTAGCCGTTGTCCTGCATGCCTTGGGAAAAGCCGGCGAACTGCTTGTCCAGTTCGGATTTCTTCTTCTTGCCCATGGCGCGGCGCAGGATATCGGCTTGACCCAGTGAGTAGCCGGCCAGCTTCTGGGCCACGGCCATGACCTGCTCCTGGTACACGATCAGGCCGTAGGTTCCGCCGAGGATTTCCGAGAGCGGTTCCTCGAGCTCCGGATGGATCGGGATGACTTCCTGGATCTTGTTCTTGCGCAGGGCGTAGTCGGTGTGCGCGTTGGCACCCATGGGACCTGGCCGGTACAGCGCCAACACGGCGGAGATGTCTTCGAAGTTGTCAGGCTTCATGAGCTTGAGCAGCGACCGCATGGGTCCGCCGTCGAGCTGGAAGACCCCCAAAGTGTCGCCGCGCGCCAGCAACTCGTACGACGCCGGGTCGTCCAACGCCAGGTGCTCAAGATCGAGGTCGACGCCCCGGTTCATCTTGATGTTTTCCAGCGCGTCGGAAATGATCGTCAGGTTCCTCAAGCCGAGGAAGTCCATCTTGATCAGGCCAAGGCCTTCGGACGTCGGGTAATCGAACTGCGTGATGACTTGGCCGTCCTGGATGCGGCGCATGACAGGAATGACGTCGATGATGGGGTCCGAGGACATGATGACACCGGCGGCATGCACGCCCCACTGCCGCTTCAGCCCCTCAATGCCCAGCGCGGTCTCGAAGACCTTGGCAGCCTCCGGGTCGGTGCTGATCAGCTGGCGGAAGTCGCCGGCCTCGCCATAGCGCTTGGCCTCCGGGTTCTGGATGTCCGCCAGCGGGATGTCCTTGGCCATCACGGCCGGTGGCAGGGCCTTGGTGAGCTGTTCACCCATGCTGAACGGGTAGCCAAGCACGCGGGAGGAGTCCTTGAGCGCCTGCTTGGTCTTGATGGTTCCGTAGGTGACAATCATGGCAACGCGCTCGTCGCCGTACTTCCGGGTGACGTAGTCGATCACCTCGGAACGGCGACGATCATCGAAGTCGACGTCGAAGTCGGGCATGGATACGCGGTCCGGGTTGAGGAAGCGCTCGAAAATCAGGCCGTGTTCCAGCGGGTCGAGGTCGGTGATGCGCATGGCGTACGCCACCATGGAGCCCGCACCCGAACCACGGCCCGGGCCCACCCTGATTCCGTTGTTCTTTGCCCAGTTGATGAAGTCGGCCACCACGAGGAAGTAGCCCGGGAAGCCCATGGAGGTGATGACGTCAAGCTCATAGTCGGCTTGCTTGCGCACCTTGTCCGGGACGCCGTCCGGGTAGCGGTAATCGAGTCCCGTGGCCACTTCCTTGACGAGCCAGGACGTCTCGTCCTCGCCGGGAGGGCAGGGGAACCGCGGCATGTAGTTCGCGCCCGTGTTGAAGGACACTTCGCAGCGCTCGGCGATCAACAAGGTGTTGTCGCAGGCCTCGGGATGGTCGCGGAACAGCTCGCGCATCTCCTGCGGCGACTTCAAGTAGTAGCCGCTGCCGGAGAAAGCGAACCGGGAGCCGCCGTTGTCATAGGTGGGCTCAAGCAGAGTGGAGCCCGACTGGATCGCCAAAAGCGCCTCGTGGGCCTTCGCATCATGCTCGTGCGTGTAGTGGAGGTCGTTGGTGGCCACGAGCGGAAGCTTCAGTTCCTTGGCCAGGCGCAGCAGATCGCCGGTGACCCGCCGCTCGATGTCCAGGCCATGGTCCATCAGTTCGCAGAAGTAGTTTTCCGCACCGAAGATGTCGCGGAACTCGGATGCCGCAGCCAGCGCCTCCCGGTATTGTCCCAGCCGGAGGCGGGTCTGGACTTCACCGGAAGGGCAACCGGTGGTGGCGATCAGGCCTTCGGAATAGGTGTTCAGCAACTCCCGGTCCAAGCGTGGCCATTTGCCGAACACCGAGTCGAGCGAAGCAATCGAGGATGCCCGGAACAGATTCCGCATGCCCGCGTTGTTGTAGCTCAACAACGTCATGTGGGTGTAGGAACCACCACCGGACACGTCGTCTTTCCGCTGGCTCTCGTCGCCCCAACGGACGCGCTCCTTGTCGCCGCGCGCCGTGCCCGGCGTGACATAGGCCTCGACGCCGATGATCGGCTTGATGCCTTTGTCGGTGGCCTTCTTCCAGAAATCGAAGGCACCGAACAAGTACCCGTGGTCCGTGGTGGCCAGTGCCGGCATGCCCAACCGCTCGGTCTCGTCAAACAACTCAGTGAGACGGGCCGCACCATCCAGCATGGAGTATTCGGTGTGGGTGTGCAGATGGACGAACGAGTCATTGCTGGAAGTCACCACGACAGTCTACCGGCAGGGACCCCGCGGTTGGAGTGGCGCGCTGGAAGCGTGGATCGCGCTACGCGTTGCCGCTTTCCAGAAGCTCGAGCGCGTATTGCAGGTCCGCCGGATACTGGCTGGTGACTTCCACCCACTCGCCGGTCCGGGGGTGGTTGAAGCCAAGCCGCCGCGCGTGCAGCCACTGCCGGGTCAGTCCCAGGTTGGCAGCCAAACGGGGGTCCGCCCCATAGGTCAGGTCGCCGGCGCAGGGGTGCCGGAGGGCCGAGAAGTGAACCCGGATCTGGTGTGTCCTGCCTGTCTCAAGATGAATTTCCACGAGGGTCGCCTTGCCGTAGGCCTCGAGGACTTCGTAGTGCGTCACGGAGGGACGGCCATCCTCGATCACCGCGAATCGCCAATCATGCCCGGGGTGGCGCCCGATAGGCGCGTCTATGGTGCCTTCCAGGGGATCCGGCAGGCCCTGGACCACTGCGTGGTACACCTTGTCCACCGTGCGTTCCTTGAAGGCCCGCTTGAGCACCGTGTAAGCGTGTTCGCTCTTGGCCACGACCATGACTCCCGACGTTCCGACGTCGAGGCGGTGGACGATGCCGGCACGTTCAGGCGCGCCTGACGTCGAGATCCGGTATCCCGCACCGGCGAGGCCACCCACCACGGTAGGACCAACCCAACCCGGAGACGGGTGCGCCGCCACGCCGACCGGCTTGTCGATGACGACAAAATCGTCATCGTCCAACAGGATATTCAGGCCTTCCACGACTTCCTCCACGACTTCCAAGGGATCCCTGCGTTCGGGGACGGTGACTTCCAACACGGACCCGGCAATGAGTTTCGCCGACTTGCCCACTGTGTTCGCAGAGACTTTGACATTGCCCTCGGCGATCAACAAGGCGGCCGCGGAGCGGGAGATATCCATCATCTTCGCCAAGCCCGCGTCGGCCCTTGCCCCGCCCAATTCTTCGGGCACCACGAACTGCTCAGACATCGCCCGGAGCCTGTTCTTCCGGCGTGCCGGATTTTGCCGGCGCGGAATCGGCGGAATGATGGCGGGAGCCGTCGAGTCCGATCCCCCGTATGGTCAGCAGGCAGATGATCACGACGCCGGAAACCACCGCGGAGTCGGCGATGTTGAAGATTGCGAAGTTGGGCAACTGGATGAAGTCCACCACGTGGCCCATGGCGAAGGAAGGCTCGCGGAAAAGCCGGTCCGTAAGGTTCCCGAGCGCGCCGCCCAGCAGCAGGCCGAGCGCCAGTGACCACCAGACCGACCCCAATCGACGCACTTGGAACAGAATCACCACCGAAACGGCGGCCATGACGATCGTGAAGACCCACGTGACGTTTTCACCGATGGAGAACGCAGCGCCCGAGTTTCGGATGTAGTACCAATGCAGGAGCGGAGGAAGCACAGGGATCCGCTCGCCTTCGACCATGGTGCTGGTGACCCAGAGCTTGGTCAGTTGATCGAAGGCGTACGCGAACACGGCGAAGCCGGCAAAGACCCAAAGCAGTGCCGGACGCCACGTGTGGGCTTTGGTGCGGACCGGTTCCGTGGTGCCGTTCGTTTGTTCTGTGCCGTCAGTTTGTTCGTCGCTCATAGTACTTTCATTCGGTAACCGTGGCTTCTGGCGCCTTAACAGGCGAAAGCCGGTGGCCGAGGAATCCCCAGCCACCGGCTTTCAGAATACTTGCTAGACCTCTGCGGCGGCTTCGCCGACCTCAGGAGCGGCAACCGAGCCGCGGGCATCCAGGTCACGCAGCTGGCCTTCGATGTAGGCCTTCAGGCGGGAGCGGTAGTCGCGCTCGAAGCCGCGGAGCTGCTCCACCTTGCGTTCGAGAACGCTGCGCTGCTGCTCGAGGGCACCGAGGATCTTGCGGGACTTATCCTGCGCGTCGTTGACGAGGCTGGAGGCTTCGATCTGTGCCTCGGCAATGATCTTTTCCTTCTGCTGCTCGCCATCGGCCACGTGCTTGTCGTGCATCTGCTGGGCCATGGCCAGCAGGCCGGCTGCGGACTCGGCGGAAGGAGAGCCTGCGGAAGGTGCGGCCGGGGCCGGAGCGGCGGCAACGGCCGGCTCCTTCTTCTTCTCTGCCTCGGCGGCCTTCGCTTCGGCTTCCGCCTTGGCCTGTGCGTCCTTGTCGGCCTTCACCGGAGCGGGCACCTTCTCGACCACGGGTGCCGATGCTGCGCTGGCAGGGACCGGGTTTCCGCCTTCGGCGAGCTTCTTGCGGAGCTCGTCGTTCTCCTGGTTCAAGCGCCTCAGCTCGACGACGATTTCGTCGAGAAAGTCGTCGACCTCGTCCTGGTCGTAGCCTTCGCGGAACTTGGTCGGCTGAAAGCGCTTGTTGACAACGTCTTCTGGCGTCAAAGCCATCTGGTCACCTCGTTGGTCTAGTTAGTCAGTAGGCCTTCCGGCCGTTCAAAACTACGGTACCTAAATATCATCTGATTCCCCCAATTCAACACCATCGTGTTGGGTCGGAGGTTTGCAGCCCACTAGCCGAAGAAAACAGATTGACGGCACATGGACTGCGGAAGAGCTACGCCAGCGAGTAGACGAATCCCATCGCGATGCTGACGACAATAAACACGATCAGAAATGCCAGGTCAAGGGACACCCCACCAAGCTGCAGCGGTGGAATGAGCCGGCGGATCCGTTTCAAGGGCGGATCAGTCACGGAATAGACCACGTGCGCGGCCACCAAGGCGCCACCGCGGGGGCGCCACTGGCGCGCAAACATCTGCACCAGATCGAAAACGAGCCTGATGATGAGGGTGACCAGGAACAGCAGCAATGCAATGTACAAAAGGCCGAAAACTATGCCCACGGGTTAGCTCAGATCTCCTAGTTCGCCATTTTTCCGGTCAGTCCCTCTATTGCAACACAGATGCCAGGCAGATCGCTCTGCCTGGCATCCGGGTTGACCGCGCTAGCTCTGGTTGAAGAACGTTGCTTGCGCTTCGCTGACCTTCTTGTCGTCGCCGAGAACTTCGACGTACGACGGCGACAGCAGGAAAACCTTGCTGGTGACGCGCTCAATGCTGCCGTGGAGTCCGAAGACCAAACCGGCGGAAAAATCGACGAGGCGCTTGGCATCTGCCTCGCCCATGTCCGTGACGTTCATGATCACCGGGATGCCATCCCGGAAACTCTCGCCGATGATCTTGGCGTCATTGTAGGAGCGGGGATGGACAGTGGTGATCTGCCTCAGACCGGAGGCGTCTTCGCGGCTGGACGCCGCACGCTTGATAGGTGTCACGGGTGCGCGGTATTCCTCTTCGGCGACAGGGGGGACTTCACGAACTACTTCACGTACAGGTGCTGGGGCGCGGCGCTCTTCACGATTGTGGTCGACCGACCGGTCCTCGTCCGTGTGCTGCACGTGCTGCTCAGACTCGTAGTGTTCATCGCCATCGGCGAGCCCAAGATAAACCATTGTCTTGCGCAGTGCGCCAGCCATGCTGGACTCCTATCGTGTCTGCAGTGGGCGGGCCGCCCATGACTTGACATCGCTGAAATCCCGGCCCGTCGCTTCCAATACTTTGACGCTACCCCACGCGCGGGCGCGAACCGAGAATATCCGAGCCAATTCGCAGGTGTGTCGCACCGAATTGAACGGCGGCTTCGAGGTCCTGGCTCATCCCGGCGGATACCCCCACGGCGTCCGGATGAAGTCCCCGAAGATCCCGTGAAATGTTGGCGAGTTTCTCGAACGCTTCCTCCGGGGGCGCACCGAGCGGCGCGACCGCCATCACGCCGGCCAGGCGCAGTCCGGCGGCGGTTGCGATGGATTCCGCGAGGCGCTCGACATCGGACGGAGCGGCACCGCCGCGGTGGGCGCCGCCGTCGTCCTCAAGACTGACCTGGATGTAGCAGTCGAGGTCCGGCCTGCCGGACTCGGACTGTTGCCGCGCAACGGCCTTTGCAAGTGCCTCGGCGAGTTGCGGACGGTCGATCGATTGCACGGAGAACGCGTACTTCACGACGGACTTGGCCTTGTTGCTTTGCAGTTGACCAATGAAGTGCCAACGCACCGGGAGTCCGGCGAGCTCGGCGGACTTCGCGGCCGCCTCCTGGTCCCGGTTTTCGCCGACATCCGTCACGCCAAGTGCCGCCAGCCGCGCTACGTCCGCTGCGGGATGGAACTTGCTGACGACTATCAGTTGCGGCTCTTCGCTTCGCCCGGCGGCCGCGGTTGCCGCCGAAATCCTTTGGCGGACCGCGGAGAGCCGTTCGCGCAGCTCGGCCGTACGCCGATCGCCCGCGGCGCTTTCCGCCGTGGGGAAATCCTCACTCATGCGTCCACACCAAACCTGCAAACCGTCCTGTTTTCTGATTGCGCCGGTACGAGAAGAGCCGGGCGGTCTCGCGCGTGCACTCCCCCGAGTACTCGACCGTGATGTCGAGTGCCTGCAGCTGGGCACGCACACCGGCAGGCAGGTCCAGTGCGGGCGTGCCCCACGAGGTTGTGGACCAGGTTTCCGGAACCGCGGCAACCACGTCCGTCCGCAGCTGTTCCGGAACTTCGTAGCATTCACCGCAGATGGAAGGGCCCACCCAGGCGCTGATGGCCGCCGCGCCGCGATTTCGCATTTCCACCACAGTGGCCGAAACGATATCGGCGGCAACCCCGGGCCGGCCGGCATGGACCACCGCAAGGACGGGATTGACGTCATCCGGCACTTCGCCCAAGAGCACAACGGGGACACAATCGGCCACCATGACCGCGAGGGGTTGCCCCCTTGACACCATGGCGTCCGCCGTTGGTCCGTCCCCGGGCACGGAGATGAATTCGACGGCTTTTCCGTGGACCTGGTTCATGTATTGGAAACGGCGTCCGCCGAGCCCCGCTGCTGCTTCCAGCCGGGCCCGGCGCACCATGACGTCGTCAGGATTGTCCGCTACGTGCAGTGCAAGGTTGCCCGCATCGTCATCGGAGAAGGCAACCGAAATTCCGGGCCGCACTTCTTTTCGCCACCAAAACACTACTGGCTAACTCCCCTGGGTGGGTTTGAACAGAGCTGCTACTTCAGGAAGTCCGGAACATCGAGGTCGTCGGTGCGGCTTCCCGAAAGGTCCGGTTCGACGACGGCCGGGAGGTCGACGTCGAAGCCCGAGTCGGCGGGCAAGGCGGACGGGCGCTGCTGGCCCCAGTTGCTCAAGCCGGAAGCTCCGACACCGGCGGAAACATGCTGCGGCGCAGAGTAGGCCGGAGCAGCTGTTGGTGCCGCGGGACGGTCCGGAGCGGCAGGGGCCTGGTGCTGACCCGGCTGCTGGGCTGCAGGCTGGTTCATCGAGGGTGAGGTGGCCTTGAGGTCGTCAAAACCGGCGGCGATAACCGTGACGCGCGCCTCGTCACCCAAGGCGTCGTCGATGACGGCACCGAAGATGATGTTGGCTTCGGGGTGGGCCACTTCCTGCACGAGCCTCGCGGCCTCGTTGATCTCGAACAGGCCGAGGTCCGAGCCGCCTTGGATGGAAAGCAGGACGCCGTGGGCGCCGTCGATCGATGCTTCCAGAAGCGGAGAAGCGATGGCGAGTTCGGCGGCCTTGACAGCGCGGTCCTCTCCTCGTGCCGAGCCGATACCCATCAGCGCGGAGCCTGCACCCTGCATGACCGACTTGACGTCGGCGAAGTCGAGGTTGATCAGGCCAGGGGTGGTGATGAGGTCCGTGATGCCCTGGACACCGGACAGAAGTACTTGGTCAGCGGAACGGAAAGCGTCCAGGACGGAGACGTTACGGTCGCTGATGGACAGGAGGCGGTCGTTGGGGATGACGATGAGGGTATCGACTTCGTCGCGCAGGGCGTCGATTCCGGCCTCGGCCGAGCCGGCGCGCCGGCGGCCTTCGAAGGTGAAGGGACGCGTGACCACACCGATGGTCAGTGCGCCGAGCGAGCGTGCGATCCGGGCCACGACGGGGGCGCCGCCGGTTCCGGTGCCGCCGCCTTCGCCTGCGGTGACGAAGACCATGTCGGCTCCGCGGATGACCTCTTCGATCTCGTCGGCGTGGTCCTCGGCTGCCTGGCGTCCGACGTCGGGGTTGGCGCCGGCTCCCAGACCGCGGGTGAGTTCACGTCCGACGTCGAGCTTGACGTCCGCGTCGCTCATGAGGAGAGCCTGGGCATCGGTGTTGATGGCGATGAACTCGACGCCGCGGAGGCCGACTTCGATCATTCGGTTAACTGCATTCACGCCACCGCCGCCGATGCCGACGACCTTGATGACGGCCAAGTAATTCTGCGGTGCTGCCACGTTTCGTGCCCCTTGCTTGTGTCCTATAGCGAAACAGATCGAGTCCAACTTGAATCCTTGGACCTTAACCCTCTAGTTGAAGGTTATAGTTATGTCAAGTAACTCTTAAGTGACGGTATGGGCTATGAATCCGACATTCAATGACCGCCTCCGCGTGTCGTGTGAAAGTCCGAAAAATAGCCCTCTACGTCAGAGAAGTTACTTCCTGAAATGGTCTATTTGGTGAACGGGTGCCTCGGTGCGCTGACATCGTAGACATTCACCGGAACTTTTGGATTGGCGGGAGCCTTGAGCAACGCCTCGAGGACGCGGGCCTTCAGCTCCTTCTCGTCCGCATTCCCCCACACCACGATCTTGCCGTCCGTGAGCTTGAGCTCGACGGCGTCCGGCGACGAGGCCGACGCGTTGGCCATCTTCGCCAGGACATCCGCCGGCAGCGTCGCAAGAACGGCCGTGATCGCCTTGAAGAGATTCTGGTTGGCTCCTTGCCCATCGATGAGCGGCAAGGCAACCGATGCGGGATCGGCCGTTGATCCGAGCTGGACGCCGTCGACGTCAACCAGTGAATAGTTGTCACCGCTCTTCACCAGGGCCACGGGTACCCGCTCCACGATGTGGACCAGGAGTTCCGACGGCGGCCGTGCTTCGGTACTGACTGAACGCACCTGGACGAGGGGCTTGAGCAGCGCGGCGATCTCGGCGTCGTTGATTTGCGGAAGGGGTTTTCCCTTCACCGGTTCGAGTGCCTGCTGGACGCTCCCCGCCTGGAGAAGCTTCGCACCGTCGACCGTCACTGTGCGCACGGCGAACACCGGCGAGTAGATCGCCGCAACGATAATTCCGGCGACAAGGGCGACGATGATGGCCAAGGCCGTGAGCACTGTCCTCCGGCGCTTGCGTCCCTTGGGTTCCGGAAAGGCCAGCACGTTGCTGTCCTTCGCACGGGCGGCCTCCGAAGGGCCACCGACGGGATCGTCGAGGCTGCGTTCAGCACTGACGACTCCCGGCCGGGTGCCCGCCTGCGGCTTGAAAGTCGGCTTCCGGGTGTCAGCCACCCAACAGCTCCACGATCCGGGGCCCGTATGCCGTGACGTCACCGGCTCCGACGGTGAGGACGATGTCGCCCTCGCCGGCCGCGGAGAGAACCGCGTCCAGCGCTTCCTGCCCGCCGGCAACGAGCCTGCCGCTCTTGAGGCGCCCTGTGATCAGGGTGCTCGTGACCCCGGGAATGGGATCCTCGCGGGCAGGGTAGATATCCAGCACGAGGGCCGTATCCGCCTCGCCAAGCGCTTCAGCAAACTGCTCCGCGAATTCGCGCGTGCGGGAAAACAGATGTGGCTGGAAGAGCACATGCACCTTGTTGCCGCCTGCGACGGAACGGGCAGCGGACAGGGCGGCCCGGACCTCCGTGGGGTGGTGGGCGTAGTCGTCGTAGACACGCACGCCCCTCCCCTGCCCCTTGAACTCGAATCGCCGCGAGGCTCCGGTGAAATGGCCGAGGGCGGCCGCGGCAACCCCGGGCGCTACGCCGAGCTCGACGGCGACGCCGAACGCGGCCGCCGCGTTCAAGGCGTTGTGCCTCCCGGGCACTTGGAGGTCGAGCCGGTATTCCTGTCCGCCCACGGAGACCCTGACGTCGCCGGGTCCCCCGTCGCGCAGCCGGATATCGGCGTCCTCCGCGGTCCCGTAGCTCAGCACCCGGGTATTGCCTGCGGCGCGGGTCCGTTCCGCGAGGGCCCGGGCGCCGTCGTCGTCCGCGCAGGCGAAAAGCACGCCGTTGGCGGGCAGGAGTGCCGCGAAACTGTCGAACGAGGCGTAGACGGCCTCAGGCGTGCCGTAGTAGTCCAGGTGGTCGGCCTCGACGTTGGTGACGACGGCGATGAGGGGCCGGTAGTTGAGGAAGGAACCGTCCGATTCGTCGGCTTCGGCAACGAAGATATCCGAGGCGCCGTGCGCGGCGTTGACACCGAGGGCAGGTACGTTGGCGCCGATGGCGAACGACGGATCCAGACCCGCTTCCTTGAGCAACACGGCAACCATTGACGTGGTGGTGGATTTGCCGTGCGT
Source organism: Arthrobacter sp. efr-133-TYG-120 (assembly GCF_030209785.1). Classification (NCBI taxonomy): domain Bacteria; kingdom Bacillati; phylum Actinomycetota; class Actinomycetes; order Micrococcales; family Micrococcaceae; genus Arthrobacter; species Arthrobacter sp. efr-133-TYG-120. The sequence goes on from NZ_JARVRI010000037.1 coordinate 27,520, forward strand.
CCCGGCCACGGTCACCACGCGGTCGGCGCCCATGGTTGCTGCGAGGGCCTCGGAGCGGTGGAGCACCGGCAGGCCGGCCGCTCGGGCGGCTTCCAGCTCCGGATTGTCCGCCCTGATGGCCGAACCGGCGACGACGGTCTGGGCGTCACGAAGATTTTCTGCGGCGTAGCCCACAGCGATCCGCGCCCCGGCGGACTGGAGGTCCTGCATGACGGGCAGGTCCTTGGCGTCGGAACCGCTCACGGGAACGCCCCTGGCCACCATGATGCGTGCGACGGCGGACATGCCCACGCCGCCGATGCCGATGAAATGGACCCTGCCGAGGGAATTGATGTCTGCGAGGGGCTGGGTCATTCGGATACCGCTTCCAAGACGAGATCAGCCATCCGCTGATCAGCATTTCTGATGCCAAGTTCCTTTGCCTTGCTGGCCATGGCCTCAAGGCGGGCTTGATCCGTGAGCAAGGGAATCAACTCGGCTTTGAGCCACTCCGCGGTCAAGGCCCGGTCGTCGACCAGAAGCGCTGCCCCGGCCTTGACCAGTGCGGAGGCGTTCATTGCCTGCTCGCCGTTTCCGATGGGCAGTGGAACGAAGACTGCCGGGAGACCGACAGCGGCCACCTCACTGACGGTTGCCGCGCCGGATCGGGCAAGGAGGACGTCTGCTGCCGCGTAGACGTTTTCCATGCCGTCGACGTATTCCACCTGGTGGTAGCCGTCGGCAGCCAGGGGGGCGCCGTCGTCGTTCGTCACTGCCTTGCCCCGGCCGGTGATGTGCAGTGTCTGGATACCGGCATCCGCCAAAGCGGCGACGGCACCGGCGATGGTGCGGTTGATGCTCTGGGCGCCCGAGGAACCGCCCGTCACGATGAGTGCTGGTTGTCCGGCGTCCAGGCCAAGCGACTGCCGGGCATCCGCGCGCCAGGCCGCCCGGTCCAAACCGGCGATGGCCTTGCGCATGGGCATCCCGACATGGCGGGCGTGCCGTAGCCGGGTTTCCGGGAAGGCCACGCCCACGTGCTTGGTGAACATGGCTCCTACCCGGTTGGCAAGCCCGGCGCGCGTGTTGGCCTCGTGGATGACGATGGGGATCCTGCGACGCCAGGCCGCGAGGTACATGGGAGTGCAGACATAGCCGCCGACGCCGAGGAGGACGTCGGCCTGTGCGTCGTCCAGGATGCGCCCGGCTTGCTTGACGGCCGCCGCGAGCCTGCCGGGCAGTTTGAGCAGATCCGCGGAAGGCTTGCGGGGAAAGGGAACCCGGTCAATCGTGGCCAGCTCGTAGCCGGCGGCCGGCACGAGGCGCGTTTCCATGCCGTTGGGCGTGCCGACGGCAAGGATCTTCGCGTCCGGCCGCAGCGACTTGATGGCGTCGGCGATGGCAAGCAGGGGGCTGATGTGTCCGGCGGTCCCGCCGCCGGCGAGGACCACGGAGAGGGGCTTGGGCTGGGAATTCATGGAGTGCTATGTACGCTTTCGTGCAGTTTTCGCAAATCGCCAGCGCGGCTTGGAACGGCTGGCAGGAGCCATTTGGGCGCGGGCCAAAGACAACACTACGCCCACGCCACATAGCGACATCACCAACGCTGAACCGCCATAGGAAATGAAAGGCAGCGGAACGCCGATCACGGGGAGCAACCCTGCCACCATGGCCATGTTGATCGCGGCCTGTCCAAGCATCCACGCCATGATCGAGCCGCCGAGCACCCGGGCGAACAAGTCTTCCTGGTGGCTGACGACCCGGTAGATCGCAACCGCGAGCAAGGCAAAAAGCACCAGGACCACGATCGTCCCCACAAGCCCGAGTTCTTCCCCGATGACAGCGAAGATGAAGTCGTTGTGGGCTTCGGGAATCCACTGGTATTTCTGCCGGCTCTGGCCGAGTCCGACACCAAGCCAACCTCCCGAAGCAAGGGCGCTGAGCCCCTGTTCGCTCTGGAAGCCGATGTCGCTCGCCCCTGCGCAGCTCTGCCCCATCCATGAGGTGATCCGGCACATCCGGTTTCCACTCGTGAACGCCAGGATCAGGGCGGCAGCTGCGGCAACTCCGCCGGCCGCAGCGAAGAGCCTCAAGTTGACGCCGCCGAAAAACAATCCGGCAGCCATGATGAGCATGACCACCAGGGAGGTTCCGAGGTCATGTCCGAGGACAATCAAGGTGATGATGGCGCCGGAGACCGGAACGACCGGGATCAGCGCGTGCGTCCACTTGTCCAGAAGTTTTGCTTTGACGGAAAGAACCGTGGCCATCCAGAGCACCAGCGCGAACTTGGCGAACTCCGATGGCTGGAAGGTGAAGCCGCCGATCTCGATCCAGTTCTGGTTGCCCAGCACACGTTTGCCGATGACCAGAACCAGCACCAGCAAGGCGCCGGCAAGAATGATCGAGGGCCACGCGAATCGCTTGAGCCACAGGACATTGACCCTCGAAAGCACCAGCATCGCGACGATGCCGATAGCGGCGAACATGCCTTGCTTAGTGGCGATGGAGTATGGGGATTCGCCGGCCGCAATCGCTTCGACGCTCGACGCCGACAGGACCATGATGATCCCGATGGCCGTCAGCGCAAGCGAAGCACCAAGAATCAAGTAGTAGGTTGACCCGCCGCTCGATTTACCGCTTCCCTCGAGAGTCGACCAAAACCCGGAAATCCCCGAGCGGATGCGGGACGGCAGCGAAGCCCGCCCAACGCCTCCCGCGCGTCCGGCGGGGTCTGCCTTGCCGGCCCGGGTCCGCCCGGGCCCGCTGCGCGTGGGCGTGCTGACCATTGTTACTCCTCGGTGGTCTGTGCCTGGCCTTCCACAAGCTCGCGCACTGCCCGGATGAAAGCATCGCCACGGTGAGCGTAGGAAGAGAACTGGTCCATGGAGGCAGCCGCCGGGGCCATCAGCACCGTATCGCCGGACTCGGCGATACTTGCTGCCGACTCGACAGCGTGGGCCATCACGGTGTCGCCGAAGATCGGAGACGGTTCCGCGGCGGTACCAGCTGAATCGGCGGACTGCACCATTTCAGTGTCGCCCTTGGGCTGCCCGATTACGGGCACATCCGCTGCGTGTCGCTTGAGGGAGGCTTCCAGGTCCGCGGTGTCGGAGCCGATCAGCACCACTGCCTTGAGCCTGTGCGCGTTGTTTTCGACCAACTCGTCATAGTTGACGCCCTTGGAGAGACCGCCGGCGATCCAGACGACCTTGTCGAACGCCGACAGGGCAGCAGAAGCTGCGTGCGGATTGGTCGCCTTGGAGTCGTTGACCCAGAGCACGCCGTTCTGCTTGGCCACGGGCTGGATGCGGTGGTCTCCAGGGAGATAGTTCCTGAGGCCCTCCCGCACTGCGGCCGGTTCGACGCCGTAGGCGCGCACCAGCGCGGCGGCGGCCAGCGCGTTCGCAACCATGTGTCGCGGCGCGGCCGGGCCCAGGTCCGCCAGGGACGCGAGTTCCTCTGCTGAACTCTTGCGCTCTTCGATGAACGCGCGGTCCACGAGCAAGCCCTCGACGACGCCGAGCATGCTGACCGCCGGAGTCAGGGTGGTGAAACCGATCGCCCGGCAACCTTCGACCACGTCGGCGTTTTCCACCATGCGTTCGGTCTCGATCTGCTCGGCGTTGTAGATACACGCCTTCTGGGTGTTCTCGAAGATCTTTGCCTTGTCCGCCAGGTAGGACTCGTAGGAGCCGTGCCAGTCGACGTGGTCCTCGGCGACATTGAGGCAGACGCTCGCCACCGGGGAGAGCGACTCGATCCAGTGCAATTGGAAGCTGGAAAGCTCAACAGCGAAGGCGTCGTACTCCACTGGGTCACGGAGTGCGTCCAGGATGGGCGTGCCTACATTCCCCACGGCGATTGCCTTGAGCCCCGCTGCCTGCAGCATCGCCTCGGTCATGCCCACCGTGGTGGTCTTGCCGTTCGTACCCGTGATCGTGAGCCAGTCCGCCGTCTTGCGGCCCTGGCGTTCGCGCACCCGCCAAGCGAGTTCGACGTCGCCCCACACCGGTACGTGGGCCCTTTTGGCAGCTGCCAGGAGGGACTGGTCCGGGCGCCAGCCCGGCGACGTCACGACGAGCTCGGCCTTTTCACCGTCCACCCGGGGCAGCGTTTTGACTGCATCCTCGCCGAGGAGGACGTCGGCTGCGCCGACGATCTTCAAGGTGTCCGCCTGCGCGAGGGCCTTGGCGCTCGTCGCCGCGTCGACAACCACCACGCGTGCGCCCAGTTCGATCAAGGTATCGGCGGCCGCGAATCCGGACACACCGATGCCGGTCACGACGACACGGAGGCCCTTCCAGTCGGAATCCCAACTGACGAGGTCCTTGAGCCGGTCATTGGCAGAAGGCTTGGTTTGAGGACTTGCGCTCACAGCAGCACCACCCATTCAGCATAGAAAATCCCAAGGCCTGCGGCCACGAACAGTCCACAAAGAATCCAGAATCGGACAACCACCGTGATTTCGGCCCAGCCCTTGAGTTCGAAATGATGCTGAAGTGGGGCCATCTTGAAGACCCGCTTACCCTTGGTGACCTTGAAGTAGCCCACCTGGATGATGACCGACAGCGTGATGAGGACGAAGAGCCCGCCGATGATGCCCAAAAGAAGTTCCGTGCGGGAGAGGATCGCAAAGCCGGCCACGGCACCGCCGATTGCCAGGGAACCGGTGTCGCCCATGAAGATCTTCGCCGGAGACGTGTTCCACCAGAGGAAGCCCACTAACGCGGCACTGCAAATAGCTGCCAGCAACGCCAGATCGAGCGGGTCGCGGACCGAATAGCAACCGCTGCCCGCCTCGCGGGGTGAACCGCATGCCTGGTTGTTCTGCCAGATTCCCATGAGTGTGTAGGCTCCGAAGACCATGATGGAGGCACCGGCCGCGAGGCCGTCCAATCCGTCCGTCAGGTTGACGCCGTTGGTTGCCGCAGTGACGATCAGGTTCGACCAGATGACGAACAGGATGGCTCCGAGGACGGTGCCCCCAAAGGCCAGGTTCAGCCAGGGAATGTCCCGCACAAGCGAAATATGCGTGGAGGCCGGCGTGATCCCCTGCGAGTCGGGGAAGTTCAGGACGAGCACTGCGAAGACAATGCCGACAAAAGCTTGGAGAATCAGCTTCGCCTTGGCGTTGAGTCCGAGGCTGCGCTGCTTGGAAATCTTGATGAAATCGTCGAGGAAACCAACGAATCCCATACCGACCATCAGGAACAACAAGAGCAGTCCCGAGGCGGACGGGCCCGGTGATCGCGGGTTCATCATCCACATGATCAGGTGGGTCAACCCGTAGCTGATGAGCACCGCGGCCACCACGACTGTCCCGCCCATCGTGGGGGTACCACGCTTGGTGTGGTGGGAGGTGGGTCCATCGTCGCGGATGAACTGGCCGTATCCCTTGGTGACGAGGAACCGGATGAAGAGTGGCGTGCCAACCAGGGCCACCAGGAGGGCGACGCCCGCGCCGATCAACAGTGCAATCACAGCAGCTCGTTCCCTTCATTGGCGGCAGTTGCAGCCGCGGTGTTCGCACTCGTACCGGTCTGTGGAGGTAATGCTATCCGATCCCCCAAATGCCTTAGGCCGACCCCGTTCGAGGACTTGAAAAGCACCAAGTCGCCCGGTTTGAGCTCAGCCTGCAGCAGTTCGTAGGCCTCGTCGGCCGTTTCGGTGAAGATGCACTCGTCGCCCCAGGAGCCTTCCTGGATCGCGGAAACATACAGCGCCCGGGCTTCCCGGCCAACCACCACGAGCCTGGAAATGTTCAAGCGGACCACTTGCGTACCCACAGCCGTGTGTTCGCGGATGGAATCTTCGCCGAGTTCCAACATCGCGCCAAGCACTGCCCACGTGCGGCGTCCCTGCCCGAGGTCGGCGAGGGTGCGCAATGCTGCGCGCATGGATTCCGGATTCGCGTTGTACGCGTCGTTGATGATGGTGACGCCGTCCGCGCGCTCAGTGCGTTCCATCCGCCACCGGCTGGCGGGCGACTGCTCGCTCAGCGACTCGGCGATCCCGGCCGCGGGGAGGCCAGCCGCGAACGCGGCGGCCGCAGCGGCAAGCAGGTTGGTGATGTGGTGCGCACCGATGAGCTTGCTGCGGACGGAATGGGGAGCCCCGCCGTCGGGCAGGAAGAGCTCGAATTCCGGGTGGCCGTTTTCGTCGATATCCGCGTTCCGTGCCTCGACTGCGGAGCCGGGAATGCCGGTAGCGGTGGTTCCGAGCACTGTGGCCTGGGTGCGGGAGACCATGGCGGCGACCCGCGCGTCGTCGAGGTTGATGACGGCGGTTCCGTCCCGCCCCAGCGCCTCTACGAGTTCGCCCTTGGCCTTCGCGATGTTCTCCACGCCACCAAACTCGCCGGCGTGGGCGGTGCCGACGCACAGAACGACGCCGATGTCCGGTTGGACCATCTCGGCGAGGTATTTGATGTGGCCAATCCCGGTTGCCCCCATTTCGATCACCAGGTAGCGGGTGCCCGCATCGGCTCCGAACACGGTCAGCGGCACGCCGACTTCACCGTTGTACGAACCCTGCGGAGCCACCGTGGCACCGGCCCGGGAAAGAATGCCCGCAAGCAGGTCCTTGGTGGTGGTCTTGCCCGCTGAGCCCGTGATGCCGATGACAGTGAAGGGCTCGTCCTGGGCCGCACGTGCGGCACGGATGCGGCGCACGGACTCCGCAGCCAGGGCACCCATGGCGATCACGGCGTCATCGACGACGACGGCGGGGTATGGCCGGCCGTCGTCGTCGGAAACGTCGCGCTCGGTCAGCGCCAGGACAGCCCCGCGTTCAAAGGCGGCGCCCACATAGGCGTGGCCGTCGGCATTCTCTCCTGGCTTGGCCACGTACAACGATCCAGCGGCCGCCTCACGGGAGTCGGTAACGACGGACGCCGGGACAATGCCCGGGTCCGCTGCCAATCGGCCATGGGTAATATCGGCGATCTCCGCCGCAGTAAGTGCAATCATCTCGGTCTAGGACTCTATCCGCTCGTCCGTGGAAACCTTGAATCCCCTGGCTGTCAAGGCCGCCCGCAGTTCCACCCGGTCGTCGAGGGCGAGGTTGACACCCTTCACTTCCTGCCACACCTCGTGGCCGCGGCCGGCGACCAGGATGGTGTCCTTCTCAGTGGCCAGTTCCACGGCTTGGCGGATGGCGACGTCCCGGGGGTACGCTTCCACGATCTCGCAGTCAAGGTCTTCCGACTCGCGGGCGGCACGGGCCCCAGCGATGACTTCCGAACGGATCGCAGCAGCGTCTTCATCATGGGGATCGTCGTCGCTGACAATCACGACGTCGGCGAGCCGGGCGGCTATGGCGCCCATGGTCGGCCGCTTGCCCTGGTCGCGCTGTCCTGTGGCGCCGAATACGACGATCACGCGGGATTCGGGGGCCTGCGGGCGCACGGCCTTGAGGGCCCTCGCCAGTGCGTCCGGGTTGTGCGCGAAATCGACGACGGCAGCCGGGGCATCCGAGATCAGTTGCATCCGGCCGGGCACGGAAACGGTGAAGGGATCGTGCACGTCGAGAGCCGCCTGCAGTGCCGACGGCTCGATGCCGGAGTCAAGCACCATAATGGTGGCCAACGCCGCGTTGGCGACGTTGAAGTCCCCTGGCAATCCTGTATGGACGCGCAGGACCGTTCCGTCGCGGTGGCGCAATTCGAAGTCCGTTCCAAGCCCCCGCGGCTTGGCCGACTCCACCGTCCAGTCGGCTCCGCCCCCGGGGGTGGCCGACAGCGTGGTTACGGGAATTCCCGCCTCATCGGCCAGCTGGCGCCCCCACGGATCATCCACGGTCACTACGGCCCGCCGTGCGCGCGCGCTGGTGAACAGCTCCGCCTTGGTCCGGAAGTACTCATCCATGCTTCCGTGGAGATCGAGGTGGTCCTGTGTCAGGTTGGTGAAGCCGGCAACGTCGAACGTCACCGAGTCGACCCTGTGGAACGACAGGGCATGGGAGGAGACCTCCATGGAAGCCGCCTCCAGCCCGCGTTCGCGCATGAGGGCGAGCAAGGCATGGACATCCGTTGATTCCGGCGTGGTCAGCAGGCTCGGGATGGCCTCACCCCCCGCAAGAATTTCAATCGTCCCGATCAATCCCGGGTTCATGCCCAAGGCGCGGAGCAGGGAGTTGATGAAATACGTCGTCGTCGTCTTGCCGTTCGTACCGGTTACACCGAAAAGCGTCGGCGAAACCCCATCCAGTGGTTGGCTTCGATAAACGAGGGCCGCGAGTGAACCGACGGCTGCGCGGGGATTGCCGACGATCAGAACGGGAACAGCAAGATCCTCAAGGGCCAATTGGCGTGCGCCGTCCTCATCGGTCAAGACGGCCACGGCACCGGCTGCCACCGCTTGGCTGACAAAGTCGGCCCCGTGGCGCGTGGCACCGGGCAGCGCCAGGTACAAGTCTCCCGGCTCCACGGTGCGCGAGTTGAGGGACACACCCGTCACCGACGTGGCGGCGGAGTCCGGCGGCAGCGCGATTCCGAGGGACGAGGCGACGGCTTCCAGGGGAACAGGCGCCACGACGGCTGGACGGAAGCCGGGTTTGTCGGTAGCCGGCGGGTTCCCTGTAGGGATCGATACGGCATCATTCTGCTCTGACAAGGTGGTCTCCGTTGGTACTCGTAAAACTGGCCGCACGGGAACCCTCAGGGCTCCCGCGAACGGCATGGTTGGATCGAAATGTGGCCGGACAGATGCCCAACAAGCTTACTTGGCGAAACTGAACTACTTGCCGTGCTGGCCCTATTTGGCGTACTGGGGGAACCGCGCCGGCGTGCCGGTGGACGGCGGGACGTTGTAGGTACGCAGGACCTGGCCCATGACCGAGCGGAAAATCGGTCCTTGGGTGATGCCGTAAATGCTGCCCTTGGGCCGCTGGAGGACGACCTCCACGATGAAGCGCGGATTGTCCATCGGCGCCATGCCCACGATCGACGCGGTGTAGCCATCGAAGCCAGGGAGGCCATCTTCACGCGGTGCCTGGGACGTACCTGTCTTGGCGCCCACCCGGTATCCGTCGATGGCGGCATCTTTCACTTCGCCCATGGTGACGTTGCTCTCCAGGATGTCCCGCACTTGCTGCGCGGTTTCCTTGGTAACGACTTGCTGGGAATCCTTGGCAGGCACTTTCTCCTCGGCTCCGTCGGCTCCGACGTAGCCGTCGATCAGCCGCGGTTGCAGCATCACGCCGTCGTTGGCAATGCTTTGGTACGCCCGGACGGTCTGCAGCGTGGACTGTGAAACGCCTTGGCCGAACAGCACGGTGTACTGCTGGCGGTCATCCCATTGATCGGGCTTGGCCAGGATGCCTGAGGTTTCGGCGGGAAGGCCAATGTCCGGAGCTTGCCCGATACCGAAGCGGGTGAGGTAGTCGTAACGCTGTTGCTTGCTCAGGCGGCTGCCGATCATCACGGTACCTGTGTTCATCGAATATCCAAGGATGCCGGCAAGGGTCCTCTGCTCGGTTCCATGGTCGAACGCATCGGTAAAAGTCTGACCGTCGATGGTCAAAGCCGGCGGAATGGTGACAGTGTCCAGCGGGCTGGACTTTCCTTCATTGATCGCGGCCGACGCCGTAATCATCTTTTCCACCGAGCCAGGCTCATAGGCAGCCGTCACTGACCGCACGCCGCGGTCCGCGGCCGCCACTTTGCCCGGGTCGTTGGGATCCGGGGCATTCGTGTCCGCCATCGCAATGAGGTTCCCGGTCTTGATGTCCTCGACGACGATCGATCCCCACTCGGCATTGAGCTGGTTGACCTGGGTCTGGATGGCCTGCTGCGCAAAGTACTGGATGTCCGTGTTCAGCGTCAGCTTGACGTCTTTGCCATTGACGGCCGGGGTCAGCAGATCGGTTGCCACGGGGATACGGAGGCCGTCGGCGCCGATCTCAAAGACGCGTTTGCCGTCTTTGCCGCGCAGGAGGTCGTCCTGGGTCTGCTCAAGTCCGGCTTGGCCCGTGGTGCCGTCTTTGAGGAAGCCGATAATGCCACCCGCGACGCTGCCGTTTGGATAGACGCGCTTGCTGATGCCCTCGGAGACGATACCGGGGATATGCAGTTGGGAAATCCGGTCTTCGAGATCGGGCTTCACTTCCTTGGCCACGATGTTGTATTTCTTGTCGCCGGTCACTGCCTGCGTTACCTGGTTGACGTCCATGCCCAGGGCGCTGGAAAGTTCTGCTATCCCTTGGGTCCTCGAGATCGTGTCGATGGCTTGGGTTTGCGTGTTGTAGCGCGAAAACTCAGAGGTGTTGGTGTTGACGGTCTGGTCAACCACGATGTTGTAGCGGATCACGCTGCTGGCCAGCACGGTGCCGTTGGCGTCAAGGATCTTGCCGCGTTCGGCGGGCAGGACGGTGATGGTCAGCCGGTTGTTGTAAGCAGCCTCGGCCATTCCGCCGACGTCGAGTCCCTGGACCAGGAACAGCTTGCCCCCAACCACCAGCAACAACGTCAGCATGATTCCGAGGCCGAGGCGCAGGCGCTTCTTCGCCGCCGGCGTTCTCTTGTTCTTCGATTTGCCGGTTTTTTGCACCACGTCGATTCCTTGCTGCTTGCCTTGCTGTTTACCTGAAATCAGGTCGGCTGGACGCTACTGCCCTGGTACCTTCTGCTGTGGAGCGGGGACCGAACCACCGTGGAGATCCACAACCGGCGGCTTGGGTGCCGCAGGAGCCACGGGCGCCTGCGGTTTGGCCGGCGTGGAGTCGGCGGCCCCGTTGGGCTTGCGGCTATCCAGTGAATCGTTCTTGGCGGGTGCCGAAGGTGTGACGCTCGACTGGCCTGCGACCGCAGGGGCAGCGATGACGGCACCGGGATTCTGTCCCTTGGTTGCCGGCGTGGCCTTTCCTGTGACTGTCAAGTTGTCCAGATCGATCTGTCCCGTGGCAGTGGAAGCTACCATTCCCAATTCTGCGGCCTTGGCGGCAAGATTCTGGGGAGCCTGGTAGTTCTGGACCTGCTGTGTCAGATCCTGGTTCTGCTTGTTCAGGGACGCGGCATCGTTCCTGAGCTTCACAAGGTCGTATTGTGCCGTGGAAACGGAGATGTTGAGCACCAGGACAGTCAACAGGGCTGCCGCCAGCACACCGAAGCAAAAGACGACGAACGGAGTCCGCCGTCGTCCGGGAACACTCTGTACGAGCGAGAGCGGCGTCCGCGCCTTCCGGGTCGTGTCGCGTTCCGGTCCCCGGGTGGGCAGGGCACGCGCGGTGTTCCCCACCGTGGTCGGCAGGATCTTCGCGGCAGCGGTGCTCATGCTGTTCTCCTCGCTTTGATGCGTTCCACGGCCCGCAGGCGGGCAGATGCCGCACGCGGGTTTTCGGCGATTTCTTCAGGTGTGGGCACTTCCGTGCCCTTGGTCAGGGTCTTGAATTCCGGTTTATGTTCTTCCAGCTCCACGGGGAAGCCGAGCGGGGCCGATGACTTGGACCGGGATTGGAAGACCGATTTGACGATCTTGTCCTCGAGTGAGTGGTACGACATCACTACTACTCGTCCGCCCATTGCCGAGGCCGCGAGAGCGGCAGGCACGGCCCTCTCCAGGACGTCGAGTTCCTCGTTGACTTCAATCCGCAAAGCCTGGAAAGTCCGCTTTGCCGGATGCCCGCCGGACTTCGCAGCGGCCGCAGGAACAACTCCGCGGATCTGCTCGACGAGTTCACCGGTGGTGGCGAAGGGCTTGATCGCCCTCGCCGTGACGATGCGGTTTGCGATCCTGCCGGCGAACTTCTCTTCGCCCCACTTGCGGATAATGCGCACCAGGTCTTCTTCGGAATAGTTGTTGACGACGTCGGCAGCAGTCTGGCCGCGGCTCGTGTCCATCCGCATATCCAGCGGGGCGTCGTAGGAGTAGGCAAAGCCGCGCTCCCGCTCGTCCAATTGGAGGGAAGACACACCCAGATCCATGAGGATGCCGTGCACTTCCGGTATTCCGAGATCTGCGATGACATCTTCGATTTCGTCGTAGACCGCATGTACCAGGTCGGTGCGGGCCGCGAAGGGTTGCAGGCGCTCACCGGCGAGGGCCAAGGCCTCTTCGTCCCGGTCTATCCCAACAAGGTGCAGATCGGGGAACCGCTGGAGCATCGCTTCGGAGTGGCCACCCATTCCCAGCGTGGCGTCGATGACGACGGGCGTTTCGCCACGGTTGCGGGCGCCCTCAAAACCTGGTGCCAACAAATTGATGCACCGGTCCTTCAGGACCGGTACATGTCGCTCCGAGGTGGGTTTTGGCGCGTCTTGCTCCTCCATGCGGCCTCCTCAGAGCTGATTCGTTCGTCTGTCAGTCGGGCGGGTCGCTTCTTGAGCCGGATCCCCATCCGCGCCTATCGCAGCGTCCGCCTGGCTCCGGGGAAGGTGAGCCAGGAAAACTATGTGATGGGCGGCTGGAGATCCCGTCCAAGAAGCATTGCTGCTTCCTGTCCCGGTTTCTAAATGAACCCGGGAAGGTTGTCGTCGTCGGTCTCCGAGAAGGCGGCTTCCTTCTCGGCCAGGTACTCATCCCAAGCCTGGGCATCCCAGATCTCTGCGCGGGTTCCGGCGCCAATGACCGCCAATTCCCGCTCAAGACCTGCGTAGCTCCGGAGCGCCGGCGGAATCGTCACGCGCCCCTGCTTGTCAGGTACCTCGTCAGAGGCTCCGGACAGGAAAACCCGGATGTAGTCACGTGACTGCTTGGAGGAGATGGGGGCCTCCCGCATGGACTCGTGAATACGTTCGAATTCCCGCTGGCTGAAGACGTAGATGCAACGCTCCTGGCCCCTTGTGAGCACCAAGCCGTCAGCAAGTTCCTCGCGGAACTTGGCGGGAAGGATGATCCGGCCCTTTTCGTCCAGACGGGGAGAATGCGTGCCAAGAAACACTGGCCCACCGCCCCCATCCGTAAAGGTGCCCGTACCTGCCCCACGCCGCCACTACCCTCTTACTTGCTCCACTTTACTCCACAAGCCCCCACAGTCAACGCAATCCGGCGTGTTTCTTGCCCCACATTCGAATGCAGGAGCCTGAAAACGCGTGGATCTCAGGGGTGGTTGGTGGTGGAGGAGACTTTGCGGCGGCGCTGCAGGGAAGCGCACGACGGCGGCATGGAAGTCGCGCCGACGGGCTCGCTCGGCGTGCGAGCGCGGCGTTAAATGCGAAAAGACCCGATATTCGGGTCTTTTCGCAATCAGGCCGGAGCCTGGTGGTGCAATGTGGAGGACTCGGCTTCCGAGTGGAGGCCAAGCCCCTTGGTGGAGCGCTCAGCTCTCCTCGCCGCGGCGGCGCTCGTCCCAGCGTTCTTCGAGGTTGCTCATGAACGAGTTCTTCGACTTGCCCGGCTTGGCGCTCTTCGACTTCCCGCCGGCTGCCCTTCTCAGGGTGGCAAAGTAGACGCCGGCGCCCATCACGATGAAGCCCAGCACGCCAAGGAAGATGTTCTGCAAGGACACACCTACCAACAACAAGAGAATTCCGGCGATAGTGCCTAGAACGCCAATAACGATGTGCCTGGTCGACCATGAACGAATGGGGTCAGAGCCCATTGAATTGGCAAACTTCGGATCGTCCTCATGCAGTTGCTTCTCGAGTTGCTCGAGGAGCTTCTGTTCGTGCTCCGATAGGGGCATCGCGACCTCCTTTAGTCGGCCAGCGTCTGGATACGCCGCGGCCGTTGCCTCTGTTCCCTTGAACGGACGAACCCAAAAAAGGGTTCCCGAAGACCGGGTCTTGTGAACACGGTCTCACGGAACAGACGCAACATGGCAATTTATCCAGACGGTCTAAATCTGTGTATCTCTAGGATAGTTTGTTGGCCGCTGTTCTGAAAGACACGCCGGAGGGCACTCGTGGGCCCTTCGAAGCCTAGGGAGAACCCGGCCTGTCGGGCTCCGCGTGCGGCTCCAAAAGCGTCGCCGGAAGGACAGTCTTGCTGCCGAATCGCTCGGTGACACGGTCAAGCGCCTGTTCAGCCGCCCGCCAGTTGTCGTCCCTGCGATCGAAGCTTAACTGCAGCGAGGCGTGTTCCGCCGCTTCGAGCTGCTCGGCCCGGACTCCTATAAGGCGCACACTCATGGGCCGCTCCCCCAAGGACTCCAGCAACTGGCTCGCCACCTGATAGATCAACTGGGCGCTATCGACCGGCGTATGCATTGTCTTGCTCCGGCTGATTGTCGAAAAATCGGCATAGCGCAACTTCAGCGCGATGGTCCGGGCCAGCATTCCGGCTGTCCGGAGCCGTGACGCGGTCCGGTGGGAGAGCCTCAGCAACTCGCGATGGAGGAGCGCGTCATCCGGGGTGTCGACAGCGAACGTTTCTTCGGAACCTATGCTCTTCTCGAGCCGGATAGGCGTGACCGGCCGGGGATCCAAGCCCATCGACAATCGGTGGACGTGCTCGCCCGAAGCTCCCAGGACCTTTTTCAAGGAAGCAAGCGGCGTGGCCGCAACGTCAGCGACGGTACGGATCCCCAGCCTGGCCAGAACGTCGGCGGTCTTGGCCCCGACTCCCCACAAGGCGTTCACGGGCAGGCTGTGCAAATAGGCTACGGTCTGCCCCTCCTCAATGAGCAGCAGTCCGTCGGGTTTGCAGCGCGTAGATGCGATTTTGGCAACGAACTTGTTGGTGGCTATTCCCACGGACGCAGTGATCCCCAGCTCGGAGGCAACGCGGCTCCGGATCAGATGGCCGATCTGGAGAGGCGGACCAAGCCGCCTGATCGCGCCACCGACATCCAGGAACGCCTCGTCGACGCTCAAGGGCTCCACGAGGTCCGTTATCGATTCGAATATTCCCATCAATTGCCGGGACACCTCGTAGTAGAGGCTATGGCGGGGTTCGATGATGACCGCGTTGGGGCACATCCGCATCGCGTTGGCCATGGGCATGGCAGACTTCACACCGAGCGCGCGCGCTTCGTAGGAGGCGGACAGCACAACGGAGCGATCCACCGGAAAACCGACAATGACGGGTTTCCCCTTGAGTTCAGGCCGGGTGCGCAATTCCACCGAGACAAAGAAGGCATCCATGTCCACGTGGAGGATGCTGGTGCGCCTCAGTTCCCGCAGGGCAGCGGGATCCGGGGCGAATTCCTGTCCGGGGCCCCGCCCGTTGTTCTCTGCTTGTGGTCTCACAAGGAAATCCTATGCCGCGGCACTGGTTACTGGTGGCCGCATCCGGCGCCCTAAACTGGAGGCAGCATCCGGCGTCGTCCCCAGGAGGAAATCCCTGTGAAGCTCTTTGGAAAGCCTCAACCCGTCAGCTTGGCCTTGTTGGCCACGGGCGTCGCGTTGACCATCTCGGCTTGCGGGTCGTCCCCGGCAGGCACGGCATCCCAAGGGGCGGCGCCAACATCGTCCGGGGCGGCCACTGCCTCGGCAAGTCCGGCACAGGCCACCGCGTCCACGGCTGCCTCAGGAGCTTCGGCGGCAGTCGGCTCCCTGGTCCCGGGATTCCCGCAGCAACTGATTCCCTTGATGCCCAAGGCGGCTGTGGAATCCAGCAGCTTCGACAAGAACTCCTCGCCGGCGTCGGTGGCCTTGGTCGGCACCATTGCGTCCCCGTCTGACGCAGTTGTGGCCTTTTATACCTCCGCGCTCACGGCGCAAGGCTTCAAGGAAGTCCCCGGAAGCACCGTGGGAAGTATCAAATCAAAGGATTTCCTGCGTGGCGACAATGAAACAGTGAATATCTCGGTGGTGGAAACCGCGGGCAAATCCACGTTCACCATCGGTGCCAACGTGGCCGCCGGGTCAATCAAGTGACCGCGGAGAGCCTGGGTTCGGAGCAGAGCCGTTTTGTGGCCGATGTCGCCGCCAAACTCAACGGTTTCCTTGGGGTGCAACAAGAAACGATGGCCACCATCTCCCCGGATGTCGCTCCCCTCATGGGTTCAATCACGAGCCTTGTGACCGGTGGCAAACGGCTCCGGGCGTTGATGTGCTACTGGGGGTGGCGGGGTGCCGGAGGTGAGTCCGCACATCCCGACATCATCACGGCCGGCTGCGCTTTGGAACTCTTCCAGGCCGCTGCCCTGATTCACGATGACATCATCGACCGCTCTGATACACGTCGCGGCGGTCCGAGTGTGCACAAGCGGTTCAGCCAGCTCCATGAGGGCGAGGGCTGGGCCCTGGACAGCGAACGATTCGGACACGCGGCCGCGATTCTCACCGGAGACCTCTGCTTGTCGTTCAGCGAGGAGGCGTTCACGGAGATCGGCAGCAGGGCCGCTTCCGGCACGGCTGCGCGGCGGATCTTCAACCTGATGCGCGCCGAGGTCATGGCCGGCCAATACCTGGACATCCTCGAGGAAGTCGCGGGTCCGGTGCGGGACCGCGCGGGTGCCGTCGATCGCGCCCAGTCCATCATCCGTTTCAAGTCGGCGAAGTACTCAACGGAACACCCCTTGGCCCTTGGGGGCGCCTTGGCCGGTGCCAGCGAAGAGCTCCTGCAAGGATATTCCGCTTTCGCGTTGCCCCTTGGTGAAGCATTCCAGCTCCGCGACGACGTCTTGGGAGTGTTCGGGGATCCCGGGACTACGGGGAAGCCCGCGGGAGACGACCTCCGCGAAGGCAAACGGACGGTCCTGGTGGGATTCGCCATCAATCAGGCCGCTGCGGATGATTCGAGCTACATCGATACGATGCTCGGAAGGCAGGACCTTGGAGAGGCCGAGGTCGCCGAAATCAGGCGGATCATTGTGGATTGCGGCGCGCTCGAAGCCACGGAGGCGATGATCGAGGAACTCAGCAACGAAGCTTTCGAGGCCTTGGAACGCCTCCCCCTGGCGGACCTCCCCCTCACCGCGCTCAGGCAGTTGGCCGAAGCCGCCGTCAGCCGGGCCGCGTGAACTCTTTCATAATTCCGCGTTAAGGGCAGTCTAAATACCTGCCTTAAATACAGTGGTGCCGATCAGCTTGCTGATCGGCACCACTGTATTTAAGGCAGGCGTCCCTTACCAGGCAAGCGACTGAGCCCTGCGTCGGATTTCAGTTTTGCGCCCTTCGCGGAGCGCGTCGACAGGACGGCCACGCAGCGACTCGTCCGGAGTGAAAAGCCACACGATGAGCTCCTCATCCGTGTACCCGGCATCGCCAAGCACTGCGATGGTGCCCTTCAGGCTATCCACCACATGACCGTCCTGGATAAAGAGGGCAGGAATCGAACGGATGTTGCGTTCGCCCACTCTCACAGCCACCACTGCACGCTCATCCAGAAGACCGTGGACCTTGGTGATTGAAACGTTCAGCAGCTCTGCCACATCGGGCAGCGGCAGCCATTCGGAAACGAGGCTTTCTACATTACTCACGGATCAAGATTGCCACGCCCTCGCGCTTTGCGCCTAGCCGGAGGGGCGGTACGGGCGGAATTTGTGCCCGGAATTGCCCAAGAATCGAATGCGCAGGGATTTCTTGTGCGGAATCGAAAAATGTGAGAGATTCACATTGATCACATTTGCATCACTACTAACTTTAGTAACACTGGCAACAGCGGCATTCCCAACAGCCGCTGCTGAGATGAGGATTGCTCCCATGACGACGCCCAGCTCGCACAAGAAGACAACGAGCATGCCCATAATTGCGGCCACCACAGCGGCGCTGCCCGCCGTCATGCTCTCTTCCTTGGCACTCGCCCAGCCGGCAACAGCGCTTCCGGCGGTACAAAGCCAGAAGATTCCCGCATCGCTGACCGCGGCCATGCGGGCCCAGGCAGCGGCAGTGTCCGCAAACGTCATCCCTGCCTCCGCGGTTGCCGCAACCATCCCGGCTGCCATGCAGCCCATGGCACCGGCGGCTCCGGCCACCTACACCATCGTCCGGGGCGATACCATCAGCGGCATCGCTGCCCGCTACGGGCTGAACACCAACACTGTCCTGCAGCTCAACGGCCTCTCGGGCAACACCATCATCTACCCGGGACAGCAGATCAAGTTGACCGGTTCGGCACCGGCTCCAAGTGCGCCGGCACCCGCACCCAGCCCGGCATCCGGCCCGGCGTCGTCGTCGACTGCCAGCTACACAGTGGTGCCCGGTGACACCCTGGGCGGCATTGCCGCCCGCCACGGCGTGGCATTGTCCGACGTCTTCACTTGGAACGGCCTCAACGGCCGGTCCATCATCTACCCGGGACAGAAGATCAAGGTCGGCCCCGGAACGAACGCACCAGCTCCCGCCACACCGGCTCCGGCCGCACTGGTCCCCGCTTCCGCTCCGGCGGCTCCGGCAGCGCCGGCACTTGCCAACACCGGCTCGTACACCATCAAGTCAGGTGACACTTTGGGCGGTATCGCGTCCCGCCTTGGGGTGTCCCTGTCGTCTCTTCTCTCGGCCAACAAGCTGTCCATGAGCACCATCATTTATCCCGGGCAGAAGCTCGCCATCCCGGGCGCTCCTGCGGCCTCGGCTCCGGCCCCTGCTCCGGTCAGCGCCCCCTTGGTTCCGAGCACATTCCTGGGCTACACCTACCCCGAGGCAGTGGTCAGTTCAGCCAACGCGAACAAGGCCCTGCTCAATGCGTCCCCGGTCCCCAGCACCGCCCAGATGAAGGGGATCGTCGCCGATACTGCGCGTCGGATGGGGGTGGACCCGTCCTTGGCCATGGCGTTCGCCTTCCAGGAATCCGGCTTCAACCAGCGTGCGGTCTCCCCCGCCAACGCCATCGGCACGATGCAAGTGATCCCCTCCTCGGGTGAATGGGCTTCCCAATTGGTGGGACGCAAGCTCAACATCCTCGACCCGTATGACAACGTGACCGCCGGCGTCGCCATCATCCGGGCGCTCGTCAACACGAGCAAGGATCTGAATACGGCCATCGCAGGCTACTACCAGGGCCAGTACTCGGTGAGCAAGCACGGCATGTACGACGACACCAAGGCCTACGTCGCCTCGATCCTGGCCCTCAAGAAGAACTTCAGCTAAACCGCGGCGCACAACACGGGCCCGGATCGCATGTCGATTCGGGCCCGTGTTTTTGCTCAACTAGGATCGTAGGGTGCAGGAACAAGTTTCGGACCAACTCCTCGGATCCCTCGTGGACGGGCGCTATCTGGTGCGATCGCGCCTCGCGAACGGCGGAATGTCAACCGTCTATCTCGCCACCGACGAACGGCTCGACCGCGACGTGGCGCTCAAAGTGCTGCATCCGCACCTAGCCAATGACCAAAACTTCCTCGACCGTTTGCAGCGTGAGGCAAGGGCCGCAGCGAGCCTTTCCCACCCCCACGTCGTAGGCGTCCTCGACCAGGGACAGGACGGCCACATTGCATACATCGTCATGGAGTACATCAAAGGCCATACTCTGCGCGACGTCCTCAACGAGAAGGCAGCGCTTCCGCCTAGGCTTGCCTTTGCACTGATCGACCCCGTCATCGAAGGGCTCGCGGCCGCCCACGCGGCAGGGCTGATCCACCGCGACGTGAAACCCGAGAACGTCCTGATCGCCGACGACGGCCGCATCAAGGTGGGCGACTTCGGCCTGGCCCGGGCCGTCACGGCGACAACCAGCACCGGCGCCCTGATCGGCACGGTCGCATATCTGGCTCCCGAGCTCGTCCTCGGCAAAGCCGCCGATGCCCGGAGCGACATCTACTCCACCGGCATCATGCTTTACGAGATGCTTACCGGCGGGCAACCTTATGCCGGCGACGTCCCCATCCAGGTTGCCTACCAGCACGTCAACGCGGCCGTCGCCCCGCCGTCGCTCGCAGTCCCCGGCCTTGCCGCGGACGTGGACGAACTCGTCCAGTGGTGCACCGCGAAGGATCCTGAAGAGCGTCCTGTGGACGGTTCGGCGCTCTTGTCTGAACTGCGGCACATCCGCACAACCTTGAGCGACGCGCAACTGGATCTCAACCCGCCGGCCGCAAAGGCGGCAACGCCTGAAGGACAACAAGACGCGGCCGGGGCAACC
Organism: Arthrobacter sp. efr-133-TYG-120; assembly: GCF_030209785.1. Lineage (NCBI taxonomy): Bacteria > Bacillati > Actinomycetota > Actinomycetes > Micrococcales > Micrococcaceae > Arthrobacter > Arthrobacter sp. efr-133-TYG-120. Next base: position 47,403 of record NZ_JARVRI010000037.1, read on the forward strand.
GCGGTAGTCGCCCCTTTCCCTGCCGAACGTACGGAGCCCCTGGAACGGATAGGCCGCCCGACGGAGATTATCTCAAGCCAGCGCAATCCCACCACGGTGCTTCCGCCGTCGGGATTCTCTGCTGGCGCCCCGGCTTTCGACATCCAAGTGCCACAGGACCGCGAACCCCTGGATCCGGCGGAAGCCCCGCCCAGCAAACGCGACATCAAGCGCATGGAGCGCCAGGAAGAAAAGGACCGCGCCCGGGCGGCGGCTACGCCGTCGCGCTCTTTGCGGGAAGGCAACCCGCGCCGCCGGGCTGTGATCTGGACAATTGTCGTGATTGTCCTGGCGATCCTGGCCACAGCGGCGGGCTGGTTCTTCGGCATGGGGCCCGGCTCGCCCGGAACCATACCGGACACCAAGAACAAGACCGTTGCCGAGGCACAACAGCTCCTAAGAACCGCGGGCTTCCAGTCCGAGCCAAAAGACGTGTTCGACGACGACGTCACTGCAGGGTTGGCGGTTGGAACGGAACCCGCGTCCGGCCAGGTAGTCAGGAAGTTCCAAGCGGTGTCGCTCTTCGTCTCGAAGGGTCCACAGTTGTTTCCGCTTGCCGCGATGACCGGCCTGACACTCGACCAGGCAAAGAATGCCCTTGGCGTGGCGGGGATGACGCTCGGCAAAGTCACCGAGCAGTATGACGACAAAGTGACTTCGGGCACCGTCATCTCCCAGTCCCCGGCCCAGGACACCGCAGTCCGCCACGGCACTCCGGTGGCACTGGTGGTTTCCAAGGGACCGCAGCCCCTCCCTGTACCGGATGTCCGGGGCATGACCCAGCAAGCCGCCGTCAAAGCGATCAGCGACGCCGGATTGACCGCCAAAATTGCGCCGGAACCCGTCAACGACAAGAAGGTCCCCGCGGGGGCCGTGGTCAGCCAGGCCCCTGCCAACGGAACCCTGATCCGCGGCGACTCCGTCACCCTGACCCTGTCCAAGGGTCCGAAGATGGTGCACGTCCCGAACTTCATTGGCAAGCAGGCCGATGCCGCCCGCAAAGCCTTGGAGTCCCTCGGATTCGAGGTCAAGATCAACAACATCCTGGGCGGCTTCTTCGGCACTGTCCGGGACCAGAACCCCGTGGACAGCGATGCACCGGAGGGCTCCGTGGTCACCTTGACCGTCGTATAGGGCCCCGCATACAGGAAAGGCGATCCGGAACCGTTCCGGATCGCCTTTGCTGTATTGGGGCCGCTGTTTGACCACCGCTTGGTGGGGCCTACCGCTTGGTGAGGGCTCCAGCCACGAGGAATGCCATCTCGAGGGACTGCATGTGGTTCAGGCGGGGATCGCACACTGACTCGTAGCGGTCCAGGAAGGCGTCCTGGTCAATGGGATCGGCGCCGCCAAGGCATTCGGCGACGTCGTCGCCCGTCATTTCCATGTGCAGGCCACCGGGTACCGTGCCCAGGGCGTGGTGGACTTCGAAGAACCCGCGGACTTCGTCCACGACGTCGTCGAAGTTGCGGGTCTTGTACCCGTTGGGCGAGGTGACAGTGTTCCCGTGCATGGGATCCGTGACCCAGAGAACCTGGGCGCCGGAGGCAGTGACCTTCTCGACGACGGCGGGCAGCTTCTCGCGGATGTTCTTGGAACCCATCCGCGTGATGAAGGTGAGGCGGCCAGGCTCGCGGTTCGGGTCCAGCTTGTCAATGAGCCGCAACGCGTCGTCTCCGGAAGTCCCGGGACCGAGCTTGACGCCGATCGGATTGCGCACGCGGGACAGGAAGTCCACATGCGCATGGTCGAGCTCACGGGTGCGTTCACCGATCCAGAGGAAGTGTCCGGAGGTGTCGTAGGGAAGTCCCGTGCGGGAGTCGATGCGCGTCAGGGCACGCTCGTAGTCCAGCAGCAATGCCTCGTGGCTCGCGAAGAATTCCACGCGCTTGAGTGCTTCGAAATCGGCGCCGCAGGACGCCATGAACTTGATCGCACGGTCGATGTCACGCGCCAAGGACTCGTAGCGGGCGTGGGCGGGGTTTTCTGTGAAGCCTTTGTTCCACAGGTGCACCAGGCGAAGATCAGCGAAGCCGCCCTGCGTGAAGGCGCGGATGAGGTTCAGTGTGGAAGCCGAGGTGTGGTAGGCCTTCAGCATGCGACTGGCGTCGTGGGCGCGGGACTCCGGGGTGAAATCGTAGCCGTTGACGATGTCGCCGCGGTACGCAGGCAAGGTCACGCCGTCGCGGGTTTCCTCGTTCGACGAGCGGGGCTTGGCGAACTGGCCGGCCATGCGGCCCATCTTGATGACGGGCATCGCCGCGCCATAGGTAAGGACAACGGCCATCTGCAGGATGGTGCGGACCCGGGCGCTGATCTTGTCAGCTGTGGCGTCCTCGAAAGTCTCGGCGCAGTCGCCGCCCTGAAGCAGGAATGCCTTGCCTTGGGCTGCCGCGGCCAGACGCTCGCGCAAAATGTCGACTTCGCCCGCGAAAACCAGCGGCGGAAGCACGGAGAGTTCCTTGACGGAGGCGTCGAAGACGCCCCGGTCGGTCCAGGTGGGTTGCTGCGAGATCGGCAGCTGGCGCCAATCGTCCAAGCCGGGATAGTTTGCCGCGCCGCTTTGCGCGGTGCTGGTCAGCGGGCTGCCCAGGGAACTGGTCAGGGGGCCGGTCACGGACGATGCGGGGTTCGCGGATAGCTCAGTCACTCTCCAAGACTAGTTGCCTTGCCCGCTGTTCGGGGCACGGCTTCCGTAACCCTTATTCGGCGTCCGTCACACTTTCCCGGTCACTGCGCTGCCGTCACCGTCAGGCCCTGAACCGTTGCCGGGCGGACGGCCGCTTTCTTGCCCGCCGTCGGCCGGATTCGCTTCGCTTCCGTTCGCGGGCTCCGGAAGCTGCCCGGCCAGCCGCTGCTTGACGACGGCGGCATATTCGTCCACGTATTCCTGCCCCGAGAGCCGCATGAGTTCGTACATGATTTGGTCGGTCACGGCGCGCTGAACGGAATGGTCTTCCTCTTGGCCGTAATACTGGCTGAAGTCCAATGGTTGCCCGAAAATGATCCCTATCCTGCGGATGTTGGGCAAACGCTTGCCGATGGGTTGCACCTTTTCCGTGCCGATCATCGCCACGGGAACAACAGGCACGCGGGTTTGGAGCGCAAGTTTGGCGACCCCCACTTTGCCCCGGTAGAGCCTCGCATCGGGGCTGCGGGTGCCTTCCGGGTAGATACCCAGCAGGCCACCGTCGGCCAGGACGTCCCTGCCGGCCTGCAAGGACAACTCGGACGCGGCCCCGCCCGATCGGTCCATTGGCAACTGGTTGGTGAGCCTGAAGAACATCGCCGTAAGCCTGCCTTTGAGCCCCGTACCCGTGAAGTACTCGGACTTGGCAAGGAAACTGACGCGCCGGGGCACGATCACCGGCATGAAGATCGAGTCCGAAAAGGACAAATGGTTGGAAGCGAGAATCGCTGCGCCGTCCTGCGGAACGTTGTCGAGGCCCTTGACCCAGGGGCGGAACAGCAATGTGAGAAGCGGACCCAAAAAGATCCGTTTCATGACCCAATAGAACACTTTGGTTCCTCTCCGGGGCGGCGTCTGCAAGGCGTCCGGACGGTCCCGGCCCGCATTCAGAAGCCACCCTACTCCAGTGAGAAATGTCCCGAACAGTGACACGATGGACTCATCACGGAAAGCAGTGCCGCCAACAGAGTAGCCTCGGAGTCATCATGAACACTCTCCCCGATCCCTCGCCGTATGCCAGCGACTTCACCGGTAGTGGACCCAGCATCGGCGTCGTGATGAGCCACGGCTTCACGGGCAGCCCGCACAGCATGCGCCCTTGGGCCGAGTATCTGGCCGCCGAAGGCTACGCCGTCCGCCTCCCTCTGCTTCCGGGCCATGGGACCACGTGGCAGGATATGGCCACCCGGCACTGGCAGGAGTGGCACCATGCGGTAGATGCGGCGTACCTCGAGCTCCAGGCCGAGTGCGATTTCGTGTTCGCCGCCGGCTTGTCGATGGGTGGGACATTGGCTCTGCGGATCGCGGCTACGCGGCCGGTCGCCGGTACCGTCGTCGTCAATCCGGGGCTGGTGATCGATGATCCGCGCGCAGCCGTGGTCGGCATCCTCAAGCACGTCATGAAGTCCACCCCGGCCATTGCCAACGACATCCTCAAACCCGGCATGGACGAGGGTGCATACCCCAGGACGCCGGTCGCAGCCGCCCATGAATTGAAAAAGATGTACAAGGACACCATTAGCCTGCTCCCCCGGATTTCCGCGCCGGTGCGCGTGTTCCGTTCCTCCGTGGACCACGTGGTTTCGGAACGGAGCATCAAGCAGTTGAAGGAGCGGGTCACGGCTTCGATGGAGTTCAGCACCTTGGAGAACAGCTACCACGTGGCCACGCTGGACAACGACGCCCTGGAGATTTTCCGGGGCTCGGCCGAGTTCATCAGGAAAACCATGGCAGGGCTGACAAGCAGTTCCGCCCGGGCCACACCGTCCGGCACCGAGCTCCGGGATTCACCCCATGAATAGGCCAGGGCCCGATTCCCCCGACCAGAGTGCCAACAAGGACGACGACGCCGTCTGGCTCGATTTGGTAGCCAGGCTTGAGTCGATGCCTTCCTCCGCCCTGGACGAGGCGCCCACCGCCGAGGAGACTGGCAGCGATTCCGGAACGGATCCGGGTCCAGGTCCGGAGGAGGTTCCGGGCCGCTCCTCGTCCCGTTCCTTCCAAGACTTCGACCCGCTTGGATTGTCCAAAAGGGGCGCTGCGGAAGAACCCGCGGGCAGCGGGGAGCCCGGTCCGCGCGACTACGAGGTCGAGGACGGGAACGGCTTCGTCCCGGAGGACCCGCCGAGCCTCGCCGGTACCGAACCGCTGACCATGCTCGCGTGGATCGGAGCCGTGGGCGGCCCGCTTGCCCTGCTGTTCACCGCGATGTTCTGGCGCTCGGCGCCGCTCCTTGCCGTGATGGGCATCCTGGCGATCTTCCTGGCCTCCGTGGTGTACCTCATCATGAAGCTGCCGCAGGAAAAAGACGAGAACGACGACGGCGCCCGCGTCTAAGGGGACTGCCGCACCGCGCATCCCCTCGCGGCTGATCCCGTACTAGCCGTGTGCCCTGCCGCTGACCCGGGACAGGTCGGCAGCGCCGATCATCCCGGCCCGCGGTCCCAATGCGGCAAGCTTGATCGCAGCCGCGGGACGGAAACCGCGGCCGGTGAGGTTCCGGGCGAATGCTGTCCGTGCCGGGCCCACAAGAAGCTCCCCGGCATCGCACAGCCCACCGCCAATGACGAACGTCCCTGGGTCGAGCGCAGCCGCCAGGTTCGCCAGGCCGAGCCCCAGCCAATGCCCCACTTCTTCCAGGAGCTCCCTCGAAGCGGAGTCTCCGGCTTTTGCCCGCTCCGTCACGGTAACCCCCGTGATGTTCTCGGCGGAGCCTCCGGCAGCCTTGAGCAATTCGTAGGCAACCGGTGAATTCCGGAGGGCAAGCTCCCGGGCTTCCCTGCCGAGCGCGTTACCGGAGGCATATTGCTCCCAGCATCCGCGGTTGCCGCACTCGCAGCGATGCCCGCCGGGAACCACGATCTGGTGGCCGAACTCCCCCGCCACACCGAATCGCCCACGTTCCACTCGGCCGTCCATGACCATGGCGCCACCGATGCCGGTGCCGAGCGTGATGCAGACGAGGCGGCTCTCCCCAAGACCGGCCCCAAAGCGCCATTCAGCCCAGGCGGCAGCATCGGCGTCGTTGGTGACAAGTACCGGGCGCCTCAGCAGGCTCTGAAGGTTTTCGCGCAGCGGCTCGTTACGCCAGGCGAGATGCGGGCTAAACAGCACCGTGCCGCCGTCGAGATCCATCCAACCGGCGGCGCCGATCCCCACGGAGGCAATCCGGTGGCTTCTCCCCAATTCCTGGACAAGCTCGACGATCACCTGCTCTACTGCCCGGGCGTCATTGCCGGGCGTGGAGCGCCGCGCTTCCTCGATCACCCGGCCCGAAGGATCCACGACTCCCGCTGCCACCTTTGTGCCGCCGATGTCGATCCCGATCGCCAGTCCCCTCCGGCCGAGATGGGAACGGCGCGCGGCCCACGGCACGGACTCCCAGCGCAGGCCGCCGTGCGTGGAGCCGGGGCGCCGGCCGGTTGCGGCCGAACCGGACCAGGAAATCTTCCGAACTCTTGCCGGGACCTGTTCGTTGGATGAATTCAGTGGCATGTCGCCATCCTATTCCGAGCGCCGCATATGTACTGACATGTCGGCGGTACGGACGGAACGCCCATACGCCTGCATTGGCGGAATCCCACGCTTCACGTAAAGTTACTCATCAGTAACTTGAGTAAGGTGAATTGCGACACACCCATTACTTGGCCATATAGAGTTAGAGCAGCCCCGTAATGGTCTGTTGATATCGAAGGAGCTATCGTGCGTGAATTCAGTGTTCCGCCCCTGGTGAATGTTGCCCCCGAAACCAACATCACGGACCTCGTGGTTCGTCAGGCCGCCGTACCATCAAACCCGGCCTTGTTTGCCAAGCTCAACAGCGCCGGCCAATGGCAGGACATCCGGGCAACCGACTTCCTCAAGGATGTATCGGCCCTGGCCAAAGGCTTGATCGCCAAGGGCGTCGGTGTGGGCGACCGCGTGGGCATCATGTCCAGGACCCGTTATGAATGGTCCCTCGTGGACTTCGCCATCTGGTTTGCGGGCGGCATTTCCGTGCCGATCTATGAAACCTCGTCGCCGTCGCAAGTGGCCTGGAACCTCGGCGACTCCGGCGCTGTCGCCGCATTCGCCGAATCCGCGCACCACGAGGACGTCATCCGCCAGGCCGTCACGGCCGAAGGCCTCAGCTCTGTCGCCCATGTCTGGCAGCTCGAAGGCGGAGGACTTGACGCGCTCCGCAGTGCCGGCAGCGGCGTCAGCGACGAGGAACTCGAGGCGCGCCGCAGCAGCGCCGTGCTGGCCGATGTCGCCACGATCATCTACACCTCCGGCACCACGGGCCGCCCCAAGGGTTGCGAACTCACGCACGGCAACTTCGTGGAACTCTCGGAGAACGCCTTGGCCTCCCTCGGCGACGTCGTCAACGAGAACGCCAAGACCATCATGTTCCTCCCGCTCGCCCACGTCTTTGCCCGCTTCATCTCGGTCCTTGCCGTCGCCGCCGGTGCCCAGGTGGCGCACACGCCGGATATCAAGAACCTGCTGGCTGACCTGCAGAGCTTCCAGCCGTCCTTCATCCTGGCAGTTCCCCGCGTGTTCGAGAAGGTCTTCAACTCTGCCCTCACCAAGGCAGAGGACGGCGGCAAGGGCGCCATCTTCCACAAGGCAGTGGACACGGCGATCGCCTACTCCAAGGCGCAGCAGGAGGGATCCCTTGGCTTGGTGCTGAGGCTCAAGCACGCCGTCTTCGACCGTTTGGTGTACGGGAAGCTTCGCGCCGCCATGGGCGGCCACGTCAGCCATGCCGTCTCCGGTGGCGGCCCGCTCGGCGAACGGTTGGGCCATTTCTTCCACGGTATCGGACTGCAGATCCTCGAGGGTTACGGCCTGACAGAGACCACTGCACCCATTTCAGTCAACACTCCGTCCTTGATCAAGATCGGCACCGTGGGGGCCCCGCTCCCCGGCAACGCGGTCAGGATTGCCGACGACGGCGAAATCCTCGCCAAGGGCGTCTGCGTCATGAAGGGCTACTTCAAGCGGGATGACCTCGCCGCGGAAACCTTCGTGGACGGGTGGTTCCGCACGGGTGACATCGGCGAACTGGACGAACAGGGTTTCCTGAAGATCACAGGCCGCAAGAAGGAAATCATCGTCACAGCGAGCGGCAAGAACGTCGTACCGGCCCTGCTGGAGGACCAGATCCGTGCTGACGCGCTGGTGTCCCAAGTCCTTGTCATCGGCGACAACCGGCCCTTTATCGGCGCGCTGGTCACCCTCGACGAGGAAGCGCTGCCGGGCTGGCTGGAGCGCCACGGCCTTCCCGCGTCAACTACGACGACGGCTGCCGCGGACAACGCCCTCGTCCGGGCAGCGGTCCAGGAACTGATCAGCCACGCGAACCAGTCCGTCTCGCATGCGGAAGCAATCAAGTCGTTCCGGATCGTTCCGTCCGACTTCACCGAGGCCTCAGGCCACCTCACGCCGTCGTTGAAGGTCAAGCGCGCCCAGGTCATGAAAGACTTCGACGCCGTGATCGAGGAAATGTACTCGGCGCCCAAGGCGTCCTGACCGGCCGCACCCCGACGCATCGGTCAAAGCAACAAAGGAAGGTCCCGGGCTTGACAGCCCGGGACCTTCCTTTGTTGCGTGCTCCGCGGAGGAGCGGGCTGCTACTCGACCACGATCAGCAGATCGCCGCCCTGGACCTGCTCCACGTTGTTGATGGCGAGGCGCGAGACCGTGCCGGCTACCGGCGTCGTGATGGATGCCTCCATCTTCATCGCCTCAATGGTGGCGACCGTGTCGCCGGCCTTGACGGCGTCGCCTGCTTTGACGGTCAGGGTCACGGCACCGGCGAACGGCGCTGCTACCTGGCCGGGCTGGGACGCATCCGCTTTCTCCGCGGCCTTCACGTTGCTGACAACGGACTTGTCGCGAACCACCACCGGGCGTGACTGGCCGTTGAGCTTGCACATGACGGTGCGCATGCCCTTTTCGTCGGGCTCTGAGACTGCTTCCAGGGAGGCGATCAGGCGCACGCCTTTTTCGAGCTCCATGACGTGTTCGGCACCGAGCTGGAGACCGTACAGGTAGTCGCGGGTATCAAGCACCGACAAATTGCCGTAGGTGTCCACGCTCTTGAGGTAGTCCTTGGTGGGCCCCTCGAACAGCAGCCGGTTCAGGGTCCGCTGGCGGGACTTGGAATCGCCCTTGAGCGCAGCACTGTCCTCGGCGCTCAGCTCGACGTCGCGGACCTTGATGCTGCGGCCCTGGAGCGCCTTGGTGCGGAACGGCTCCGGCCATCCTCCGGGAGGATCTCCCAATTCGCCCGACAGGAAGCCGATGACGGAGTCCGGGATGTCGTAGTTCTGCGGGTTTTCGTTGAAGTCCGCAGGATCGGCGTGGATTCCCACGAGGTGCAGCGCGAGATCGCCGACGACCTTGGACGACGGCGTCACCTTGACCAAGCGGCCCAAAATGCGGTCCGCGGCGGTGTACATGTCCTCAATGGCCTCGAAACGCTCGCCAAGGCCCAGCGCGATGGCCTGCTGGCGCAGGTTGGACAGCTGGCCGCCCGGGATTTCGTGCTGGTACACCCGGCCGGTGGGACCGGGAAGCCCGGACTCGAACGGCGCGTAGACCCTGCGGACCGCTTCCCAGTAGGGCTCCAGGGAGCTGACACTGGCCAGGCTGAGCCCGGTGTCGCGCGGGGTATGTGCCAGGGCAGCCACAAGCGCCGACGCCGACGGCTGGCTCGTCGTACCGGCCAGGGAGGCTGATGCGACATCGACGGCGTCCACGCCGGCTTCCACGGCAGCCAACAAGGTGGCCAATTGGCCGCCTGCGGTGTCGTGCGTGTGCAGGTGGACCGGAAGATCGAAGCGTTCACGCAAGGCGCTGACAAGCTTGGCTGCGGCCGCCGGGCGGAGCAGTCCGGCCATGTCCTTGATGGCGAGGATGTGCGCACCGGCGTCGACGATCTTCTGGGCGAGGTCCAGGTAGTAGTCGAGGGTGTACAGGTTCTCGTTCGGGTCGAGGAGATCGCCGGTGTAGCAGAGTGCAACCTCCGCTACTGCTGTGCCGGTGGCCCGCACCGCGCGGATGGCCGGAGCCATCTGGTTGACGTCGTTGAGGGCGTCGAAGATGCGGAAGATGTCGATGCCCGTTGCCGCGGCCTCGTTGACGAACGCCTCGGTGACTTCCTCGGGGTAGGGCGTGTACCCGACCGTGTTGCGGCCACGGAGCAGCATCTGAAGGCAGACATTCGGGAGGGCCTTGCGCAGGGCGGCCAACCGGTCCCAAGGATCCTCGCCGAGGAAGCGCAGGGCGACGTCGTAGGTGGCACCACCCCAGGCTTCGACCGAGAGCAGTTCGGGCAGAAGGGCGGAGACCGCGGGACCGGCCGCGACCAAGTCGCGGGTACGGACACGGGTTGCGAGGAGCGACTGGTGGGCATCGCGGAAGGTGGTGTCCGTGACGGCCACGGCCTGCTGCTCGCGCAGCGCCTTCGCAAAGCCTTCCGGGCCCAACTCCTGCAGCCTCTGGCGCGAGCCGGCCGGTGCAACGGTCCCGGCAATCGACGGGAGCTTGGCTGCGGGGTCCGAGTGGACCTTGAGTTCGCCGTTGGGCTTGTTGACCGTCACATCGGCCAGCCAGGTCAGGAGCTTGGTTCCGCGGTCAGCGGAGACGTGGGACTTCAGCAGTTCGGGGCGCTTGTCGATGAAGTCGGTCGCCACGTTGCCGGCAATGAAGTCCGGATCGGCCAGGACGGCCTGGAGGAAGGGGATGTTGGTGGACACGCCACGGATCCGGAACTCGGCCAGGCCGCGCCGGGCGCGGGCCACTGCGGCCGGGTAGTCGCGTCCGCGGCAGGTCAGCTTGACCAGCATCGAGTCGAAGTGGGGGCTGATTTCGGCACCCGAGTAGACCGTGCCGCCGTCGAGACGGACGCCGGCGCCGCCCGCGGAACGGTAGCCGGTGATCCTTCCGACGTCGGGCCGGAATCCGTTGGCGGGATCTTCCGTGGTGATGCGGCACTGCAGGGCTGCACCCTTGATGAATACCGTCTCCTGGCTCAAGCCGAGGTCTGCGAGGGTCTCCCCCGAGGCGATGCGCATCTGCGCCTGGACGAGGTCCACGTCAGTGATTTCCTCGGTGACCGTGTGCTCAACCTGGATGCGCGGGTTCATCTCGATGAAGACGTGCTGGCCGGCGCGGTCGCCCTCGGTGTCCACCAGGAACTCGACTGTTCCGGCGTTGACGTAGTTCAGGGCCTTCGCGAAAGCCACAGCATCCCGGTACAGGGCCTGGCGGATGGACTCGTCCAGGTTGGGGGCCGGAGCGATTTCCACGACTTTCTGGTGGCGGCGCTGCAGGGAGCAGTCGCGCTCGAAGAGGTGCATGACATTGCCCTCGGCATCGGCCAGGATCTGGACCTCGATGTGGCGGGGACGCAGAACTGCCTGCTCGAGGAACATGGTGGGATCGCCGAATGCAGCGTCCGCCTCGCGCATGGCCGACTGGAGGGCCTCCGGAAGGTCCTCACGGGTCTCCACCCGGCGCATGCCGCGGCCACCGCCACCAGCGACGGCCTTGGCAAAGATCGGGAATCCGATCTGGTCCGCCGCGGCGATGAGTTCGTCGACGTCGCGGGACGGTGCGCTGGACTTCAGGACGGGCACACCGGCTTTGCGGGCGGCCTCGAGTGCGGCTACCTTGTTGCCGGCAAGCTCAAGCACCTCCGCGGGAGGGCCCACAAACGTGATGCCGGCGTCCTGCGCTGCCCGGGCGAGGTCCGGGTTTTCGGACAGGAATCCGTAGCCCGGGTAGATTGCGTCTGCACCCGCTTCCTTGGCGACACGGACAATCTCGTCCACGTCAAGGTACGCGCGGACCGGATGGCCTTCCTGGCCAATCAGATAAGCTTCATCAGCCTTCTGCCGGTGGATCGAATTGCGATCCTCATACGGGAAGACCGCTACGGTCTTGGCGCCGAGTTCGTAGCCAGCGCGGAAGGCCCTGATCGCGATTTCGCCGCGATTAGCCACCAGAATCTTGGAAAACATGCTTCTCCTGCATCATTGCGGGTGTAACGGTCGGTGGTCACAGTGTGTAAGACCTCCATACCCAAACACAAATCTTTGTGGTGACAGTCACACAGGAATTCGTCACGAGCAGTGTACCTTCGCGCACGATGCAGTTTCACGTGCTAATAAGCCAGCGAAGTAATAGTCTGTCAAAGCCGCTCCGGGCCGATAAGGCGGGAATCTGTTGCCACTCAACATATGATGTTGAAGGGCAGCGGCAGAGCCCCGGTTCCGGCAAGGCCGGAACACAAGCACCGCGACACGGCAACCGGCGTTAGGTTTTGGGTTTTCAAGTGCAAGTAGTCAGCATCAGCAGCCTCAAAGGCGGCGTGGGCAAGACATCCGTAACCACTGGGTTGGCCTCGGCCGCACTGGCCGCAGGGATCCCCACCCTTGTCGTGGACCTGGATCCCCACGCCGACGCCACTACGGCCCTCGGCGTCCAGGCCGGCGACCAGCTCGACATTGGCCGCATGCTGAAGAACCCCCGCAAGGCGAGACTCTTGGACAACGTGGTCAGCAGCGGCTGGGTTGACCACCCCCGCGGCAACGGCGGCGGGACGGCCCTCGACGTCGCCGTCGGATCCGCCTACACCGGAATCTACGACCGGCCGGATCTTGGGCGCCGCGATCTCCGCCGCCTGACTGCTGTCCTTGCCCCGGCCGAAAAGTACGAGCTGGTACTCGTCGACTGCCCGCCGTCCCTCAACGGCCTCACCCGCATGGCCTGGAGCGCGAGTGACCGCGTGGTCCTTGTTGCCGAACCAGGGCTCTTCTCGGTGGCCGGCACGGAACGCACCATGCGCGCCATCCAATTGTTCCGCCAGGAGTTCGCTCCCCAGCTGGCTCCTGCAGGGATCGTTGCCAACAGGGTCCGTCCCGCCTCGTCCGAGCACACGTTCCGTCTCGCCGAGATGGAATCGATGTTCGGCGAGCTGTTGCTGGCACCGCATATTCCGGAGCAGGCGAATTGGCAGCAAATCCAGGGGGCCGCCCACGCCGTACACCACTGGCCTGGCGACTCGGCGAAGAACACCGCCAAGCTGTTCGACTCGCTCCTGGAGAACATGTTGTCCTCGAACAACGGAACGCGGGAACGCCGTAAGCGCTGAGCGGCTCTGCGAGCCAGAAGCCACCCCCTTCGAAAAAGGATGAAGCCGCCTTCCTGTCGGAAGGCGGCTTCATTGGTCTTCAGTGGACGCTCGCGGCAATCCCGACGGCGGTTCAGCCGGTGCGGCGGGCGGAACGGCGCTTGCTGAGTTCGTCGTCCGGAAAGGGCTGTTCTACCGCGTGTTCGCTCGGGAGCGCAGCTAGGCTGCCTTCGACTTCGCGCCAGACGCGGCCCACTGCGATGCCGAATACGCCTTGGCCGCCCTGCACCAGGTCAATGACCTCGTCCGCTGAAGTGCATTCATAGACACTCGCGCCATCGCTCATGAGCGTGATTTGCGCCAGGTCTTCCACTCCGCGTTCGCGCAAGTGTTCGACGGCCGTGCGGATCTGTTGGAGGGACACGCCTGTGTCCAGGAGCCGCTTGACGACTTTGAGAACCAGGATGTCCCGGAAGCCATAGAGCCGCTGCGATCCGGAACCGGCGGCTCCCCGCACGGCGGGTTCAACAAGGCCTGTGCGTGCCCAGTAGTCCAGCTGGCGGTAGGTAATCCCCGCCGCCTTGCACGCGGTGGGGCCACGGTAGCCGGCATCTTCATCCAGGACCGGAAGGTCCTCGGTGAAAAGCAGACCCTGGGCACCGCTTGCGGGTACAGCAACGCCTGTCGAGGCCTGCTTTAGCTCGCCTGCTTCGCCTTTGGGACTCACGTGACCCTCCTTGTCAGAAGTTCCCTTGGGGATGGTGCATACGGGGGCAACACGAAAGGGGAAATGCACTCGTGTAATTTCAACGCGTCCGCACCTTTCAGTGTGACTTGCGCGCGACCTGCATGCAACGGGAACTTGATATCTTCGACGTTAGGCGTGCGGGAGCCTTAGGTCAAAGACGTCCGGGCATTTTCAGATCGTGTCGAAACTTTCACCCTCAACTTTAACCTTAGGCTACCTTCAGCCTTCGAAATCCTCGGGCTCCACGTCGTCCAGGAACTCCCGGAAGCGGCGCAATTCCCGTTCCTCGTCAACTTCGGGGCCCGGCTCGGTGTCTTCGCCTTCGTCGTGTTCGGTGATCCGGACGCCGGCTTCTTCCATGACGGCGTCGGCACACCAGATGCGGCATTTCGCCCGCAAGGCAAGCGCCAGCGCATCGGAAGCGCGGGAACTCACTACGGTGCCGTCGTCGAACTGGAGTTGGCCGTAGAAGATGTTGTCCTCGACCGCGACGATGTTCACGCTGATGATCGTGTGGCCGAGTGCTTCAACGACGTCGATCATCAGATCGTGGGTCATCGGCCGGGGCGGCACCACGCCTTGCTGGGCCAGGGCGATAGCGCTTGCTTCGGGCGTGCCGATCCAAATAGGGACATGGCGTTCCCCGTGCATCTCACGGAGGAGGACCAGAGGCTGGTTTGAAGGCAGTTCAATCCGCACTCCAACGATCTCGACCTCAATCATCATGCGTCCATACGGGAGATACGGTCCTGCACCAAGGCTCGATGCAGGCTGAGGCAGAGCTCGCTGATTTCCCGGGCGGCTTCAGCAGCCCTTGATTGCGATGCCGCGTCCTTGCGGGACGTCAGAGGAGCGACGACGCGCTCCACCAAGCCGAATTCGCGCTCGGCCGCGGCCTGGAACGGACGGAGGTGCCGCGGCTCAAGTCCGTGGCTTTCAAGTTGGACGCAGGCACGCGCCACTTGAAGGGCGTGTTCGTCGAATTTGCCGTTGACGTGGCTGATGAGCCCGTAACTGAGGAGGGACTGCAAGAGCGGGACGCTGGCCCCGGATTCCGTCCGCAACTGTTCCTCGCTCAGGGCGCGTGCGCGGCCCTGCAGCTCGGCCGCAAGTTCGTCCGAAACAATCCGTGGGGACACCGACACGCCCGGCGGGAGGTTTTCGGGACGCTCGCCACGGTCGATCGCGTCAAGGTAGTCCTTGATGACCTTCAGGGGCAGGTACTGGTCACGCTGGAGGGCCAGCACGAAGCGGAGGCGCTCGACGTCGCTTTCGGCGTATTGCCGGTACCCGGCAGGAGTGCGCTTCGGATTGATCAGTCCCTTTTCCTCAAGAAAACGGATCTTGGACGCCGTCATGGTGGGAAAATCGTCGCTGAGTTGGGCGAGGACCTCCCCGATGTTGAGGACCTGCGGTCCTCGCCGTTCCGGCTGGGGCAGTGCCACAGGCGTACCCGGAATCAGTCTTGGCCTGCTGCGCGGGCAGGGCTCAGGTAGTAGGTGAGGCGGAACTTCCCGATCTGGACCTCGCTGCCGTTTTTGAGCAGGACGTTGTCCACCCGGTCCTGGTTGACGTAGGTGCCATTGAGGCTTCCGGTGTCCACCACTTCGAAGCCCTCGGGGGTACGCACGAACTCCACGTGCTTGCGCGAAACCGTCACGTCATCCAGGAAGATGTCCGCATCCGGGTGGCGGCCAGCGGTGGTGGTGTCGGAGTCCAGAAGGAACCGCGCGCCGGCATTCGGGCCGGTGTGCGCAATCAGCAAGGCCGATCCAGGAGGCAATGCCTGGACCGCGGCGCGCTCCTCGGCGGCCAGCGGCGGACGGGCATCCGGCTCGTGGTGGCGCACGGGCGTGAGCTGGATTGAGGTGGTCTCCGAGGTTGGCTGTTCTACAGCACCGTGCTCGTCCCGGGCGTGGTTCCGCTTGCCGCCAACCATGGAAATCCTCCTCATCCGCCGGCAGTTGACAAAACTGCCGGTTACGCAACTGCCCGGTTCCCCCGGGCCAAACAGGTCGCTGGCCCGCCGCCGTCGCTCCCGGCGTTCCGGGGAGAACCGACTTGGCGGGCCAGATACCATTTAGCCTACCTGTTGTTCGTACTCTGATGCACTGAGAAGGGTCTCGATGGCGTCAGCTTCCGAAAGCTTTACCTCGAACAGCCAGCCGTCACCGTAGGGATCCGAGTTGATCAGGGCAGAGTCGGTGTCGAGAGCCTCGTTGCGGGAAATAATTTCGCCGCTGACCGGGGCATATATGTCGCTCACGCTCTTTGTGGATTCGACTT
This sequence comes from Arthrobacter sp. efr-133-TYG-120, assembly GCF_030209785.1. Lineage (NCBI taxonomy): Bacteria > Bacillati > Actinomycetota > Actinomycetes > Micrococcales > Micrococcaceae > Arthrobacter > Arthrobacter sp. efr-133-TYG-120. The sequence goes on from NZ_JARVRI010000037.1 coordinate 63,288, forward strand.
CACCCACGACGTCGTTGCCCTTCACGGTGGTGCCGGGCTCGGGCAGCTGGGCGTACACGACATCGCCGAGTGCATCCTGGGCGAAGTCCGTGATGCCGACGCGCACGACGCCGTCTGCATTCGGGGCACTGACCCATTCATGTTCGGCGGTGTAGGAAAGATCGGCAGGAATGTTGCTCATGAGTCGCCTTTCATCGGGACATTTCGGACCACGACGGCGGCCCGGTCATCCGGCCACCGCTGAAAGTATAAGCACATCCATGCCCCCTCCCCACAGGTGTCTGGAATGATTGGAAGCAGACTCGAGCCGCATAGTCCTGCAACGCCGTCGGAGGAGCGCGATCATGCCGGAACTGCCCGAAATCACCGCCTTGACCGACTTTCTGGACGAGCAACTGTCCGGGGCGCGGCTCACGCAGTTCCAACTGCCATCGGCGTTCGCCCTGAAAATGGCGGATATTCCCCATGAATCGCTGATCGGGCGGACCGTCGAAGCGGTCGGCCGGCGGGGGAAATTCGTCGTTTTCGAGATGGTTGCCGTATCCCAGGGCGCCGATGCGGAGCCCGCCTACTTGGTTGTCAGTTTTGCGAAGTCCGGCTGGCTATGGTTCGCCGACAACCAACCTGACACTGAAGCGACCGCGACAGCCGGCTACTTCGCCGCGCAATTGGGCTTTTCGAACAATGGCCACGATTACGACGTCACGCTTGCCGACACGGGCACCTGGAAGGGTTTGGCCCTCTTCATCGTTCGTCAGCCCGAGGAAGTCCATGGCATTGCCGAGCTCGGCCCGGATCCCCTCGATCCGGCCTTCGGATTGGAGCAGTTCAGCAGGCTTCTCACGAAGCGGCAGCAGGTCAAGGGGGTCCTGAAGAACCAGAAACTCATCGCGGGTATCGGGAATGCCTATAGCGACGAAATCCTCCACGCAGCGAAGTTGTCTCCGGTTGCCCACGCTTCGTCGCTGGAGCCGGAGGAGGTGGAGCGCCTCTTCACCACGATGAAGGACATACTCGCGGGAGCGGCCCGGGAATTCGCAGGCAAGCTGCCCGACGAACTGAAGCCCGCCAAAAAAGCCTCGATGCGCGTGCACGGCAGGACCGGAGAGCCGTGTCCGGTCTGCGGGGACACCGTACGGGAGGTGGCCTTCGTGGGGACTTCCCTGCAGTACTGTCCCACGTGCCAGACCAACGGCGAGATCCTGGCCAAACGCGGCAGCAGCGACGGCTCCTGAACCCCGGGGAAGCCCGCCACTGTCCTTGAAAAACAGGTGGCGGGCTTCCTTGCGGTTCGCCTAGGCGACCGGTGCCTCCTCAGGTTCGCGAACGACGTCGGGGGCTGCTTGCGGTGCGGAAGCGGACTGCGCCGCTCCCCCACGCCGGGCCGCCGCCGCGGCGGCGATCATGACGAGCAGGGCCGCTACGGTGATGGCGGCCCCGGCCCAGATCGGCGAGGTGTAACCCAGGCCCATGGTGATGGTGACTCCGCCCAGCCAGGCGCCGAGGGCGTTGCCCAGGTTGAAGGCGCCGATGTTCGCGCCGGAGGCGAGGGTGGGCGCGGTGGCCGCAAAGTGCATGACGCGCATCTGGAGACCCGGGACCGTAGCGAAGCCAAAGCCGCCCATGAGTGCCAGCGAGAACAGGGTGGCCGCGGGGCTCGCGGCGGTGAGCGCGAAGAACACGAGCACCAGCGCCAGGCCCGCGAGGATGACCATGAGGGTTTTGTCGATGGATTTGTCGGCCGCTTTGCCGCCGGCGATGTTTCCGACGAACAGCCCGGCGCCAAACAGGACGAGGAGCCACGGGACGGCGTGTGGATCGAATCCGGAGACCTCGGTCAGGGTGAAGGCGATGTAGGTGAAGGCGCCGAACATGCCGCCGAAGCCGAGAATCGTGACGATGATGGACAGCCACACCTGGCCGGACGTGAATGCACCAAGCTCGCTGCGGAGGCTGCTGGTCGCGGTCCCTTCCGTGGTGCGCGGGACCATGAGGGCGATGCCCATGAGCGCGACAACGCCGATGATGGTGATAGCCCAGAACGTGGACCGCCAGCCGAAGTTCTGGCCGAGGAACGTTCCGAAGGGCACGCCCAGCACATTGGCGGCGGTGAGGCCCGTGAACATGATGGCAATGGCTCCCGCCTTCTTGTGGGCCGGAACCAAACCGGCCGCCACCACCGAGCCGATACCGAAGAACGCGCCGTGGCAGAGGGCGGCGACAATGCGCCCTATCAGCATGGCCGGGTAGCTGTCCGCGATGGCGGAGATGAAGTTGCCGGCGATGAACAGGACGAGGAGCCCGATGAGCACAGGCTTGCGGGGCAGGCGGGTGACGGCCGCCGTCACAAGAAGGGCGCCGACAACAACGCTGAGCGCATAGCCGGTGATGAACCACCCTGCGGCCGCTTCGCTGACTCCGAAGTCAGCGGCAATCTCGGGCAAGAGGCCCATGATGACAAACTCGGTCAAGCCAATGCCGAATCCGCCCAGGGCAAGGGCGATCAACCCTGCGGGCATGTTGTTGCTCCTTTGTGGGGATGGATTCCCGTGAGAGTGGAAGTGCGCCGCCGAGAACCGTAGAATATTAGTTGCAGACGCTGTATATATAGTTGCACACGCCATGTAATTGCGCAAGCAACTACTTTGCGGGCGTCTGGTTTCTTCATCAATCGGCAGGAGTTACGGGAAAAGATGGGCATCAAGGACGACGCCGTTGAGGTGCGCGCGCAGGGGTGGCGGACTCTCGCCGCGCTGCACGGCAACATCGAGGCAGCACTGGAGAAAGCGCTGCAGTCCGCCGCGGATCTCTCGGTGGTCGAGTACACCGTGCTGGACGCTCTGAGCCGCCAGGATGGCTGGCACATGAGGATGCAGCAGCTCGCGAGGGCTACAGCCCTTTCCAGCAGCGCCACGACGCGTTTGGTGAACCGGCTTGAAGACCGCGCGCTGCTGACCAGGATCCTGTGCGCCGACGACCGGCGTGGCATCTACACGGAACTCACCGAAGCGGGCCAGAAGCTGTTGATGGCGGCCAGGCCGGTGCACGACGAAACCCTCGCCGAGTCGCTGGCGGCCGCTGAATCCGTGCCGGAGCTCGAGCCGCTGGTGAAGGCGTTGGGGGCGCTGCAGGGGGCCTAAGGTTTGTTTCGCGGGGTGAGGCGCGAAACGACGAACCCCGCCGCTCCTCCAGTGGAACGGCGGGGTTTTGTTGTCTTTGGGACTGGGGTTGCCTTTGGGGGCGCGTCAGACCTTCTTGACCACGCTGGACTTGAGCTGCATGGGGCCGAAGCCGTCCACTTTGCAGTCGATGTCGTGGTCCCCCACGCCGTTCACGAGGCGGATGTTGCGGACCTTGGTTCCGACCTTGATGGCCGTGGCGCTCCCCTTGACCTTGAGGTCCTTGATTACAGTGACCGTGTCCCCGTCCGCGAGCACATTGCCCACGGCGTCCTTAATCTCCGTTGACTGGGCTTCCGCTTCATCTGACGCGACCGGCGACCATTCATGGGCGCACTCGGGGCAGACCAGCAACGCACCCATCTCGTAGGTGTATTCGCTGGCGCATTCGGGGCAAGGGGGAAGGATTTCGCTCACCGTCCAATGATAGTTGGGGTCGGTCCAACACGTAGACGGCGGCCTGGGCACACGGAGACGGTCAGCAAGAACCCCGGGATCTCGCGGAATTGAACACGGAGATGGGAACTGCAGACCACTTAATTCCTGGGATTGACCACTGAGACGCCCCACGTCGGCCATAGATTGCTGATGCCCAAGAAATCGAAAGGTGGTGCATACACCCGTGCAATTGCCGCTATGTGGGCTCGCCCTCGGATGGCTGCTCGTCGGCATATATCTTCGCTCGTCCAGGCTCTTCGCATTGATGACGGTCTGCGCTGTACCTGGGCTGGCAGCGCGTGCAATGTCAACGCTTCTCGCCGAACCCTTGCATCTGACGGCCAGCCAACAGACCGGGTTGAGCATCTTCTCTTCTATCTGGATCTACCTGACGCTGATCCTTTTCGTAGGTATCCGGCGCATGGCAGGGCCAGGGTGAGGGTTCGAATATTCTGAACTCGCAAAGCGATTTCGTAGCTTGGCCCTATTCACCGCAGTGAATAGGGCCAACGCTCAAATGTGCACGTGTCAAGGACCGAACTGATGCTTCTCTATGGAACGCTCCCGAACCAGTGGATTCCCGGGTACTTTGCGTTAATCGGCTTCAGAACCGCGCTGTCCCGTTCTCTTCCTTCATCCGTTGGTTCAACAAGCTCTCCTAGCACGATGCCCATGGCGGTTTGAATTGGCTGACGCCGGTCGAAGTCCAGCTCTTCGAGGAGGCGCAGGTCATAAACCCGACCAGCCAGCTTACGTCGCCAATCGTCGTAGACGACCGCGATTCGGGTGGCATCAATAGATACAGCGTGCCTGTATCTGACAGGGCCCATATTGAGGCTCTTGAAACTCTTCTGCTGCTCATCAAAGTCCTCCTTGTTAATTTTGGTCCCGACTTTGATCGGCTCGTAACTACTAAAACATCTGGTCTGAGGTGACGGAGGGGACGAACCCGCGCCGAATCAGCCCCCGAGGCTGCCGATCTGTTGAGAGTCCCATCGAGTGCTCCCGTCACCCGCCAGGGACAAACAGTGGAACCAAGACAGTAAGCGGTCTTCAAGCCGAGAGTACGTCCAACCCATTGGCCATAGTACGAGGACTGGTAATCCTTACTTGCAACGGATCTTGTTTCCATAAGCTGTGGTGGTCCAATCGGTTCCTTGCCAGGTACCAGGCCCGTCCATCACGAATTTAACGGCCGCGACACTCTTGATTCCGTGCTTCCAATAAGCCTTGTCAAAGCCGAAGCCTTGGTCACTGTCAGCGACATGCATACCTCGAGCGCAAACTGTGGTGAAACGCAGATCTCAAAAAGGACCATTTAGAAGGCGCCCTCGGCGTCAAGCTACCTTTGGAATTGCCCGCCAGGTTGTCCCATGCTGCAAATTGATCTCTCGCGGTCTGTGCCCATGGCCTTGGAAATGAGTACGCCTTCCTCGGAGTGCACCGGATTCTGCGGGATCATTCCGCACCTCGACGCATGCGCCATCCTGACCTTCTTTGGTTTGGGAAAGCGCTTGCGACACCGCGAGTCACGTCGTTTCAACGCCTTGGCCCGTCAAAGAAGGTCAGGACGGCGTGTTCAGGTCGGGCGAGAATCTCGGGAACACCGTCGGATTCTGCCGGATCACTCTCTTCGCCGAAGTTGCCGGACCCGTGATTTCGCCGGTCCGAAGTTAATCCATTCGAGTGATTGAGCAGAATCCGACATCCCAGCGCTGACGATCCCTTCAGATGAGCGGAGTCCACGCACTCACTGCAACACCAACGCTTAAACGCAAAAGCCGTGGGAACCCTAGAGTTCCCACGGCTTTCTGGTCGGGCTGACAGGATTTGAACCTGCGACCCCTTGACCCCCAGTCAAGTGCGCTACCAAGCTGCGCTACAGCCCGTCAGTCCTGCCGTTCTCCGCCTAGGTTTTCACCTAGGCAGTCCGGCCGAACCACCTCAAAAAGCTTACACGATGTTCGAGGTTCTCAATGCCACCTTGGCGGGTGTCATCTGTGATGCGCGTCTCAATTAGCGCTTCTTGCCGCGCTTTTCGCGGACGCGCATGTTGACCTCGATCGGCGTGCCGTCGAAGCCAAAGGTTTCCCGCAGCCGGCGGGTGATGAACCGGCGGTATCCGGGGTCCAGGAAGCCCGTGGTGAAGAGCACGAACTTCGGCGGACGGCTGGACGCCTGGGTGCCGAACAGGATGCGCGGCTGCTTGCCGCCGCGGACCGGGTGCGGGTGGGCAGCCACGAGCTCGCCCAGGAACGCGTTGAGGCGTCCGGTGGGGATGCGCTTGTCCCAGCTCTCCAAGGCGAGGTCCAGTGCGGGCACAAGACGGTCCTTGTGCCAGCCGGTCTTGGCGGAGATGTTGACGCGCGGAGCCCATTCAACGTGTGCCAGGTCCTGCTCGATTTCACGCTCAAGGTAGCGGCGACGTTCGTCGTCGAGCAGGTCCCACTTGTTGAACGCGAGGACGAGCGCGCGGCCCGACTCGATGGCGAGCTGCAGGATGCGGACGTCCTGTTCGCTGAGCACCTCGTCAACGGCCAGGAGCACGACGGCGACCTCCGCCTTTTCGAGCGCGGCCTGCGTACGCAGGGAGGCGTAGAAGTCCGCGCCCTGCGCCATGTGCTGGCGGCGGCGGATGCCTGCGGTGTCCACGAAGCGCCACGTGCGGCCGCCGAGTTCGATGAATTCGTCCACGGGGTCGCGGGTGGTCCCGGCGAGGGGATCAACCACCACGCGCTCGGAGCCGGCCAGCTTGTTCAGCAAGGAGGACTTGCCGACGTTCGGGCGGCCGATGAGGGCAATGCGGCGGGGACCGCCGGAGCGCTCGACGCCTTCCACTGTGGAGAACTCCGGCAAGGTGTCCATGACGTGGTCCAGGAGGTCGGCAACGCCGCGGCCATGGAGGGCGGACACCGGGTACGGCTCGCCGAAGCCAAGGCCCCAGAGCGTTGCCGAGTCCGCTTCCTGCGCAAAGTCGTCCACCTTGTTGGCCACCATGATGACCGGCTTCTTGGACTTGCGCAGCATCTTCATGACGCCTTCGTCCGTGGCAGTGGCGCCAACGGCGGAGTCCACCACGAAGAGCACGGCGTCGGCCAGTTCCACGGCCATCTCGGCCTGCTCGGCGACGCGGGCGTGGATGCCCCTGGCATCGTGTTCCCAGCCACCGGTGTCCACCAGCGTGAAGTTGCGGCCGTTCCAGTGTGCCGAGTACATGACGCGGTCACGGGTAACGCCCGGGGTGTCCTCGACGACGGCCTCGCGGCGGCCAAGGATGCGGTTCACCAGCGTGGACTTGCCGACGTTGGGGCGGCCGATGATGGCCAGGACCGGGTCAAGCTTGAGGGGGCCGTCGTCGCCTTCGTCGTCGTAGAGTCCGCTCAGCAGGGCTGCGTCGTCCTCGTCGAGGTCGTAGTCTTCCAGGCCCGCCCGGAGGGAGGCTGCACGGAGTTCGGCTTCGTCGTCGTCCAGGGCGGCGAGGTTTTCAGCCACCTGGTCGGTGCCGGTGGGCGTGTATTCGTCGTCGCCGGCTCCGATGTTGCCGGATTTGTGAGTCGTATCGCTCATTGCACTTTCCTTAGTGGTGATCTGCCGGCGTCCCGGCTACTTCTTCTTGGCGGTGCTGCATTGGCTGTGGGCCGGTGCATTAGTCCCCCGGAAGGGACTGACCGGTGGTCTTGACGGCATCCTGGACGTGTCCAGCCAGCGCAGCGCGGATCTCCGCGGCCGCCCTGTCCATTGAAACACGCCCCGACTCGCCATTTCTGCGGGTCACATTCAAGGGGGCTCCGAAACTGACGTGCAGATGTCGGCGCAGCCTCGGAATGGAGTCACGGTGTTCGTCGCCGATCCGCGTTCCGAGGATAGCCACGGGAATCACTGTGGCCCCGGACATCAGCGCGAGCCATGCGACGCCGTTGCTGATGTTGCCGGCGGTGCCGCTCCCCCGCGTTCCTTCAGGGAGAATCCCCACGCAACGGCCGGCGTCGAGCACTTTCTTTCCGAGCTGGAGAGCCGAGCGGTCACCGGAGCGGTCGATGGAAATCTGCCCCGAGGCACGAAGCACCCGTCCAAGGAAACCCTTGAACATCTCTTTCTTGACCAGGATGTGCATGGCCCGCGGAGCCGCGCCGAACATCACCGGCCCGTCCAAGAAGCTGATGTGGTTGCCCGCGAAAATGACCGGGCCGGATTTGGGAACATTGGAACGTCCCGTTATCGCGGTCCGGTACAGGACATGGTCCAACAGCCAGCCAACAGGCCGGCTCCACATCATGGTCCAGCGCGCCGGGAGCCGGGCTTCAGTCACCGTAGATGACCTTGCCCACAATGCTCAGTGCCGTTTCGACGGTTTCTTCGAAGTCCAGCTCCGAGGAATCCAGCGTTACGACACCGTCGGCCGCTTGGGTGAAGTTCACCACAGTGGAGTCCTTGGCGTCGCGGTGGATCACTTGGGCGGCAAGCTGCTCCTGGCTCTGCGTCCCGCCCAACTGGAGGCCGCGGCGCCGCAGCCGCGCTTCCTCGCTGGCGGTCAGCAGCATGCGGACCTCCGCGTTGGGCGCGACGACGGTGGTGATGTCCCGTCCCTCCACCACCATGCGGCGGTGGTGCTGTTCGATCAGCTGGCGCTGTCGACGAATCAGTTCATTGCGGGCACCCAGGGTGGTCGCAACGGCGCTGACCGACGAGGAGATCCTCGGCTCGCGGATTTCCTCTGTGATGTCCACCCCGGCAACACTGACGTATTCGACGTTGGCGCTGGTGCTCAGTTCAAGCGGCAAATCCTTTGAGGCCTGCTCGACGGCGGCACCGTCGGCGAGGTCGATGCCGGTCTTGAGGCAGTACCAGGTCAAAGCACGGTACATCGCACCCGTGTCCAGATAGGCGAGCTTCAAGCGCCGGGCAACTTCCTTGCTGACGCTGGACTTGCCGGAGCCGGACGGGCCGTCGATGGCGACAACGAGCGGCTTGCCCGGGCGTACTACGGTCTCCGGACCGAATAGTTCACGTGTCATTACTGGAGTACCCGCCATCCACGGTCGGTCAAGGCTTCAACAAGGAGGTCATGTTTGTTGGGCATGACTGAAAGTTCCACCATGCCAACGTTCTGCCCGGACGAGTGATCCAGGCGGAGGTCTTCGACGTTGACGCCGATCTCGCCGATCTCCGTCAACAGCCTGGCGATCTGCCCGGGCCGGTCGTCTACCAGAACTGTAAGCCATGAATATGCCTGCGGGGGTCCGCCGTGCTTTCCCGGGATCCGGGCCTGCCCGGCGTTGCCTTCGCTGATGAGCTGGGCAAGGTCCAGCCGCGCACCGGGGGCTGTGGGATCCTCCAAGGTACCGATCAGACGGTTGAGGTCCTCACGGACACCATGGAGGATATCCACCATCTTGGCCGCATTGTTGCCAAGGATCTGCACCCAAAGGGTGGGATCGCTGGCAGCAATCCTCGTGGTGTCCCGCAGCCCGTTGCCGGCCAGGGACAGCGCGTGGAGCGGTGTCCCCTGCAAACGGCTTGCGAGAAGCGATGACATCACTTGGGGCAAGTGCGACACCAACGCAACGGCTTCATCGTGCTCCTCCGCCGTGAACTGGGAGACTATTGCCCCCAAGTCCCCGGCAAGGGAACGCGCAGTCTGAAGCGCGTCGGCACTGGTCTCGTCGGACGGGCACAGGACCCAGGGCATGGACGTGAAGAGCTCGCCGCGGGCAGCGACGGGCCCCGACTTCTCGCGCCCAGCCATCGGGTGCGTCCCCACGTAGCGGGACAGGTCCACTCCACGCGCACGGAGATCGGCCTGGATTGCCAGCTTGACGCTGGCAATGTCCACCACAACGGCCTCCGGGTATTCACCCAGGGCACGCTCGACGACGTCGGCCGTCACGTCCGGTGGCGCCGCGACGACAACCAGCTGGGGCGGATTCGCAAGCTCGGACAGAGGCCTGCCCGCACCGATATCCACGGCGACGGCCTGGTTGGTTGGCGAGGGGTCCGAAAGGAACACCGAGACACCCCGGCCACGCAGGCCGAGACCGATGCTGGCTCCGAGCAGCCCGGTGCCGAAAACGACCACCGGGCCGTCAAGGTGGCCCCGGCCGTGCGAGTGGAATGCCGACATGCCTTACAGTCCTACGGAGGCCAGGAGGTGTCCGACTTCCTGCTTGCCGAGGTTGCGGATGCTGCCCTGGCGCTGGTCGCCCAGGCCGATGGGACCGATCTTGACGCGCACAAGGCGAAGCACGGGGAACCCTACGGCTTCGAACAAACGGCGGACAATACGGTTCTTGCCGGAGTGCAGCACAACCTCGATCAGCACGTGGCCCGGAGTGGAGTCCACGAGCTTGAAGGAGTCGACGGAAGCGATGCCGTCTTCGAGCTCGATGCCGGCCTTAAGCTGCGCACCGACGCCCTGCGGGAATGGACCGCGGACCTGTACCAGGTACGTCTTGGGCACCTCGTAGGAGGGGTGCGTCAGGCGGTTGGCGAGTTCGCCGTCGTTGGTCAGCAGCAGCAGGCCCTCAGTGGCGACGTCAAGGCGGCCGACGTGGAAGAGACGCTCGCCCTTGTTCTTGGCGGACTTCAGGAAGTCGCTGATGCAGGGACGGCCTTCGGGGTCTTCCATGGTGGAGACGACGCCCTTGGGCTTGTTGAACACCATGTAGAGCATGGTGTCATCGAGCTGGATCCGGATGCCGTCCACGTGGATCACGGCGGTCGCGGGATCCACACGCATGCCGAGCTCGGTGGTGAGCTGGCCGTTGACCTCGACGCGGCCTTCCTCGATCATTTCCTCGCACACGCGGCGGGAAGCCACGCCTGCCTGGGCCATGACCTTCTGCAGGCGCACGCCATCGGCGTCGTGCTGCTCGGACTGCGCCACCTCGCCGCGGCGGCCGCGGGGCTTGCGGATCGGGCCAAGGTTCTGGCCGAAGCGCTCACTGCCGAAGGCGCGGGAAGCGTACTGCTTCTTGTTGCTGGCCTTGGGCTTCAATGCGCCCGGGGTGCCCGGAGCCTTGCCGAAGCCGGGCTTGTTGGAGCCCGGCTTCCGGGGGGCCTTGGCCGGCCTTGCGTCTTGGCGGCCGGCGTCGTCACGACGCCCGTAGCCTCCGGCCGACGTGGGGTTGTCCGGATCGAAGGGGCGCTCTTCACGCGGACGAGTGGGCTTGAAGGGGCGTTCTCCGCCCGGGGAGAAGCTGCGCTTACTGCCTCCGGAGGCGCCTCCGGCTCGGCTTGCGCCACCCCGGCCGGCACCGAAGCCGCTGCCTCCTGTACGGCCGGCGCTGCTGCGGCCTGAGTCTTGCGACTCGTTGCGTCCGGAATTGTTTCGTCCCGAACTATTACGTGGTGAACCCTGGCGTCCCGCCTGTGTCATGACCCGTCCTTTTGTTATGGTGGCCGGCTTGTTCTTTCTCAACATTAGCCAGCCGGACAGAGGATATCTGCCCTGTGTGAACTCTGCCCGCTACTAGCCCGGGCGTTTGTAGATCCTTGCAATATTGAGTTGTTTTGCCTTGCCTGCCGCCGCGGGTTCCCGCGGCTACATGCGTTCGGCGTCGAAGAACTCCTCGATGCCCTCCAGCCCCGGAAGGTGGGGGGACAATTGAGGCAGTTCCGCCACCGAGCCAATGCCCATGCGCTCGAGGAAATACGAGGTGGTCCGGTAAAGGATGGCCCCCGATTCAGGATCAGTACCCGAGTCCTCGATCAGCCCGCGTTGGACAAGGGTCCTGACGACTGAATCGACATTGACGCCGCGGATGGCCGACACCCTGGCCCTGGAAACCGGCTGCCGGTACGCGATGACCGCCATGGTTTCAAGGGCTGCCTGCGTCAGCCGCGCGGTCTGGCCTTCGAGAACGAACCTGCCCACGACGTCGGCAAATTCCGCGCGTGAATAGATCCGCCACCCGCCGGCAACGTTCCGCAACTCAAAACCCCGGGGTGCAGCGCTGGCACGTGCATCAATGTGCAAGTCATCAGCGTCCCTGCCCGGGGCTTTAACAGTATAGCCGCTATACTCCTGCCGCAGTCCCTCCAGCAAATCCTCGACGACGGCGACCGTCACGTTGAGCCCGGCAGCGAGCTCTTCCGCGGTGGCCGGTTGGTCGATCACCATCAGGACGGCTTCGAGGGCCGCGCGGGCGCCTCCGGGCAGGGCCTCAAGCTCGGCGAGGCCGTCCCCGCCTGTATCCTGCTCGCTCACAGCGGTTCCTCTCCTTGGTCGACCTGCTCGTATTCGTCGCTCACATTGTCGCTGCTCCACCCTTCGGGGCGCCCTGTCCAGCGGACGGTCAGTTCTGCGAGCGGACCCGGCTGGTCAAACGCCACCACACGGTCGCGGAACAGCTCGAGGAGCGCCAGGAACCGGACCACGACAACAAGCGTGGACTCAGCGTCCGCGATCAGCGCCCTGAAGGATTGTGGCTGGCCGCGCTGCAGGCGGTACCCGATGATCTCGGCTTGTTCCTTGACGCTGACGGGTGTTCCGTGAAGGTGGTCGAGCCCGACTTCCTCTGGCGTGTTGTCCTTCGGCGCGAGGGTCTTGGCCGCCAGCGCGGCGAACTGTTCGGGCGTGTGGCGCCAAATCAGCTCGGGCAACATTGCAGCGAAATGCCCTTCCAACGCAACTTGCCGCGGGAAGCGCCGGGCTTCGGACTCCAAGGTGCCGGACATGATCGCAGCCACCTGCTTGAAGGCCTTGTACTGCAGGAGCCGGGCGAAAAGAAGATCCCGGGCTTCCAGCAAGGCAATGTCCTCGGCGTCTTCCACTTCGCCCGCCGGCAGGAGCCTTGCGGCTTTGAGGTCCAGGAGGGTCGCGGCGATGACCAGGAATTCGCTGGCCTCATCCAGCGCCCAGTCCTCCCCCAACTCCTGCAACCGCCGGATGTATTTGATGAACTCGTCCGTGACGGTGGCCAGCGCAACTTCCGTGATGTCCAGCTTGTGCTTGGAGATCAAGCCGAGCAGGAGATCGAAGGGGCCGGTGAAGTTCGCCAGCCGGACCTCGAAGCCGCCCTTTCGTCCCGAAGGCGCGGCTCCGGCGTCGTCCGTGTTACTCCCGGAGGAGTACGACGGCGGCGCGTCGCCCACCAGGACGGGCCCGGCTTCAGGGGTGAGTGGCTCTGCCACGCGGGCTAGGGTGCGCCGCCGCGCGAAATCAGTTCCTTGGCCAGGCGGCGGTAGGCGTCGGCACCGATGTGGTTTCCCGCGTAGCTGGTGATCGGCTCCGCGGCGACCGTGGCGTCGGCGAATTTGATGGAACGCTTGATGACCGTCTCGAAGACCTTGTCCCCGAACGCCTCCACGAGCCTCGAAATGACTTCGCGACTGTGCAGGGTGCGCGCGTCGTACATCGTGGCGAGCACGCCGTCCACTTGAAGGCGCGGGTTCAAGCGGTCCTGGACCTTTTCGATCGTTTCGACGAGCAGTGCCACCGCGCGGAGGGCGAAGAATTCGCAGATCAGCGGGATGATGACGCCATGCGCAGCCGTCAGTGCATTGACCGTCAGGAGGCCTAGGGACGGCTGGCAGTCGATGAGCACGACGTCGTAATCGTCCTCGACGCTCTTGAGGGCGCGGTCAAGCACTTGCTCGCGGGCTACCTCGTTGACCAGCTGGACCTCGGCGGCGGAGAGGTCGATGTTCGCCGGTAGGAGGTCGATGCCTTCGACGCCGGTCTTCTGGATGGCGTCACGGATGTCCACCTTGCGGTCCATCAGGACGTTGTAAACGGTGAGGTCGAGCTCGTGCGGGTTCGCGCCCAGGCCTGCGGAAAGGGCTCCCTGCGGATCGAAGTCAACGAGCAGGACGCGACGGCCGAATTCTGCGAGCGCGGCGGCGAGGTTGATGGTTGACGTGGTCTTGCCCACGCCACCCTTCTGGTTGACCATGGCGATGACCCGGGCCGGGCCATGCGAGGCCAGCGGCGCGGGTTCGGGGAAGTCGCGGTACGGGCGGCCCGTTGGCCCCATGACGGCGTCTTCCAGATCGAAATCCGTGCCCTCCAGCGTAGTTGTTCCCCGTTCGCTGCTCACGTATTTATCCACTCTCTCCACGACGGTCATTTCCTGCGGCTGTCTCCAGCACCAGCACTGCTCCCCACCTAGGCTACAGCGCCCGACACGGCATTTTGCGGAACTTGACATTGCCCGCAATTTGAGCCTTTACCTTCTAGCTGAGGTAGAAGGTTGGGCCCGCGTGCCGTAAAACATGCAATCAAAAGCAGGCAAGGCAGGTCCCCTGGCGGGTTCCTGCCTTGCCTGCATGGATGCTTCCGAACGGCGTGCCGGACTAAGCGGCCACGGCCTCTTTCACCTCGGGTTCAGCATGGTGGCTGATCATGGTCAACTCGTCGAAAGGCGTCGCACCGGACAAGACGTTGGTGACCTGGTTGCGGTCGATTTCCTTGACCCAGGTACCGATCAACACGGTGGCGACGGCGTTGCCCGTGAAGTTGGTCAAAGCGCGGGCTTCGGACATGAAGCGGTCGATGCCGACGATCATCCCGACGCCGCCCAGCAGTTCGGGCCGGTGTGCCTGCAGGCCCGCGGCGAGGGTGGCCAGGCCGGCTCCGGAAACGCCGGCCGCTCCCTTGGACGCAATGATCATGAAGACCAGCAGCGATACCTGGGCGCCGAGGTCCAGCGGAATACCCATGGCGTTGGCGACGAACAGCGAGGCCATGGTCAGGTAGATGGCAGTTCCATCGAGGTTGAAGGAGTAGCCGGTAGGCACCGTGACACCAACAACCGGCTTGGAAACGCCGAGGTGCTCCATCTTGGCGATGAGCCTGGGCAGCGCCGCTTCGGAGGACGAGGTGGAGAAGATGAGCAGGTACTCGCGGGCCAGGTACTTCATCAGCTGGAAGATGCTGACGCCTGCCACAACCCGGAGCAAGGTGCCGAGCACCACGACGATGAACAGCGCGCAGGTGATGTAGAACGCAACCATCAGGGTGAGCATTCCGAAAATTGCCTTCACGCCGGTGGCACCGACCACTGCGGCGATCGCACCGAAGGCGCCGACCGGAGCCAGCCACATGATCATGATGAGGATCCGGAAAACGAGTGCCTGCCCGTGCTGGATTGCCTTGAGGACCGGCTGGCCCTGGGACCCCATCCGTTGCAGCGCGAAGCCCACCAGGATGGCGGCCAGGAGCGTCGGCAGGACCGGAATGTCTCCGGGGATGATGCCCAGCAGGAAATCGGCGGTGCTGTTCGTGGCAGCCTTCGCATTGGGGTCGTACGGGATTAGTTTCAGGCCCTCGCCCGGGTGGATGATGTTGCCAACGACCAAACCGATGGCGAGCGCGAAGGTGGACATCACCAGGAAGTAGATGAGTGCGAGCCCACCGACCTTGCCAACCGTGGCAGCCTTGGCGATCGATCCGATGCCCAGGACGATGGTGCAGAAGATGACGGGGGCGATCATCATCTTGATGAGCTTGATGAAGCCGTCACCCAAGGGCTTGAGGGATTTACCCACTTCCGGGAAAAGCAAGCCGACGACGGCGCCCAGCACAACTGCGGCGATCACGGCGATGTAGAGGTAATGCGACTTGTCCAGCCCCTTGCGCCCGGCCTTCGCGGGTGCAATCTCTCCTCTTTGAGAGGTCATGGCTTTGCTCCTTATAGATACTCTGGAAAGCGCCGTGGTCCCTGCAAAATGTCCCTGCGTCGCTCTGCTGTGATACCCATCATTAGGCGCGGCGTGACATGTATCACTGTTGCGTTCATATTGGTCACAGGATGGCCCGCAGAAAGGAGCACGTGATCCGACGCTGGAGCATTGCCCGCAGACTCTTTGTGGCGAATCTACTGTTCGTGCTGGCGCTCACCGCCATCGTGGGCACGGCTGCCTTCCTGGACGCGAGGGACCGGGCCTACAACGACGCCGGCCAGCGCATGCAGGCAGTGGCCGCCGCGATCGCAGCCAATCCGCTCGTGCTCCAAGCAGCCGGCACGCCGAATCCATCCGCCACCCTACAGCCGTACGCCCAGGTGGTGACGGCCAATGCCCATGCCGATTTCATCACCATCATGGCTCCGGACCGGACCCGCTGGACCCATCCGAACCCCGACGAAATCGGCAAACCGTACATCGGCACCATCGATCCTGCCCTCTGCGGCCAGACATTCACCGAAGTCACCGCCGGCACCCTGGGCCCGTCCGTGCGCACCATCGTCCCCGTGGAGGATCCATCCGGCAAAGTCCGGGCCCTCGTGGCGGCGGGTGTCACGGTGCGCACCGTGGATGTCGCCGTGTCAGCACGACTCACGGCGATCATCGGCATCTCCCTGGCCATGCTCGCAGGCGGCTCCCTCGCCTCGTGGCTATTGGGGCGGTACCTGCGCTCGGTCACCAGGGGCTGGGGACCGGAGCAATTGGCGCAGTTGTTCGCGTATTACGAGTCCGTCCTGCATTCGGTCCGCGAAGGCGTGGTCCTGATCGACACCGGCGGCAGGGTTGTCATGTACAACGACCAGGCCGCGGAACTGCTGGGACTGGAACGGTCCGACGTCGATCCCGCGGCGGAAGCCGTCCCACGCCTGTCTGATCTGCCACTCGATCCCAGCCTCCACCGCCTCTTCGAGTCCGGCCGGACGGCGCACGACGAGATCCACCTCACCGGCTCGCGCATCCTGGTGGTGAACCAGGCGCCGGCAGTGGGGCCGCCCGGAATGAGGGGCCGGCAGCGGCCTGCGGTGTTCGGGACCGTAGCCACGCTCCGGGACAGGACGGAAATCGAGTCCCTGGGCAGTGAACTCGAAACCATGAAGACCCTGTCTGACGCCTTGCGGGCCCAGACTCATGAACACGCCAACCGGCTGCACACCATCGTGTCCCTCATGGAGCTCGGGCGTACCTCCGATGCCTTGGACTTCGCCACCAAGGACTTGGAACTGAGTCAACAACTGACCGACCACCTCGTGGCGTCAGTGGACGAGCCCGTCCTGAGCGCGCTCATCATGGGGAAGTCGGCCGAGGCGCACGAACGCGGAGCGGAGCTGACGGTCACAGTGACCGGCGGGGACGGCCTCCAGGGCCTGGCAGTGCAGGACCTTGTGACGATTTTGGGAAACCTGCTGGACAACGCCCTCGACGCGGCAGCCGCCGCTCCCCCGCCGCGCAAAGTGGAACTGGGCATCGACTCCGGACCTGAAGGAACCACCTTCACGGTTGTCGATTCCGGCCACGGGATCGATCCCGGCATCGTGGACGACGTCTGGCAGTACGGATACAGCACCAAGGCGGCGGGAATCGGACAGGCCGGGCAGCCCGGAGCCCCTTCCCGCGGCGTGGGCCTCGCCCTGGTCCGGCAAGCTGTGCAGCGGCTTGGCGGTACGCTGTCCATCAGCGACTCCACGAGCGCCTTGGGCGGCGCGTTCTTCCGCGTAGTGCTCCCGGTGCCGGACTCCAGGAAAGAAGCCGAATGACCGAAATCCGCGTCCTCGTTGTCGAGGACGAACCCATCGCCGCCGATGCCCATGGCGTCTACGTGGGCCGAATCGACGGTTTTACCGTCGCGGGAACGGCCCCGGACGGACAGTCGGCCCTGCGGCTACTCAACGAATTCGCCGTTGCCGGCCAGCCTGTGGACCTCGTCCTGCTGGACATGAACCTGCCGGATCTGCATGGACTGGATGTTGCCCGCCGAATGCGCGCTTCGGGACTCCTTGCGGACATCATCGCCATCACCGCCGTCAGGGAAGTGAACATTGTCCGGAGCGCGGTGTCGATCGGCGTGGTGCAGTACCTCATCAAGCCGTTCACGTTCGCCACCTTCGCGGACAAACTCGCCAGTTACCGCGCCTTCCGCGAACAACTCGCCGCACCGGCGTCGGGCGCCCGGGCGAGCGGAGCATCGCAAAGCGATGTGGACCAGGCGTTTGCCAGCCTCCGCGCACCCACCGAAGTCCCACTGCCCAAGGGGCTTTCCGCCCATAGCCTGGAGTCCGTCAAAGACCTCCTGGCCAGCCTTGGCCGGCCGGTGTCCGCAAGCGAGGCAACTGTCGCCCTTGGGATGTCCCGGGTTACAGTACGCCGCTATCTCGAGTACCTGGCCGACGCCGGTATGGTCACGCGGAATGCGCGATACGGCACTCCGGGACGTCCGGAGAACGAGTACCGCTGGAACCGGAGTTAGTCCACAATTCACCGGTGGATGTATACACAGATCGATCATCGGGCGAGCATTCGCCAGAAAAGCTAGGCTTGATCGCTGTTTATGTATACACTGAGGACGTCCGCCCAGTGAAGGAGGGTCCATGCGTGCCAGCGACAAAGCCTATGCGGCCCTGCGCGAAGACATCATTGAGTGGCGCCTGGCACCCGGAACGGTCCTCGCGGAAGTGGAGCAGTCCGAACGCCTGGGCGTGTCCCGCACGCCGGTCCGGGAGGCGCTGGGCCGGCTCAGCGCCGAAGGGCTGACGACGGCGGCAGGCGGCCGCGGCGTCGTCGTCACCGATATCTCGCTGGAAGACATCGACGAACTGTTCGAGCTGCGCGAAACCCTGGAAGGCAAAGCCGCCGCCCTGGCCGCGGTGCGCGGCGAACGCCCGGTGTTCGAGCGGCTCCACGCCGAGCTCCTCCGGGCCCCGGAGATGCTCAACGACAGCGACCCCGCACGGCACGACTACTACGCCCTCGTGGGAAGGCTGGATGAGGCGATCGACGAGGCCATCTCCAATTCCTACCTCGCCCAGGCCATGCGGGCCCTGCGCGTCCACCTCGTGCGGGTCCGCCGCCTCGCGGCCGACGACGCCGAACGCCTCCAAGCCGCCGCGGCAGAGCACGCCGCGATCGCCGAAGCCATCGCGGCAGGCAACCCCCGGCTCGCCGAAGCCGCCACCACCGTCCATCTGCACCGCAGCCTTTCCCACGTCAAAGCCACCCACACACCTCACTAAAAGGAGCACCATGGTGAAGAACAACCACGTCCGCGTCTACAAGAGCGAAGAGAACCTTCCCCGCGAGCAGCAGCTGGCGCACAAGATCGCCACCGTCGCCGCCGACCCCGTCGACGTTCTTCCCCTCGTCACGGAGATGGTCATCAACCGGATCATCGACAACGCCTCCGTCGCCGTTGCCTCCCTCAACCGGGCCCCGATCATCGCCGCCCGGGCGCAGGCCCTGACCCACGCACCGACCACCAACGGCAAAGGCGCCTCCGTCTTCGGAATCAGCGACAAGGTCTCCCCCGAGTGGGCCGCCTGGGCCAACGGCGTCGCCGTACGCGAACTCGACTACCACGACACGTTCCTGGCCGCCGACTACTCCCACCCGGGCGACAACATCCCGCCGATCCTCGCCGTTGCCCAGCATGTCGGCGCGGGCGGCAAGGACCTGATCCGCGGCATCGCCACCGGCTACGAAATCCAGGTTGACCTGGTCAAGGCCATCTGCCTGCACAAGCACAAGATCGACCACGTCGCCCACCTCGGCCCCTCCGCCGCCGCCGGCATCGGCACCCTCCTGGGCCTGGACGTCGAGACGATCTTCCAGTCCGTCGGCCAGGCCCTGCACACCACCACCGCCACACGCCAGTCCCGCAAGGGCGAAATCTCCACCTGGAAAGCCCACGCCCCCGCGTTCGCCGGGAAAATGGCCGTCGAAGCCGTGGACCGCTCCATGCGCGGCCAGACCTCCCCCGTGCCGATCTACGAAGGCGAAGACGGCGTCATCGCCTGGATGCTGGACGGCCCGGACGCCTCCTACGAGGTCCCGCTGCCCGAGGCCGGGGAGCCCAAGCGCGCCATCCTGGACACCTACACCAAGGAACACTCCGCCGAATACCAGGCCCAGGCCTGGATCGACCTCGCCCGCAAACTCCACAAAGAGCACCCCGAAGCCACGGACCCGGCCAACGTGGCCTCCGTGCTGATCAAGACCAGCCACCACACGCACTACGTGATCGGCTCCGGCGCCAACGACCCCCAGAAATACTCGCCCACCGCGAGCCGGGAAACCCTGGACCACTCCATCCCCTACATCTTCACCGTCGCGCTGCAGGACGGTGCCTGGCACCACGTGGACTCCTACAGCCCGGAACGCGCCGGACGGGCGGACACCGTGGAACTCTGGCACAAGGTCACCACCGTGGAAGACCCCGAATGGACCCGCCGCTACCACTCCCTGGACATCGCGGAAAAGGCCTTCGGCGGCACCGTGGTCATCACCCTCACGGACGGCACCGTGATCACCGAGTCGATCGCCGTGGCCGACGCCCACCCGCTCGGCGCCCGGCCCTTCGCCCGCCAGCAATACATCGACAAGTTCCGCACCCTCGCGGCCGGGCTGGTGGAAGAGGCCGAGATCGAAAGGTTCCTCGCCGCCGCCGAGCGCCTCCCGGACCTGGGCCCGGGCGAACTGGACCAGCTGAACATCACCGCCGCCCCGGGCGTCATCGACCTCGCCGCCGCACCGAAGGGACTGTTCTAGATGCTCTACTCCAAGACGACCCCGGAGCAGAAGCGCCTCAAGCTCCGGGACCTGCTGGACTCCGGGACCATCGCCCAGTTCCCCGGGGCTTTCAACCCGCTCTCGGCGCGCCTGATCGAGGAGAAGGGCTTCCCCGGCGTCTACATCTCCGGTGCCGTCCTCGCCAACGACCTCGGCCTGCCGGACATAGGACTCACCACCCTCACGGAGGTCGCCACCCGCGCAGGGCAGATCGCCCGCATGACCGAGCTCCCGTGCCTCGTGGACGCGGACACCGGATTCGGCGAACCGATGAACGTGGCCCGCACCATCCAGGAGCTCGAAAACGCCGGGCTGGCCGGTTGCCACATCGAGGACCAGTTCAACCCCAAACGCTGCGGGCACCTGGACGGCAAGAACGTGGTCGACGTCGACACCGCCGCCAAGCGCATCCGCGCAGCGGCCGACGCCCGCAGGGATCCGAACTTCCTCATCATGGCCCGGACCGACATCCGCGCCGTCGACGGCATCCAAGCCGCCCAGGAACGCGCCAAAGCACTCGTCGACGCCGGCGCAGACGCGATCTTCCCGGAAGCCATGAAAGATCTCAGCGAGTTCCAAGCCATCCGTGATGCAGTGGATGTGCCGATCCTGGCCAACATGACCGAGTTCGGCAAAAGCGAACTCTTCACCGTGGAACAACTCCAGGGCGTCGGCGTGAACATGGTGATCTACCCCGTCACCCTGCTCCGCATTGCCATGGGGGCTGCAGAGCGTACGCTGGAAACGATCAAGGCCACTGGAACGCAGGAGGCGCAGGTGGAGAACATGCTCACCCGTGCGCGCCTCTATGACCTCGTGGACTACGAGGCCTACAACCACTTCGACACGAGCGTTTTCAACTTCCAGGTTCCTGGGCTCAGCCGGTAACTGGATCAACCAAGGGATGCAGGCGATCCGGCTATTCCGGAGTGCTTGCCGACGAACGAAGGAGGACAGCATGGTTGCTGTTGAGATCAAGAAAGGCCTGGCCGGCGTCGTGGTTGACTACACCGCGATCTCCAAGGTCAACCCGGACACCAACTCGCTGTTGTACCGCGGTTACCCCGTGCAGGAACTCGCCGCCAAATGCAGCTTCGAAGAAGTCGCCTACCTGCTGTGGAACGGTGAACTGCCCACTCCGGAGGAACTTGCTGAGTTCACTGCCCGCGAGCGCGCGGGCCGCGCCCTTGACCCGGTGGTGAAGCAGGTCATCGATGCGCTGCCGACGACGTCCCACCCCATGGATGTCTGCCGGACGGCCGCTTCGGTGCTGGGAGCCCGGCACCCTCTCGCCGAGGTTTCCACGCCCGAGGCCAATATGGCCAAGGCCATTGACTTGTTCGCCGCCATGCCGGCGGTGGTCGCCTACGACCAACGCCGTCGGCGCGCGGACGGGCAAACAATCGAACCCGTGGCACCGCGGGACGATTTGGGTTACTCCGCCAATTTCCTGTGGATGACCTTCGGCGAGGACCCGGTGGACGAGGTCGTGAAGGCGTTCAACGTCTCGATGATCCTCTACGCCGAGCACTCCTTCAACGCCTCCACCTTCACGGCACGGGTTGTCACCTCCACCCTTTCGGACCTGCACTCCGCGGTCACCGCGGCGATCGGCGCCCTCAAGGGCCCGCTGCACGGCGGCGCCAACGAGGCCGTCATGCACACGTTCGAGGAAATCGGCATCCGCACCGAGGAATCGCTCGATGACGCCGCCTCCCGGGCGAAGACCTGGATGGAACACGCCCTCGCGCAGAAGAAAAAGGTCATGGGATTCGGTCACCGCGTCTACAAGCACGGCGACTCCAGGGTGCCCACCATGAAGGCCGCGCTGGACAAGATGATCGCCCACTACGGCCGGCCCGAGATCCTGGGCCTGTACAACGGCCTCGAGCAGGCGATGGACGAGGCCAAGGCGATCAAGCCCAACCTCGACTACCCCGCCGGACCCACCTACCACCTCATGGGATTCGACACTCCGACCTTCACCCCGCTGTTCGTCGCCAGCCGCATCACCGGATGGACCGCGCACATCATGGAGCAGCTCGGATCAAACTCCCTGATCCGCCCGCTCAGCGAATACAACGGCGTGGACGAACGGCACCTGCCGTAGTTCCACCTGCACGACGGCGGGCCGGTCACCTCCCCACGAGCCCCCTGACCTCGCAAGCTCGGCCAGGGAACCCGGCTTCGCGTGGGCCCAGGCCGGCCCGCCGTCGTTCCAGTCGCTATTGAGTCAGCTGCAGGCTGGTGATCATCCGCTTGAGCTTCTGGTATTCCGGTGTCTGCAAGTACTGCGTGGCTTCCGCCATGGTGCTGAAGGTGCGGGCGCCAAGGGCTTGGGGCCCGTCCGTGGCGAAAGACAGCGTGCCTTTGGGAGCGCCGGCCACGAAGGAGTACATCAGGCAGCTGTCCTGCACTTCCCCGCTGGACTTGTCCACGAGACCGATTTGATAGCCGACGCCCTTGCCTTGGGCCGTCTGATCCAGCACGCGGTAGGAGAACCTGGCCTGGGCGGTGGTCACCCACTGGCCCTTCAGTGACGTGGCAGCCGTGTCGAGCTCCTTTTGCTTGTACGTTCCTGGCCCGCATGCCCCGCCTACGCCGCCGCCCGTGCCGTAGTAGAACTTCGCCACCACACTGCCCGACTCATCGCTCACCTGGATTCCGGATGCGGGATTACTGGCGGTGCCTGCTGGAACATCGGCGGCCGTCCATCCCGAAGGAAGATCGAACTGCACGTGGGCGCTGGTGCTGACGAAGCTCGCCCACCCGGAGCCCGCCGTCGCTGGTGTTGATGCTGTCGGTTCTTCCGTAGCGGCCGTTGAAGCCGAGGCCGTGGCCGACGCCGATGGGGCAGTCGTCGCAGGGGCCGTCGTAGCTGCTGTTGCCGGTAGCTGGCTTCCGCTCCGGGATTGTCCCTGGGACCCAAGGTTGGCGGCAACGAGGAATCCCGCTGCAAGGACCGCTGCGGCAAGGGCCACCAACACGATGATTCTCAGTCTCCGCATCTTCTGTCTGGAATCCACCGTTCCCCCTTTGTCGGTTAGCGCCCGAAGTGGGCGTCTATCGTGTAAGTTTCCGCAAGACGCCCCGAGGTTACAGCCCGGGCACCCAATTCCGCGCGGACCCACCAGCTGCTGCTCCGTCGTTGTTCCAGTCTGCGTGGAAGACCTCGGCCACGTTCTCGTTGTCATCTGCGAGCACCACGCGCACATCCATGCGCCGGCCATTCATCATCGCGGGAAGCCAGTGCTCGGCGTCGGCCCACATGTGAGCTACCGGCAGGTCCTCCGCCGGGTACCACTGGGGCGTGATCTCGTCGCTCTCGGAAGGCTCCCCCACCCAGGATTCGGAAAGGAACACGGTAGTAAACATGTTCCATTCGGGCTTGGCAGGGAAAACAAAGTCCACAGTTCCCGCGGCCACCAGGTCGTCCGGCTCAACATCGACGTAGACTTCCTCGCGGACTTCCCGGCAGATCGCCTCAACGGCGGTCTCGCCCTCCTCCACATGGCCGCCGACGCCTACTACTTTGCCCTTGCCGAAGCCGGTGCGCTTGCGTCCCAGAAGGACCTCCCGGCCGCCATCGACCTCGCGGAGGAGAAAACAGAGGGTCACGTGTGCGGCTGTCATGGCATCAAGACTACGACTGCGTCGCCCCCGAAGAACGACGCCGGGCCGCTCACCTAAGGTGGCCCGGCGTCGCGCCGTGTCTCTAGCCCACCTTGGTGATCGTGAGCGAAGTGATGACCGCCTTGAGGTCTTTATAGGCTTGTGTCTGGGTAAAGGCCGCGGCTTCTCCGATGGTGGTGAATTTGTAAAGACCCCAGGAAGGCCCTCCCAGTGGACGGCGATCGGTGAAGCTAAAGAACTTCAAGGGACCGGGTCCTGCTACCGCGAGGTCAAGGACGCAGCCTATTCCGTCCTGTCCGGCGATACGGTTGGTAATTCCTATCCCTGCCTGAACCGGACCCCCGTCATTTGCGGCTGAGGTCATTGCGACATACACGAATCTCGGTGTGCCCTGGGCCGGCGACGCCAGGTCCGTCGGCAGCCCGGTCATGGGCTGACTGTCGAGGATCTTGTAGGGCGCCCTGTTTTGGCAGCCGCTGGTGCTCCAGTCATTGGTGTCGCCGAAGGCCAGCCGTGCCGTGTACTGGCCGCTGGAATCCGTGAGGGCGGTTCCCGGGCCGTTTGTGAGGGCAAGGCTGCCGGACGGATCGGCCAGTTGCCACGATGCCGGGTAATTGAAGCTCACTCTATAACCCGTGGACCGGTCCTCGTACGTCTTGAGACCTTCGGCAGCGAGTGATCCTGGCTCCGGGGAACCCACCAGATCGGGACGAAGCTCCACTGGGATTCCGTTGGTGACGAACGCCTTGTCCATGAATTGCTCAGCCGTCAGCCGATCGTTGTTGGACGCTGCGCCTGCCCAGTTCCCAAGGCTGGTTTCCTGCACATAGCTCCCGTTGACAAGCTTGGCGATCCAGAACCAGTCCCCCGGTTCCGGGTTCGGATTGTCGCTTGGTGCGGGCGCCATGATGCTCATCCATCCGGCCTTGCAGCCCACAAGCCGGAGAACCGGTTTCAGCTGCTCCAATGAAGTCATGGCGCCCGTCAGGTTCTGAATCGAGCACTCACCGTGTCCGACGCCGGCAAGTGACGTGGGCGCCGCCGTCGGGCCTGCTGTCTCGCTCGGGCTCGCCGTCGGGCTGGCTGTGCCGGCCGCCGTAGCTGTGGCCGTCGGTGGCGCGCTCGGCGTCATGGAGGACGTGCCGGCCGGATCCGGGACTGCAGTGATCGAACCCAAGTGCGCTGCCACGAGCACCCCTGTGGTCACCGCGGCAGCGGCCATCGTCAGCAATCCTGCAATCCTGGCATTCCGCAGCCGGCGTCCAGCCGCCATGGACCGAACGTTCGGCGGCAGCTTGTCAGGACCGTTCCCGGGAGAAGCCAGCACCCGGACCAAAGCCGCCTCTGCATCCGGCACCGCGCCAACTCCGCTGCGCAACGGATCGGCCCCCTCAATCAATTCTCTGATCGGATCCATCCCTATGCCCCCAACTTCTGTGCCACCGCGCCGCTACCGGCCGGCAGTAGCTTTCGGAAAGCCTCCCGCGCCCGGTGCAACCGCACCTTCGCGGCCGACTCTCCGCACTGCAGGACCGCCGCGATCTCTACCATCGTCATTTGATCCCAGTACGCCAACTGCAGGATGTCCCGGTCTTTCTCCCGCATGGAATCCAACACCTCATCCACCAGCGAGTATCCGTTTCCGGCCCCGTCGCCGGAAACCACGGACTCACGGAGGCGCTCATGCAGTGCTACCTGGCGCCGATGGCTCCGATAAGCGTTTCCCAGAAGATTTCTCGCCACCGTGAACAACCAGGCCACATCCACCGATGACGCCTCATCCCACTTCTGCCAAGCGACCCGAAATACGTCCGCAGCCAACTCTTCGGCCACATGCGGATCCTCCACACGTCGCCGCACAAAACGGAAGATGCGCGGGTACGTATCCCTATGCAGCGCAACGAACGCCGATTCCCCCTCGGAAAGCACAATCCCCCACCCTCAATCCGAAACCCCAACCAAACCCTGGCCAACTGTATAGTTTCCGGCACGAGCCCGCAGGTTACAGCGCTGCCACGCCAACCGGACCAGCAAGAGCCGCCGGTTGCTAAAGTGTCGCCGTGAGCCAAGAGGGGAACGAGCAAGCCTCCGAGGCCTGGCTGCCTGGCTGGCTGGTCCGGCATCCGCTCTACTCCGGGTGGATATGGACCGGATTCTGGGCGTTGTTGATCGTCCTCGACGAATTCCTACGCTCCCGGCCTCATCTGAGGCGGGTGGTTGTCGGCTTGGCGCACCCGGGCCTTCTGCTCGTAGCCGGCCTCGGCATGTCCATTCTGGCGCTGTTCCTGAACGCGGTGGAACTGACCTTCAAGGTCTTGGCGTAACCGGCACCGAACTGCGTGCAGTGTCCAGCGGGTGGCGCAATGCGTCAGCCTAGGGCTCGCGGATGCGCAGCCGCATACACTTCACGCAAAGTGTCGGCAGTGACCAAGGTGTACACCTGCGTGGTGGTCACCGAGGCGTGGCCCAGGAGCTCCTGAACCACCCGGACGTCAGCGCCGCCCTCAAGCAGATGCGTGGCGAAAGAATGCCGGAGGGTGTGCGGGGAGACGTCCTTGGTGATGTTGGCCTTCTCGGCCGCGGTCTTGAGAATAGTCCAGGCGCTCTGCCGGCTGATCCGGCCTCCGCGGGCATTCAGGAACAGCGCCGGCGTGCCTTTTCCTTTCGCGGCCAACGCAGGCCTTCCGCGAACCACGTAGGACCCGACGGCGCGTGCACCGTAAGACCCCAGAGGAACCAGGCGCTCTTTGGAACCTTTTCCGAAGAGCCGCACGATCGCAGGACCATCGGCTTCCGCTTCGAGCGAGACATCGTCGACGTCAAGGCCTACAGCTTCGCTGATGCGGGCACCTGTGGAGTAGAGGAACTCCAAGAGCGCGCGGTCCCTCAACCCGGTGGCGGTGTCGGCACCGGCAGCCTCAAGTATGCGGGTCACTTCGCCGACGCTAATTGCCTTCGGCAGACGCTTGCCGGGCATTGGCGGGTGGACATCGCTGGCGGGGTCCGCCGTCGTCGTCCCCTCCAGGGCCCAAAACTTGTGCAGCCCCCGGACGGCAACCACGGTGCGGGCCGCAGAGCGGACGCCGAGGGCGGCGCCCCCATCGGAACCGTCTGCCAACGCCTGCGCAAAGGCGGTGACGTCACGCCGGGAGATATTGCCCGGGTTGTCGACGCCGGACGCGGCCAGGAAGTTCGAATAGCGGGACAGGTCCCGTCGGTATGCGGACAGAGTGTTGCTTGCAAGGCCTCGTTCCACGCCGAGGTGTTGCAGGTAGTCCGTGACGGCCCGGTCAATGGCGGTCCGGACCCTGGTCTCCGCGAGCTGGGGCACGGTCAGCGCTGGCTCGGGTGGGCGGGCCAGGGAGCGTCGGCCGGCCGCAGGTTCCTGAAGCCGTCGGCGCGTGCGGCGGCGGCCGCGAGTATCCCGACGACGGCGGACGGGTTATGCAGGCGGCCCTCGAGGACCGCCGAAACCGCCTCGTCAAGCGTGACCCACACGAGTTCGATTTCGGCCTCTTCATCCGTGCGGACGTGCCGTTCCGCCTCGGGAACGTCTCCCAATCCGCGTGCCAGATAGATGCGAATCGCCTCGCTCGAGGAGCCGGGCGAATTGAAGAAGTCCGCGAGGACATTCCACGTGGCAGCCGTAAGATCGGCCTCTTCCGCAAGCTCCCTGGCCGCGCCGACCACGAAGTCCTCGCCGGCCACGTCAAGAAGCCCGGCAGGAATCTCCCACAGGTCCATGCCCACCGGGTGGCGGTATTGCTTGAGCAACAGGATCTCGCCGTCGACATTCATCGGCAGCACCGCGACGGCGCCGGGATGATCGATGTAGTCGCGGACCAAAGTGCCCGTGTCTTCGCCGAGCTCGAAGGCGTCACTGACGACGTCCCAAATACGGCCTTCATAGACCTTGCTGGACGACAAAAGACGACGCGGGCTCGGCATGTCCGAAACCTTCCGAAAAGTGCTGGGGGTTTCAGAAATACCGGGCATCGCGCCGTCCTTCGTTTGTGTGAGCGATTACTTCGCAGCGACCTTGCGGGCTGACTTTGCTACCGAGTCCACGCCGGACTGGCGCTCCAGCGCGGCCTTGACGAGGCCGGCAAACAGCGGGTGCGGGCGCGTCGGGCGGGAGCTGAGCTCGGGGTGGGCCTGTGTTGCCACGTAGTACGGGTGTACGTCACGCGGCAGTTCCACGAACTCAACCAGCTTGCCATCGGGAGACGTACCGGAGAACACGAGTCCCTCGGAGGCGATCTGCTCGCGGTACTTGTTGTTGACCTCGTAGCGGTGCCGGTGACGCTCGCTGACGGTTGTTGCGCCATAGGTCTCTGCAACCACGGAGCCTTCATCCAATTTGGCTTCGTAAAGGCCCAGGCGCATCGTGCCGCCAAGGTCGCCCTTGCCGTCCACGATGTCGAGCTGTTCTTCCATCGTGGCGATGACCGGGTACTTGGAGTCGGGTTCGAACTCGCTGGAGGACGCCCCCTCGAGGCCGACCACGTTGCGGGCGTACTCAATGACCATGCACTGGAGACCGAGGCACAGGCCCAGCACCGGAAGCTTTGTCTCGCGGGCGAACTTGAGCGCACCAAGCTTGCCCTCGAGGCCACGGATACCGAAGCCGCCGGGAACGCAAATGGCGTCGACGCCGGCCAAGGACTTGGTGGCGCCTTCGAGGGTTTCGCATTCGTCCGAGGGGACCCAGCGGATCTTGACCTTGGTTTCGTTTGCAAAACCGCCGGCACGCAAGGCCTCGGTCACGGACAAGTATGCGTCCGGGAGGTCGATGTACTTGCCCACGAGAGCAACTTCCACGTGGTGCTTGGGGTTGTGGACAGCTTCGAGGAGCTTGTCCCAACTGGTCCAGTCGACGTCCTTGAACGGGAGATCCAGGGCTCGGACAACGTAGGAGTCAAGGCCCTGGGTGTGCAGCGTCTTGGGGATGTCGTAGATGCTCGGCGCATCGGCGGCGTTGATCACGGCGTCGATATCGACGTCGCACATGCGGCCAATCTTTTCGCGCATGGCGTCAGGCACTTCGCGGTCCGAACGGATCACGATCGCTTCCGGCTGGATGCCGAGGGAACGCAGCGCGGCAACAGAGTGCTGTGTTGGTTTGGTCTTCAGTTCCTGCGAGGGTCCGATGTACGGCACCAAGGAGACATGCAGGAAGAAGACGTTGTTGCGGCCGATGTCCTGGCGGACCTGGCGCGCGGACTCGAGGAAAGGCTGCGACTCGATGTCGCCCACGGTGCCGCCGATTTCGGTGATGATGACGTCCGGAGCGTTTTTGCCCTCAGCGGGGAGGCGCATGCGGCGCTTGATCTCGTCCGTGATGTGCGGAATGACCTGGACGGTGTCGCCGAGGTACTCACCACGCCGTTCCTTGGCGATGACAGTCGAGTAGATCTGGCCGGTTGTGACGTTGGCCGAGCCTTCGAGGTTCTCATCGAGGAAGCGCTCGTAGTGTCCGATGTCGAGGTCGGTTTCGGCGCCGTCGTCAGTGACGAAGACTTCGCCGTGCTGGAAGGGGTTCATCGTGCCCGGATCCACGTTGAGATAGGGATCGAGCTTCTGCATAGTTACAGACAAACCGCGTGCCCGCAGCAGGTGGCCGAGGCTCGAAGCCGTCAGTCCCTTACCGAGCGAGGACGCCACACCGCCAGTGACAAAGATGTGTTTGGTCGTCTTGGACGAGCCCGGGAACCGGGAATTTACACGGGAATTTGATCGCTGCACCACGGAATTCGAGCCTATCATCAATTGCGCCTCCAAAGGATCCGCTTTGCCGTTTTCCCAAATGCTCAATAGTCCCCTGCCGTGGGGCAAGGATCAAGAGTAAAGTCCACCCGGACCGGTAAAAACAGGCCGGGCGGCTGGGAATCCGCTCGTGGCAACGGGACCGCCGAAGCGGTCTCCCAGCCCGACGAAGGCGCGCATGTGACCGATGTCCCAGGCTGCGGCCGGGCTCCTATGCCTGCTGGGGCAGCAGTTTGGCGTCGTCCAGCAACTCCTGGGCATGCGCGCGCGCAGACTCCGAGTCTTCCTGCCCCGCGAGCATCCTGGCAAGCTCCTTCACGCGTTCTTCGTCATCGAGGAGCTGGACATCGCTGGACGTGAAGCCAGAAGCGGTCTTTCCGTCGCTTCCCCGGACTGAGGTCTTGGTGACCCGAATGTGCTGGTCGGCGAAGGCGGCCACCTGCGGCAAGTGGGTTACCACCAGCACCTGGACGTGGCGGGCCAGCATGGCAAGCCGGCGTCCGATCTCGACGGCGGCACGCCCGCCCACTCCGGCATCCACTTCGTCAAAGACGAAGGTCGGCACCGGATCCACGGCTGCGAGGACCACTTCGATGGCGAGCATGACGCGGGACAACTCACCACCGGACGCGCCCTTGCCGAGGGGGCGTGCCGGGGCGCCTGAGTGCGGTTGCAGGAGGAAGGAGATGTCGTCGATGCCGTGCGGCCCCAGCTGTCCTTGGCTGTCCACCTCGATCACCAGGGTTGCATCGGCCATCGCAAGGGCAGTGAGTTCCGCACTCACGCGCGCGGAGAGCTCCTTGGCTGCCTTCGAGCGCGACTTCGAGATGCGCGTGGCCTGCTTTCGCAGCGTCGACTCCGCAGCAACCACCTCGGCGTCAAGCGCTTCGATCCGGCTCGAGTCATCCTGCAGTTCATCCAGGCGGGTCCTCGAAGCTGCCGCCCATTCCAGGACCTCGTCGATGCTCGGAGCGTACTTGCGGATGAGTTTGGCCAGCGCTGCGCGCCGCTCCTCGATCTCCGAAAGCCGTTCGGGTCCCTCGGAGTCCAGGGACGCTTGGTAGCTGGACAGCTCCCCCGCGATGTCGTTGACGAGGAAGCCGATCTCGGCGAGCCTTGCGGCGGCTCCCGCCAACGATTCGTCATGCTCGGAAACCTGGTCGAGCGCACGTTTGGCAGAGTCAATCAGAGTCGTGGCATCGGCCGTTTCGCCGAATTCCTCCGAGATCAGTGCTTCATGTGCTGCCGCGGCGGCGATGCGGAGCTCTTCCACGTTCGCCAACTTCACGGCCTCGGCCTTGAGGGACTCGTCCTCACCCGGCTGGGGATCGACGTCGTCGATTTCGTTGAGCGCGACCGCGAGCGATTCCGCCTCGCGCAGCCTTTCGCGGGCCTCGCCGCGGAGTGTGTCGAGCTCTGCCTGGCTGGATTTCCAATGGCCGTGAAGCTCCTGGTATTCGGTGAGCATCGCCGCGAGCTCGGCCCCGGCGAAGCGGTCCAATGCGTGCCGCTGCGCCACGGCACCCTTGAGCCGGATCTGGTCCGACTGGCCATGCACCACCACGAGGCTCTCGCCAAGTTCCGCCAGCACGCCGACGGGGGCCGATCGGCCGCCCACGAAAGCACGGCTACGGCCGTCAGCACCCACGGTGCGGGCCAGCAGGAGCTGGGTGCCGCCGTTGTACTCTTCCGCGTCGCCGCCGGCCTCCACGGCCCGTCCCACGGCGGCGTGCGCGGGATCGAGCAAGAGCGTGGCCTCCGCAGAGGCCGACTTGGCACCGGAGCGTACCGCACCGGCGTCGGACCTGGCCCCCAGAAGGAGCCCGACGGCGGTGACCACCATGGTCTTGCCGGCGCCCGTTTCACCCGTGACCACACTCAGGCCGGGCCCCAACGGCAAGGTGGCGTCGGTGATGACGCCGAGATCACGGATCCGGAGTTCCTCGATCATGGTTTACATCTCCTTTGTGGGGTCGGCCGCTCTGCCTGTCCGCACGTCCTGGGGCGTCGGCAAAGGGCTGGGCTTGAAGGTCCTGATCACGGGGGTAGGACCGGTGTGGATGTCAGCCGAACGGGGTGCCGGACCCCGCCAGCCGTGGATGGGCAGCTCAAACTTCCGCACGAGCCGGGCGGAGAACGGGGTCTGGTGGGTGCGGGCAAGCCGCACAGGCCGGGTGGACCGGGTTACTTCGATCCGGGCGCCGGGTGGGAGGTCCACGGAACGGCGGCCGTCGCACCAAAGCACGCCCTGGGCATCGGTCCTGGTGAGGATCTCCACGGCCAGCTTGGACCGCGGCGAAACCACGAGGGGTTTGGCGAACAGGGCATGGGCGCTGATGGGGACAATCACGAGGGCCTCCACCTCCGGCCACACCACAGGCCCGCCGGATGAGAAGGCGTAGGCCGTGGAGCCCGTAGGGGTAGCAAGCACCACTCCATCGCAGCCGAAGGACGTCAGCGGACGTTCATCCACTTCGGTCACCACTTCGATCATGCGCTCCCGGTCAGCCTTTTCAATGGCGGCTTCGTTGAGGGCCCAGGTATGCCAGATCTTCTGGCCGCGGACCCACACCTGGACATCGATGGTCATGCGCTCTTCCACCGTGTATTCGCGGCTGGCAATCCATTCGACGGTCTGGGCAAGATCGGCACGCTCGCTCTCGGCGAGGAAGCCGACATGCCCGAGGTTGACGCCCAACAGGGGAACATCGACGTTGCGGACCAGCTCGGCCGCGCGCAGGATGGTGCCGTCGCCCCCGAGAACCATGACGAGTTCGACATCTTCCAACCGGACGTCCTCGTGGAGTATCTCGATCGGCTTGTCCACCACGCCATAGAACCGTTCGATGTCGTCCAGTTCAGACTTCTGCATCACGGGTATCAAGCCGGAGTAGTGGAGCTGCCCGCAGGCATCCCAAGCCGCGCGAAGGGAGTCCTCGCGCCCGGTGTGGGCAAGGACCAAAACGCGCCTGCTCATGGTGTTCTGCTTTCTAGTGGGTGGTCCAGATTCGTTCCATCAGTGCAGCAACTTCGTCGTCCCGCTCTTCGATCTTAGGCAAGTCCGCCTGCATCCTGCGTTTTATCCACAGGAAGTACTCCACATTTCCGTCCTGGCCCGGCAAGGGACTCGGCGCCAGGCCGCAGAGTTCAAGCCCTGCGTCCACAGCCGATCTAGCGACTTGGGCCACCGCGCGCCGCCGTTCATGGTCCGAGGTGACCACGCCGGTGCGGCTCAGCCGCTCCTTGCCGACCTCGAATTGCGGCTTCACCATGAGCACGAGGTCTCCCCCGGGCTCGGTGCATGCCGCGAGCGGATGCAGAACCAGGGTGAGGGAAATGAAGGACAAGTCGGCCACAGTGAGCGCGGCCGGCCCGCCGATCTGCTCGGGCGTCATGTAACGGACGTTGAGGCCCTCATGGACTGCGACGCGGGGATCGTTCCGCAGGGACGGCACTAACTGGTCATGCCCGACGTCGACCGCCACGACATGCGCGGCACCTTGCCGGAGCAGCACGTCAGTAAAGCCACCGGTGGAGGCTCCGGCGTCGAGGCACCGCTTTCCTTCCACAATGACGGCAGGGAAGGCCGCCAGCGCCCCGGCCAGTTTGTGTCCGGCGCGGCTGACGTAAACGTCCTCGGCGTGGGCTTGAACATCAATTTCTGTCTCTTCGGAGACTTGTTGCGCTGCCTTGGCGAGAACGCTGCCTCCGGAACTGACCTTTCCGTCCGCAATGAGTTTCGCGGCATGGGTCCGCGATCTCGCCAATCCACGGCTGACGAGTTCCTGGTCGAGTCTGGCCATGCTCAGCGCTCGTCGGCGTCGAGGGCCGCCAGCAGGGAGTCGTGGATCTCGGCGTAGATGCCGCTGTGCTCGGCCACCGGGACAGCGGAGACGACCGCCAGCCGCTCCAAGGTGGAATCCACGGCGGCGTCGCCCGTGGACGCCGTGCCGTCTGGCCATGGAGCGTCGTGCGGTTCGGCGCTTTGCGGCTCGAGGCTTTGAAGCTCAGTGCTTTGCGGACCGCCGGCGCCCTCCGGGTGATCGTTCAACTCGCTCATTGGACCAGTTTAGTTTTCCAGCCATTCGAGCCGCGGCGATGTAGCCTCTGCCGCGTCGGGATTGGCGGCCCACCAGGCTGCGCACGCAGCACGCCAGGCGTCCAGGTCCTTCTCGGAACCGGAGACGGTGATCAGGCCGTCCTGGACTTCGGCGGTTGCCTTTCCGCAGCGGAACGTGCTGTCCTCCTCGACGATCTCGGGGTACGGCTCGTACAGTTCCGTCAGGTCAGCCAGCAAGTAGCCGGGGCGTTCCGAGCTGCGAGCGGCAAGGATGGACTCGGGCGTGTCGACACCGGTGAGGACCGCCGCCGTCGCGAAGCCCGCACGGTTTCCACCAAGGATGTCGGTGTCCAGCCTGTCTCCCACGACGATCGGGCGCTCTGACTTCAGCCTCCGTGCCGCCGAGTGGAAGAGCGGGGCCTCCGGCTTGCCGGCGACCCGCGGCTGTTTGCCCGTGGCGGACGCGACAGCGGCCACGAGGGTGCCGTTTCCGGGAGCGATCCCGCGGGCCTGGGGAATGGACATGTCCGTATTGGTAGCTACCCAGAGGGCGCCTGCGGCAACAACGTAGGACGCCTCCGCAAGATCCTTCCACGCGATGTCCGGGTTGAAGCCCTGGACAACAGCCACAGGGTTCTCTTTGGCGCTGTGGACAGGTGTGAGTCCCACGAGTTCGATTTCGTGGGCCAGCGCCGGGCTGCCGGTGATCATTACCCGGGAACCCGGAGCCAGGAGTCCGGCCAAAAGGTCCCCGGCGGCCTGCGAAGAACTGACCACTTGGTTGTCCTCAGCAGGCGCGCCCAGTTCACGAAGATGCGCGGCAACCTGTGCCGGGGTACGCGAGGCGTTGTTGGTGACATAGCCGAGGCGCACCCCGACCGACTCGAGCCGCTGCAGGGACTCCACAGCGCCGGGAATCGCGTGCGGGCCTGCGTAGACAACTCCGTCCAGATCGGACAGAACGGCGTCAAAACGCGATACCAGCGAGGCCTCAGTCATTCTTGGTCTCTTCGCCGTTGGAAGCCTCTTCTCCGTCTTCCTCGTTGTCCTCGTCTTCCTCCACGGAATCGCGGTCCGACTCGGCGTCGTCGGACTCGAAGTAGTCAGACTCGACGTCGTCGAGTTCTACGTCGTTCTGTTCCGTGTCGTCCTGTTCGGTGGTTTCGGAGGAGATGGCCGTCTCCGCGATCGCGGGCGCGGCCTCGGACGTGCTCTCTTCGGATCGCCCGGTGTTCTCTTCGATGTTCCGGAAACGGGGCTTGCGAACCTCGTTCTCGTCGTCCTCGCCGAGGTCGATGATGTCCGGATCCTCGAAGTCTCCAACGCCGAGGGCGTTTTCGGCGACAACCGCCTGGCGCTGCCACTTGCCGGCTTCTTCCGTGCGACCCACTGCAGTCAGGGCGTCGGCGTAGGCACGGAACAGGCGCGGGCTGTAGGAGAAGGCGCGGTTGATGTCGAGCTGGATGATCTCCAGCTCAGCGACGGCGGCATCCAACTGGCCAAGATCGCTCCGGGCGCCGGAAGCCACAATGGCTAGCTCAACCTTGCCGGGAGCGTCGAGATCCTGGGCCTCGGGTGAACGGACGACGTCCAGCGCACGGTCCGGGCGCCCCAGACCGCGTTCGCAGTCAGCCATAAGGGGCAAATGGACGTTGGAGCCACTGATCCGGCGGTAGGTGCGGAATTCGCGAAGTGCCTCCCCATAGTGGCCGGCAGCGTAGGCAGTCAGGCCCACAGCCTCGCGGACAGCCGCCAACCTGCCACCACGGCGGCTTGCGGCGAGGGCATGCTGGAAGGACAGCTCAGGGTCGATATCGATGAGGCGGCCCGCCATCACCAGGTGCTTGGCAACCCAATCGGCATTCGCGCCTTCAAGGGTCTTGATCTGGTGCTTGGTGACCCGGTCGAGCTCCTGGCCTGTAACGTCGTCGTCGATCTCCGGGGAACGCTCGCGGTCCGGGCGGTTGGCGCTGCGCAGATCCGCCGCGTTGGGAACCCGGGCGGGACGCTCTTCCCAGGATCCGCCGCCGAAGCTACGTCCCTCGGTACGTGGGCCATCGAACTTGCGGGGACCGCGCTCGGGGCGGTCGCCGAAGCTACGGCGTTCTCCGTCGCCTTCGCGGCGCGGACGGTCACCGAACGGCTTCCGATCACGGTCACCAAACGGCTTCCGGTCACGGTCACCGAAACTCGGACGCGCATCACCTT